>CAZWCS010000159.1:0-7524 GCA_964632805.1 uncultured Desulfobacterales bacterium
GGATACCACCGACGGCCTCCGGGACATCCCCATTGAGGAACGCGACCCCGACGAAGTCCGGTATGTTCAAGGCGCTGTTAACGGCCGGCTGCAAAACGTCTGCATTGTGCCGGAAAACAGCCCGGCCGCCAATTACGCCTTTGATGTAACCCCGGCCCGGCTGGTCACGGGGTTTATCACGGAACGGGGCATCTGCCGGGCGGAGAAAAGCGCCGTTCTGGAACTCTTTCCGGAAAAAGCCGGCTGATCCCTGGTATTCGGTATTCCGGGGACATCCATACGTAATTCAACGCAAAGCGCAGGCACTCTCCTCTGCCAAAATCTTGAATTACGTATGATGGACTCGTAAAGTCGGAAAACAGCTTTTTTGTCATACCGGGCTTGACCCGGTATCCAGTTTTTTCAATTACTTAATTATGCGTAGACTCCGGGTCAAGCCCGGAGTGACGACCTTTTACGAGTCTGTCAAGTGGATGTCCCCGGAATACGCGGAATACGCAAACTTACCAAAGGCGGTTCCATGCGAACAAAAATTCTGCCGGCCCTGCTGCCGGATCGTTTTCCCCGGCTGGACTGGATTCAAATCGAAATTACCACGCACTGCAACGGCGATTGTCTCTATTGCCCGCGCAGCGCCTGGCGTTCACACTGGCAGGCCCGGCACCTGCCGCCGGAAATTTATGAAAAACTGCTTCCGACTTTTCATCAGGCGGGTCTGGTGCACCTGCAGGGATGGGGGGAACCGCTGACTCATCCCGGCTTTTTATCCTTCCTGAAACGCGCCAAACAGGCCGGTGCCCGGGTGGGCACCACCACCAACGGCACCCGGATCACCTCCGATACGGCCGAACGTCTGGTCGACAGCGGTCTGGATCTCATTGCCTTTTCTCTGGCGGGTCTGGAAAACACCAACGACACTTTCCGCGGGTCCGGCACCTTCAATGCTGTCCGGCAGGCCATAGACCGCCTTCAGCGGGCCAAAGCCAAATACGGCGTAAAGACCCCGGCCATTCATCTGGCCTATATGCTGCTGCGTTCCGGGCTGGAGGAAATCGAGCGCCTGCCGGCATTCATGAACGAAAGCGGCGCCGTCGAAGCGGTAGTCAGTTCTCTGTCTCTGATTGTGCGACCCGCCCTGACCGAAGAAGCCCGCCTGGCGGAAAGCGGTCGACCCTGGAAAAACTGCAAAGACCGCCTGCATGCCATCCGGCAGGAAGCAGCCGCCCACAACCGGACAATTGCCTGTCAACTGGTTTCTCCGGAACCTGTCCCCCCCCGGTGCAGCGAAAACATCGGCCGCGCCCTGGTGGTCAACGCTTCGGGCACCGTCAGCCCCTGTGTTATGACCGGTCTTCCGGTTCCCGAAAGCCGTTGCCAACACTATGTCAACCATCAACCGCAAGCGGTGATCAACCAGTTTTTCGGCAATCTCACTCAGAACTCTCTATCGGATATCTGGCGCAACAAAGAGTACCGCCGCTTTCGCCGGGCCGTTCTGCGCAGCGACTTTCCCCCGGCCTGCCGCACCTGCGCCAAACGTTTCCTGGATCCCGTAACACCGGAAAACAAGCCTTGATCCCTTCATATTCCACCCGTATTCCGGGGACATACTTAATTCAACGCAAAGCTCGGACACACTCCCTGTTGAAATCTTGAATTAAGTATGGATGTCCCCGGAATACCTAGCCCACCAGCTCCATCCCGATATCCAAATACTTTTTGGCCAGATCGATATACAACTGCTTGCCGAAATTCCACATGGCCACATCCTTGTCTTTGACCGGCCGGATAATTTCGGCCGGATTGCCGCCGGCCACCACCTTTTCGGGAATTTCCATGTTGGCCCGGACCACCCCGCCTTCCGCGACAATCGCGCCGTCTCCCACCGCGGAATTAATGCTGAGAATGGCCCCCATGCCGATCACCGCTTCCGATCCGATGCGACGGCCGTGACACACGGCCCCGTGTCCCAGCGTTACCCGCTTGCAAATCTCGTGCACGGCGCTGGGTGGAGAATGGATCACCACGCCCTCTTCCACGGCCGTGCCGTCACCGATTTCAATCCGGCCGTAATCCCCCCGGATAATCGCCCCGTGGCCGATATAACAATTGTTGCCGATAACTACATCTCCGATCACCAGCGCCGTCTCCGCTACATAACTTTCCGTGCCCACTTCCGGCTGGTTGCCGTCAAATTTATAAAGCATCCTGTCCTCCGCATCATAATCCTGTTGTGGTGACCTTTCGCGCTGCCCGTGCCACCGGTTGCTTTTTACAATACCACCATGCGCGCCCAAAAAACAACCGAAACCCCGGCCAGTACGGCCTTTATTTATCTGCCTGGGCGCCCTTGTAAAGCGACTCTTCTGCCAACTCTCGCCTCTCCCGCCATTGCGTATCCCGCCTTCAGCGGGATGAAGCAATCCCGGGAGACTGTTTTCTGCCGCTGCCCTTGAGGTTGCTTCGTCCCGCCTTCGGCAGGGCGCGATGATCGGAAAGACGAAGATAATTCCGGGGATGATGGCGACGGTCGGCCTTATGAGGCATGTCGGCAGGGATTGCTTCGCTCCCTTCGGTCGCTCGCAATGACAGAAAAAAGGGCGGTCGTTCGAGATGACCAGAAGAGAGAAAATCGCGCCATGACCGGAAAAGAGAAAGTCGCTCACACTGGCGAGGAGAAAAGAGCGCCATGACAGGTAAAAAAGCCTTTCGCTTTCGGTTGACAAATCCACCGGCCATCTGCTTTGATACCGGCTGAAAGAAATATGCCCGCGACGGACCGGCAGAACCATTCCGCCGGAAGGAACGGCATGGGGCAGAACAAAAAACGTTTTCAGGTTCTGAAAGGGAAAAGGTATGGATTCCGCTTCCGACAAGGCCAAACAATGGATCAGCGACGGCAAAGACCCCCGCAGCGCCTACTGGCAGGTTGCCCTGGAATCCATTCTGGAGGCGATCACAGACTATCTGGAACCCGGCCGGCTGTCTCCGGTTCCTGGGCTGGCCGACGATGATCTGCCGCTTTTTCTGGACGCCCTGGAAGTTGCCGATCTCAGCCCCAATCTTCAGGCCGCTTTCCTGGCACCGCCGGTGGCCGGCAAAATTACGCCGCCGGAAGTATATACCGAGGTGCAGCGGATCGAACCGCAGCAGCCCTCCTGCAAAATCCTGATCGCCCGGCCCGGCGAAGAAACGCGCCTGCTCTGCGCGGAATTTTCCCCCCGGGCCCACACCCCCGGGGCCGATATTTTCCAGGCCGGGGACCTGCTGGGAAGCTACAATTTCAAAGACCGCCCGGAATTTCTCACCAACCTCCCCAAAATCCTGCGGACCCACCTGTGGGAAAAAGGGCCCTGGACGGCGAAAGATCACCGGCGCTACACGCTGAACTGGTTTGAATCCGTCCTGACACTGAACAAAGCCACCGTCGCCGTCAACACGGACATGTCTTTCTTCCACACCCCCAGCCTGATCAAAAGCGATCGGGTGGAAGCCATCTTCACCCTGCTCGGCGATCTTCTATGCCGACGCGCCGCCGACCCGGCCAACGCCTTTTCCGAAGCGGTCGCCGCCACCCGGGCCGAAAGCGACGCTGATCTCCGGCAGGAAAAACGGACCGCCCTGGTCGAAACCGCTCTTTTTGACCTGCTGGCGGTCATGAAAACCTGCGAACTGATCCCTTTTGCCGAATTTACCGCCGGAGAAAACGAGCAGTTCAAGCAGGAAACCGCCAAAACCATCCGCTTTGTCGCCGGCCAACTGGCTTGACAGGGTCCCGGTTGCCGGGCTCAGGCTGCGGAATTGTTCTGGTACACACTCACCTCCGGTTTCATCACCGGCCGGGGGGTATCCGCATCCATCTCCGGAGACGCCTTTTCCTGCCGGCGGCGCTGCCGTTCCTTGCGGATTGTGTCCTGCAACCGGGTATCCTCTACATACAGAGCGGCTGTGTTATACCAGCCCAACTCCCAATCCGTCGTTTTCTCCAGAGGGGAAAACGCCTCCAGCGCTTTTTCGGCCTCGGCCCGGGCGTCTTCCGTCCGCTCCAGATCTTTCAGGACCTGTGCCTTCAGCATCCGATAGGGACCGGCCTTCTCTTCCCGTTCCTTTTCCAGGGCCTGCTCCACGGTGGACAGTGCTTCGCCGCAACGGCCGGTATCCCGGTACATCAAGGCCAGATTAAACAAGGGACCGCCCCAGGTCCGGCTCACCCGATCGGCCTCCTGATAGGCTTTTTCCGCCCGCTCATAATCCGTCAAATCCCAGTAGTACTGCCCCTGCAGATTCAGGATGATTTCATCCGGCCCATCCAGTTTTTTCAAGGCCGTGTGCAGATAATGCAGGGCCTTTTCCTGCTGCTCCAGCTCCGCATACCAGCGGGCCAGTTGCACAAACTCATCCCGGTCCCGGTGACTGCCGCCGTCTTTCCGGCGCAGCCGTTCCTCGGCCGCCTCGATCTGCAACCGGATGGAGCCGGGATTGACCACATTCACCAGCGGATTTTCAATGGTTACCGTCAGCGGGGCCGCCTCTTCGGCCTCGCATAAAACGGCCCGGCATTCCAGTTGCTTGGCGGCGGTCAACCGGTATTCCAGAACAATTTCATCGCCCGGCCGGGCCGCTTCCGGCAGGGACCAGATTTCGTCATAGACATGCCGCTCATCGGTCTGGCCCACGATCGTCAGCCGCAGGGCGTCCACAAACAACGCCCCGGTTCCGGGCACCACCAGCCGCACCCGCTTATACGAGCCGTCCGCCGGCCAGGGCAAAGGCGTGGCCGGGGCCACCAGCGGGCAATGCGCGTCGTCGTCCGTCAGCAACGCCAGCCCGTCGTGCAGAACCGGCTGAATCAGGGGGCGCCCGGTGGCCGCCGTAAAGGTCGTGTTCCAGGCCGCGCCCCGGGCTACGGCGGTCTGCATGGCCAGGGGGTCTTCATAATAGCCCTGCACGGCGTTTGGGAAAAAATTTGTCACCGCCGTCCGAACCTGGGGAATCAGGGAACTGCCGCCGGTCATCAGAAAAAAATCCACTTCCGCCGGTTCCAGCCCCGCCCGGTCCAGGGCGTCTTCCAGAGGCGAAAAAACGGACTGGGTCAACTGGTATTCGGTCTCCCGGGCATACAGGTGCGCTTCATCCAGAAAAGGGGCCAGCACCGCTTCAAAAGCCGCAGCCGTCAGTTGGGGATGGGACAGCCGCAGCTCGCCGCTTTCCGCCCAGCAGATCAGGGGCGGCTGGGCCACCTGCAGGGCCTCTTTGTCCGTTTCCCGGTAAACGCCCTGCTTTTCCTGTTCACTGATCCGCCGGCAGAGGTCAATCTTCAGGGCCTCGGCCGCACCGACCAGCTGCGGCTCCAGCTCCCGTTTTTTTTCCGACCAGCTCAAATCCCCCGGCCCCAAATTGTTTTCCGCCAGCAAGTCCGGCAGCAGCACTTCATGCACCAGGCACACATCAATATCCCCGCCGCCCAGCCGGTGATAGCGCGACACGCTCAACTGGCTCAGGGAAAGCCGCTTTTCCGCGCCGGCCGCCAGCGAAAGCACCGACACGTCACAGGTGCCGCCGCCGAAATCAAACACCACACAATACCGCGCTTCGCCCGCCGGCGGAATCAGCGCCTCGGTTCTGTCCGCCATGATATAGTCGATCAGCGCGGCCACGGGCTCTTCCAGCAGGTCCGCCTCCTGCAGATGAAGATCGGCCAGTCCACAGGCCCGCAGGGTATCCCGGCGCTGGTTCAACTGGAAGGAGGCCGGCACGGTCACGGATACGGCGGCAGGGGCCGCACCCGTCTGCTGCATGGCCCCTTCCATCAGAAATCCCAGAATATAACCGGCCACCTTGTAGGCCTGATTAAGGTACTCCGGGGCGCCGGCGTAGGTTCGTTGCAGCCCCATCTCGTTCTTGGTTTCGTAGAAAAAATTCTGATCCCGAACCCGCTCAGCCCGGCGCGGCCCCTGCCGCAGGCGCCTGGCGCCTTCGCCCACCACCAGCCGGTCACCGCCGGTTACGGCCACCATGGAAGGCACCAGCGCCCCCCGGAAGCTGCCGGTGTCCAGCGGCTGCTCAATGTCCAGGACCCGGCACAGGGGCGGATAGCCCGGCAGCCAGACGCTTTCCGCCACCGTGGAGTTGGTGGTGCCCAGGTCAATGCTGAGGGTACGAACAACCTCGGACGACGAAGACGCGGGAAATGCAGAAAACCGTTTGATGAGATCCATTTTTATCCTCCTTTGCCTTGAAGATGAATAAAAACGCCCACCCTGCCGAAACGGCTCCCGGGCCGAAACTGTTTTAAAAAACATTTCCGGCCTCACTTACAGTGTACTTTATACCTGTGACAGATTCGGTCACACTTGCGTAAAAAAAATCATTTTTTTTTGCCCCGCAGACATCCCTGCGCTATAATTATCCGGCCGAGGCCGGAACGAAAAAAGCCGGAATTCTACCGCTGCTATTGTCATTGCGCGGCGCGAAGCGACCAAGCCGTCTGTTCCGGGACGACCCGGACGCAATTACGGACAACCATTACCGTTCAAAGGGGGAAATATGAGCCGGGAACGACAGGTAATCCGTCAGTGGCGGCTGTTGCAGAAACTGGCCGCCGCCCCGGAAACCGGTCTCACCATTGACGAACTGGCCAATGAAATGGAGTGTCACCGGCGCACCATTTACCGGGATCTGAACGCCTTGCAGGAAGCGGGCTTTCCCGTGTACAACCCGGATGAGCCGGTCGACAAAAAATCCCGCTGGGCCATGCTCAACATTGGCCATAACAGCCTTCCCCTTCCCCTGGAAATGACCGAACTCATGGCCCTCTACCTGAGCCGGGATGTGCTGAAAATTCTGGAAAACACCTTTATTTACGACAACCTCGACAGTTTTTTTAAAAAAATTCAGTCTCTTCTGCCCGCCGAGGCCATGACCTTTTTAAAAGAAGTGGAAAACAACCTCTATGTCAAACAGCGGCCCGGAAAACGGTACAGCCAGACCCTGAACGACCTGTTTACCGCCATCAACCAGGCCATTGCCGAAAGCCGCACCCTGGAAGTCAACTACTTCACCATGAGCCGGGGCGAAGACACCTGCCGCCGGATCGATCCCTACGGCTTTTGGTATTTTGACGGCGGTTTCTACGTTATCGGCCATTGTCACCTCCGCGGCGATATCCGGGTCTTTGCCATGGATCGCATCCATAAATTGCAGATGCTGGCCGAAACCTTTCAGCGGCCGGCGGCCTTTTCCGCCGGCGCGTTCATGCAAAACAGCTTCGGCGTCTTCCAGGGCCGGCCCACCCGGGTCAAAATCCGGTTTTCCCCGCAGGTGGCCGGTTATGTAAAAGAGAAAAAATGGCACGACTCCCAGGTCCTTACCGAGCGCGCCAACGGCTGCCTGGACCTGGAAATAAAAGTGGCCGGCACCCAGGAGATCAAACTCTGGATTCTGGGCTGGGGCGCCCAGGCCCGGGTGCTGTCCCCCAAAAGTCTGAAACAGGAAATTCAGGAAGAAATCCGGGCCATGCAAAAG
>CAZWCS010000160.1:0-7514 GCA_964632805.1 uncultured Desulfobacterales bacterium
GATTGTGACAGACCGGTCGCTGGGAATGGTTTTCAGGGGCAGCTCTTTCAGATTCGTAAAAATCCGGGTTCAAAATATAATCAACACCGGGCGGGGGAATACGTCCGGTGCCGGTAGCAGTAACCGAACCCCATCCAACAACAGAAAATTTGATGCACGGAGGAAAGGTATGGCAACAGATAAAACAACCTCTGCCAACGGAAGTATAATGGTGGTCGGAGGAGGTATCAGTGGTCTGACTGCCGCTTTGGAAGCCGCCGAGGTAGGGTACGAGGTCTTTTTGATAGAGAAGGCCCCTTACCTGGGTGGAAGAGTGGCACAGCTGAATCAGTATTTCCCCAAGCTGTGTCCGCCTACCTGCGGTCTTGAAATCAACTTCCGGCGAATCAAGGAAAATCGTCGGGTCCACACCTACACCCTGGCGGAAGTCACCAAAGTGACCGGAGAACCCGGTGCCTATCAGGTGGCGGTTCAGTTGAATCCCCGCTTTATCAATGAAAACTGCACGTCCTGCGGGGAGTGTGTGCCGGTCTGCCCGGTGGAGCGAAGTAACGATTTTAACTTTGGTATGGACAAGAACAAAGCGGTTTACAAATTTTCGGAAATGGGCTTTCCTACCCGCTACACCATTGATCCGGCCGTCTGCAAAGGCTCGGAATGCGGCAAGTGTGTGGAGGCCTGCCAGTACGAGGCTGTCGATCTGGATATGAAGCCCAAAACCATCGATCTTCACGTGGGTGCCATTATCTGGGCAACCGGCTGGGAACCCTATGATGCTTCTAAAATTGAGAACCTGGGGTACGGTATCTGCCAGAATGTGATTACCAATATGGAACTGGAACGGCTGGCTTCCCCCAACGGTCCCACCAAAGGCGTGATCACCCGCCCGTCCGACGGCAAGGAACCGGAAACTATCGGTTTTGTTCAGTGTGCCGGCTCCCGGGATGAAAATCATCTTCCCTATTGTTCCTATATCTGTTGCATGGCTTCTCTGAAGCATGCCACCTATATCCGGGAGCGCTATCCCGAAGCGAAAATTTATATTTTCTATATCGATATCCGTACCCCGGGATACAAATACGAAAAATTTTACAAAACCATCAAGGAAGACGAAAACGTCTTCTTTATCAAGGGCAAGGTGGCGGAAGTCCGCCAGGCGGCCGGCGGCAGGGTAACGCTGGTGGCCGAGGACGCTGTCTCCTGCGAAAAAACGGAACAAACGGTGGATATGGCGGTCCTCGCTACCGGTATGCAGCCGACTGCCGCCAGTGCCAAACTCCCGGCGGATCTGCGATACAACGAAGATGGGTTTGTTGTGAATGATTTTGAGAAAGGCGGCATGTTTGCCGCGGGTTGTGCCAACAAACCGGCGGATGTAGTCACATCCAATCAGAATGCTACCGGGATGGCGTTAAAAGCAATTCAAACATTGAAGAGGTAGGGAGGTCCCCATGGATAAGAAATACGGTGTATATATCTGCACAGGCTGCGGAATCGGGGATGCGCTTGATATAGATGCTTTATGCGAAGTTCCCAAAGAAGAGGGACTGCCTGTCAAAACCCATCCCTTTTTGTGCGGCAAGGAAGGTGTAGATCTTATTAATAAAGATGTGGAGGAAGGCACCAATACTCTGGTCATCGCGGCTTGTTCCCGCCGGGTCAATTATGATGTCTTTTCCTTTGAAAACTGTCTGGTCGACCGGGTCAATCTCCGGGAACAGGTGGTTTGGTCCCATCCGCGTTCCGAATTTCCGGCCTTGACCGAAGAGGAAAAAGAGGATGAGGAAAAATTCGACCGGGTACAGATGATGGCGGAAGACAATCTCCGCATGGGCATGGCGCGGATGGAGAGCATTGATCTACCTGAGCCCTATGAACTGGATGCTTTTACCAATAAAATTCTGGTTCTGGGGGGCGGGGTAACCGGCATGTCCGCGGCTCTGGATGCCGCTAAAGCCGGTTATCCGGTGACCATCGTGGAAAAGGAGGCCGCCCTGGGCGGTTATGCCGCCAAGCTGCGGCAGCAGATGCCGGTCTCCGAACCCTATGACAGCCTCATCCCGCCGATGGTCCAGGACCTGATTAAAAAGGTGGAGGCCGAGTCCAACATTACCGTAAAAACGGAAACCGAGGTGGCGCGTATTGCCGGCCAGCCCGGAGATTTTACGGTAACTTTGAAAAAACCCGGGGAAAAACACTCTTTTGATGTGCCTTATCCCCTGCCGGAAGAGATGAAGGTGGACGAAAACGGCAAGGAGTTGACGGCCGAGCAGCAGTTCGAAGCCCTGCAGAAATACAATGAAGGCCGGGAAGACATTCTTACCCTGGACCCTGAAGGAGAAAAGTTCGGAGCGGTCATTCTGGCTGCGGGCTGGCGTCCGGCCACCATCGACGGCGAGGAGTACGCCCACCTGGGCATCGGTTCCCTGCCGGATGTGATTACCAATGATCAGTTCGAAAAGATTGCGGCCGAGGGAAAGATCGTGCGGCCGTCGGACGGCAAGCCGGCCAAATCGGTGGTCTTTATCCAGAGTCCCGGAAAAAGCGGTGATGACAGTGATTTCGATTATTGCGGGGCGGTCACCAGCATGGTGTCGCTGAAGCAGGCCAAGTATGTCCGGGATGATTATCCCGACGGCAAGGCCTACATTCTCTATCAGAACATGCGGACTCCCGGATTGACCGAATATTTCTACAAGAGCCTGCAGCAGGATCCCGGGGTGTTCATGTCCAAAGGGGATGTGGTCGGCGTTTCCCAGAAGGGAAATCGTCTGGCAGTGGAGGCAGACAATACCCTGATTGCCGAAAAACTGGAGGTCAAAGCCGATATGGTGGTGCTGTCCGCGGGGATGGTTCCGGCTACTTATGACAGCCCGGTGGTCAACCTCGCCTATCGCCAGGGACCGGGTTTTCGGGACAACGATATTTTTGATCAGTATGCCGACTCCAATTTCATCTGTTTCCCTTATGAGACCCAGCGGACCGGGGTTTATGCCGCCGGTTGTGTGCGACGCAGCATGACCATTGAGGATTCCATGGAGGATGCCGCCGGTGCCGCATTAAAGGCCATACAGTGTCTGGAGTCCTCCAATCGCGGAGTATCCGTACACCCCCGCGCCTGGGATATGACCTATCCGGACTTTTTCTTCCAGCGCTGTACGCAGTGCAAGCGCTGTACGGAAGAATGCCCCTTCGGTGCCCTGGATGACGACGAAAAAGGAACGCCCAAGCCCAATCCCACGCGCTGCCGCCGTTGCGGCACCTGCATGGGGGCCTGTCCGGAGCGGATCATTGGGTTCGCCGATTATAACATTAACAGCATCGGCAATATGGTAAAGGCCGTGCAGGTGCCCTCGGAAGACGACTATGACGAGCCGCCGTTGCGGATTCTGGCGCTGGTCTGTGAAAACGACGCCTACCCGGCCATTGACATGGCGGGGATGAACCGGCTGTCCTTTTCCGCGGACGTACGCATCATTCCGGTGCGCTGCCTGGGCTCGGTCAATGTTATCTGGATCAAGGACGCCATGTCGCAGGGTATGGACGGTGCCATCCTGCTGGGTTGTAAACACGGGGATGATTATCAGTGTCACTTTGTCAAGGGCAGTGAGCTGGCCAGCATCCGTATGCAGAAAATCGGCGACGCCCTGTCGTCTCTGGCGCTGGAGGAAGAGCGCGTGACCCAGAAGGAAGTGGCCATCGATGATTATCACAAGATTCCGGAGATCATCAATTCATTTGTGGAAGAAATCGAAGCCCTGGGGCCCAACCCCTTCAAAGGATTCTAAGCTTTCGCAGATAAAAACCATATGCAGATTGTTACGGAGGCAATACCATGAGTAATAAATATGTTGCTGAGCCTGATCTGGAGTTTGTGAATGAAGTCATCGGGCTTGGCGGAGACAGTCTTAAAAAATGTTTTCAGTGCGCCACCTGTTCCGTGGTCTGCCCCATCTCTCCCGATCTGAAACCGTTTCCGCGGAAAGAGATGATTGAAGCCTCCTGGGGGCTTCGTGACCGGCTGGTCAAGGATGTGGACATCTGGCTCTGTCATCAGTGCGGGGACTGCAGCACCTATTGTCCCCGGGGGGCCCGGCCGGGAGACGTGCTTTCGGCCATCCGCTCCTATGCCATTATGGACTATGCCACCCCCAAAGCCCTGGGAAAAGCCATGAACAGCCCCAAAATGCTGCCGATTCTGTTTGCTGTTCCGGCGGTTCTGTTCGCCGTACTGGCCTTGATTACCATGGTGGGCGGCGGTCTTATGGAAAAGCTGTTTGAAGCCGCGGGCTTGACCAAGATCGGTCTGCATTGGGCCCATCATCACGGCGAAGATGTTATCGCCCATGCGGACTTTTATTCCACCTGGTTCGTGGATCTGGTTTTTGTCCCCTTGTCACTGCTGGTGGTGGCAGTGTTCCTCTGGGGTTTATACCGCTTTATTACCGATATGCATGAGCAGGCGGTCAGTGACGGTCGCACCAAACTGGGCAATCAGAACCTGACGGAGCTGGTCATCGGAACCGTTAAGGGTATTATTACAGTACTGCCGTCCATTTTAAAGCACAACAAGTTTACCGAGTGTACCGAAAACAAGGACCGCTCCACTGCCCATATGATGGTTCTGTACGGCTTTATCGGCCTGTTTATCATGACGGCCTACGGCTTTATCGCCTTGTACCTGTTTCAGAATCCCGGTCCGTATTCCCAGTTGAACCCCCTGAAAATACTGGCCAACGTTGCCGGCATCGCCCTGGTGATCGGCGGCGGTCTGATGATCAAAAATCGCCTCTCCAAGGAAGATGAAGTGACCTCTTATAAAGACTGGTACCTGATCGGTCTGGTTTTCGGCCTGGGCGTAACCGGTATGCTGACCGAGTTGACCCGCCTGGCCGGGGCCACGGGCCTGACCTACTTCATGTACTATCTCCATCTGATTTTTATTTTCAACATGTTCCTGGCCCTGCCCTATACCAAGTTCGCCCACCTTGTCTACCGCACGGTGGCTTTGGGATATGCCGAATATTCAGGGAGGGATCCGCAGAAATAAGATCTGCACGGCACATATTGTTTGGATGAAAAGGGCTGCACAATGGTGCGGCCCTTTTTTTGTTGCGGCTTTTTTTGATTCAGGCTTTCCAGCAGTCGAAATTTTTGCCGCGGGAAAAACAATGCCGGGAGGCAGTTCTTCTGTCACTGATTATTTCCATTCTTGTTTTTATTCACAATAATAGATATTTTAAGAAAGAAGAAAAGCTGTGGTTTCGAGGGGTAAAGGAGACGAAAATGAAAACAATTGACGTCCGGGGCCAGGCCTGTCCGGCGCCGGTACTGGAAACCAGAGCCGCGGTAACGCAGGAGGGACTGACAGAAGTTACTGTGCTGGTAGACAATGAGGCGGCCCGGCAGAATGTCGGCCGGTATCTGGCGTCGGCCGGATTTGCGGTGGAGCTGGGCACCCGCGGCCAAGATTTTATGGTGACCGGTTTTCGGGAGGGCGCTGCCGGACCCCAGGAACAGACGGTCCGGACCGATCCGGAGCCTTCCGGCGTCAAAATCATGGTCATGTGCGGTACGGATCGCCTCGGGCACGGTGACGACGATCTGGGCCGAAAGCTGATGATCAGTTATATTAAAACCCTGGCGGAGATGCGGCCGGACCTGTGGCGCCTGGTGTTTCTCAACAGCGGCGTCAAACTGGCCGTTTCCGGTTCGGAAGTACTGGAGATATTGCAGGAATACGAAAAGGAAGGGCTGCACATTCTGGTCTGCGGGACCTGCCTGACCCATTTTGATCTGCTGGAGGAAAAAGCGGTGGGGGAAACCACCAACATGCTGGATATTGTTACGGCCATGCACCTGGCCGACAAAGTCATTACGATTTGACGGGGCATTCCCTCTGTGCGGAGCGGCCCGGAAAACAACAGGAGCATTTCATGAGCATCACCGATAACTATCAGCGGCTCCGGCAGGCGGTGCCGGAAGAAGTGCAGATTGTGGCCGCGGCCAAAACCCGCACGGCTGCGGAAATAGAGGAAGCCATCGCCGCCGGGATTACCATATTCGGGGAAAATTATGTGCAGGAGGCCGAACAGATCAAGGCTGCGCTGGGGGAAGCTGCTGCCCGGGTGCAGTGGCACCTTATCGGTCATCTCCAGACCAACAAGGTCAACAAGGCGGTGCAGCTGTTCGATGTTATCCAGACGGTGGACTCCCTGAAGCTGGCCCGGGCCATCGACACCCGCGCCACGCGTCCCCTGTCGGTCTGTATTGAAATCAACAGCGGCCGCGAGCTGCAGAAAGCCGGCGTGTTCCCGGAAGAGGCCGAGCAGCTGGTCCGGGATATGGCTTCCCTGGAAAATCTCCGGGTCATCGGCCTGATGACCATGGGCCCGCGGTTCGGCGATCCTGAAGCGGCCCGGCCCTATTTTCAGACGACCCGGCAGCTTTTCGATCATCTTGGTTCCTTCGACCTGCCCGGGGTGTCCATGGAGATTCTCTCCATGGGCATGTCCAATTCCTACCAAGTGGCCATTGAAGAAGGCAGCAACATGATCCGGGTGGGCACCGATCTGTTCGGCGCCCGTCGGTAAAAATCGATATTCCGTTTTTTCAGAAACGTTCTCCGCTGTTTCTCCGTCTTTCGGGTTTGCAAGGGTGGCGGGATATGCTATGACGAAAATATCTACCAATTGTAAAAAAGAGGTTGTTTATGAACAAGCAACTGGTAAAGGCCAAAGTCAGTAAGTGGTTTTATAAATTGACCTATCCCACCGGATTGTATAAAAACTACCTGACCGTCAAATATCCTTCCCTGGCCCGGCGCCTGGACCGCACTGTCATGCGGGGGGACGACATGGTGGTTCTGCCGGGCAACCAACTGGTGCAGGTCAACCAGCCGGTCCCGGATACCGAAAATACGGTGCTGCCCACCGATCTGGTCGACCACTTTATTGATGCTTCCGGGTACCGCTGCATCATGAATTTCTGCATCTGCCGCGAATCCAACAAGTGCGATGATTATCCCCGGGAGCTGGGCTGCCTCTTTCTGGGCGAAGCCGCCCGCAGCATTCACCCGGACCTGGCCCGCCCCGCCAATAAGGAGGAAGCCAAAGACCATGTCCGGATATGCCAGGAGGTCGGTCTGGTGCAGATGGTGGGCAAGGGCCGCTTTGATACCATCTGGCTGGATGCCTATCCCGGGTCCCGGCTGTTCACCATCTGCAACTGCTGCCCCTGCTGTTGCATTTCTCTGGCTTTCCCCTATTTGAATCCTCTGCTGCGGCGGAAAGTCCAGCGTCTGCCCGGGGTGGACATGGAAGTTACCGACGACTGCGTGGGCTGTGGCCAGTGTCTGGACGCCTGCATCTATAACGGCATCCACCTGGAGGGCGACCGGGCCGTGATTGATGATGAGAATTGCCTCAGTTGCGGCCGTTGCGCCGCGGCCTGTCCCCAGGGTGGGAACAGGGATTTAATTCCCGGCCATTTTGAGGGATTTTTTCCCGGCCACT
>CAZWCS010000161.1:0-7418 GCA_964632805.1 uncultured Desulfobacterales bacterium
TGCCATCAAAACCGACAGGTCCAGATGACCGAAGACTCGCCGAGAATTGCTGCAATATTGATGACCTGATTGACAATCACCGGCGCAACCCTTTCATCAACTGGGTCCGGGTGAAAAAACTGAACGTGGAAGATACACGGGTAAACATTTATACGGATATTGTTTTCTCCAGACACCAGCAATTGTTCCTGCACAATATTGATGTGGACATGAAAAATATCATCAAGGGCAAAATCGCCGATGTCGACATAAAAGCGCAGACACCGGGCGCAAAAAAACAAAACACCTTCCTGGAGGGAACCATCGGGCCGATCGTCTCCATTGCCGAAATTGCGCGGTCCCCCATGGATCTGCGCTTTGCCATCATAGACGCACCTCTGATTATTAAAAACCTGGTCCGGATACCGCCCGAGATTGAAGATCACATGCGCTTGAAAAAAATTATCGGCCTGCCGGAAAACGGCATCGGTAATATGAATGTCACGGTCACCGGTGATTATGAAAAAGGTATGCTCGGCGAGGGCACCATTACGTTTGAAGACATGTATCTTTCCAATCTGGATAACTCCGATAAAGGAAAACGGTTTGACGCGGAAATACGCGGCAAAGGCGCGATCAGTATGTTAAAAGAAGAAGTGGATATTGATGAAATCTATGTATCAGTACTGGATAACCATATCAGAATGAACGGGGAGATAAAAAATTTTCTTCAGACAGATAAGATCAAGGCAGACCTTCAATTAACCTCAGAAGGCATGGACCTGACCTGGTTTCAGCAAATCTATCCCTTTTATAAAACCGTCAGCGGGATTGAACCTGTTGGCGGCCATGTTAAATTTGATCTGGACCTTGGCGGCGACATGGAAAAAGGCTTTGATGCCGCCGGCCGTATCGAGGCAACGGCGGTCCAACTGTATGACCGGAAAAGGGATATCAAAGGGACCCCGCTGGATGTTTCCGTGGTGTTAACGGAAAAACCGGTCTACCACGCCCGAAAGTCTATTCTGGAAATCAACCGGTTTGATGTGGCTGTGGGCGCAAGCCATGTCCAGGCCGAAGGCAGAGTGACGGATTACCTGGGGGAAAATCGCAGAATGCTCGCCACCGCCCGTACCCAGGATCTGAATGTCCCCGAGATGATAGCGTTTGTACCGTTTTTAAAAAGCCTCGTTCCCGAAGGCGGGACATCCCGGGGTGTTATGGCCTTTACCATTGATCTGGATACAAATTTTATAAAAACAGATGTCTCCGCACAATTTGATTTGAAAAATGCCGGCTTGGCCCTGAAAAATTTTGCCGCCAAAAAGATCGGCAGCAGATGCACCGTCGACGTTCAAGGCACCATGGACCTGGATCAGATCCGTTCCGGAGTGGCAACCGTCAAACTTGGCGAGGCCACGATTTACGATCCTTCGCTTTTCACCAAAGCGTTCTCATTTTTATTAAAAGATGCTTTGAAAACGGACAAAGGACAAAAGATATTCGCCTGTGTGGCCGACAGCAAGGTGGATTTCAAAAAAGCCACCATAACGGGAACCTTCATCAATGAAAACAAGTACAGGGGGGATATTCTCGTTACGGGAATAAACCCATCAATGGGCCGGGAAATGACGATTCAAATAATGGGCTTTCTCGAATTAGACGGGTTCACGCTGGATGGTCAGGGAATCCTGGAAATGGCAGCCGGAATTTCCGGAGACATCCTCGCCCTCTCCCCCCAGGCCCAGAAATTCGTTCGTCAACAAACAGACGGAGATATCATTGCGGTCCCGTTCGCGATAGACGGCTCCTTAACCGCACCCGAGTACAGGTTCGGGGGTTCAAAAGAAGGTTATCTCACTGCGAAGAGAAAGGCTTTTCACTGACGGAGGGAAAAATGTCCGCAAAAAAAATCGATATTGTCGGTGCCGGTTTGGCGGGGCTGGTGGCAGGTACCAATCTTGCCCGGGAAGGATTTGACGTAACCATCCATGAGCGTCAGCAGCAAATCGGCGGCAGGCCGACGGTCCGACCTGATCCGGCGGGTTCTCCGTTTCATCTTTCCATGCTTAAAAATTTTATCGGCATTGATATTTCACCGGCCTGCCAGTTAAACCGGGAGTTTCATTTCTGTATCTGGGGCAAGAAAAAAACCATGAGATATAATGAAGGGTGCAAAACCTATATGATCGAAAGGGGCGCCAGGAAAACTTCCCTGGACAGTATTCTGCTGCAGGCGGCTTGCGAGGCCGGCGTCCATATTCAATATGGTCACAGTTTTGATTCAAGAAAGCAGCTTGTCGAATTGCCTGTAAATTCCATTATTTCTGTCGGGCTTGAAAAAGATGGTTACCAGATGATGGAGCAACCGAGCGTACCCCTCTATGGATACTATGCCAGAGGCAAAAGCAACAAAAAAGCGCCGGAAGTGTGCCTTTATTTTGACAGCTATACCAAGGATTACGGCTTTACCAGCAATATCAATAACTGCTGTTTTGCCTTTCTGATCGGCAGAGACGGTCAAGTCCCTCCGGACGGCCCCGGCAGATTCCGGAAACAGGTGGAAAACACCTGTGACTACAGTTTAAAAGGCTGGCAGACATTTGAATCTGCCGTTCTTCCGCACGCCGCCCCTACCATCCCCAGGCTGTTCTGGAAGGATAAAATCTTGGCCGGAACAGTCACCGGCATGATGGACCCCGTCCTTTACTTTGGGATGCTGAGTGCCATGATCAGCGGCAAAATTGCGGCAAATGCCGTCACCAATCCGGAATTGGCGGAATCGCAATTTCACACGGCAACCGCCAAATACAAATACGCCTGGTGGGCAAAATACCTCACCAATCAATCGCCCGACGTCTTGCGAAAGGCGCTTTTTCGTACGCTGGTTCCCTTCTTTAACGTGGCCCCTGCCGTTGCCTTGCGAAAATTCTGGAGGTTGCTGATCCCCGGATATGATATTTACGGGTAGGCGGAGGCCCGGTTGCCTCTCCTCCCCTACAAAACAGGATCTCCGCAAAAAGCACGGAAACGGACCAGGGGACCTTTGTCTTTTCCGGATTTGTGTCCCGTTTTCGGCTTTTCGTTGCCGGGACCGGGGCCAAGGCCCGCCATCCGTCCGGCTTTGAAAGATCATGTTATGGTTGACACCGTTAGCATTAGCTGGTGTAATGAATTATTTATGCTATCTATGGGAAAATGTTCCGATCAGACGCAGGGACAGCCCGGAACCGCCCTGCCGGTTGCGGTGCCAAAGCGATTGATGAACCGAAAACAGGATAAGGAGGACAAACGGTTATGGGTGAAAAACCACTGGAAAAAATGACGGCCACTGAACTCCGGGAAGTGGCCAAAGAACTGCCGGAGATAACCGGGGCGCATGGCATGAACAAGGCGGAACTGCTGGATGCCATCCGCACGGCCAAGGGCATTACCACCGACGGCCCCAAAAAGGATGTTTCCTATATCCGGACGCTGAAAGGTCAGATCAAAACATTGAAAAAAGAGCGACAGACGGCTCTGGATGCTGATAAAAAAAAGAAAGCCGCCATACTCCGGCGGCGTATCAGTAAGCTCAAGAAAAAAACCCGGCGGGCCGCGGCCTGATTGCCGCTGTTCCTGATCCGGTAAAAACAGGAGCTTTCGGCGTTGACAAAGCACGGAAAATCCGGCCCCTTTCTGGAAAAACTGACGCACGATTTTATCGAGGCCCTGTCTACAGAGAAAGGGTATTCCGCCAACAGTTGCCGCGCCTACTCCACTGATTTGAAAGAATTTATCAGCTTCGTAGCCGGCAGCGGACTGGCCAATTCCGATGATAAGGCGCTTCTGACGCCCCGGGATGTAACCATCCTCTCCATACGGGGGTATCTGGCGTTTTTACACAAGCAGGGGCTTCAGAAAACCACTATCGGCAGAAAATTATCGACGCTGCGTTCTTTTTTTGCCTATTTGAAGAAAAAAAACATATTTCCCGATAACCCGCCGGCGGCTGTTCTGTCTCCCAAAACCGAGACCAGAATTCCGGTTTTTCTGTCTGTGGACGACATGTTCCGCCTGCTGGATTCCATCACGGGAACGAACCTTCTGGATATGAGAAACAGAGCCATTTTTGAAACCATCTATTCCACGGGAATCCGTGTATCCGAAGCGGCCGGCTTGAACGCCCGGGATGTGGATACCGCCGAACAGATGATCCGGGTGCTGGGCAAGGGCGATAAAGAGCGTCTGGTGCCGATCGGTGCCAAGGCCCTCTCGTCCATTGCCGACTATCGCCGGAAATTATTCGAAACCGGTGGTATCGGAACCGACAGCGGCGCCCTGTTTCGGAATAAAAATCAGGGGCGCCTCACTCCCCGGTCCATCAACCGGATTCTGAAAAAAATTACCGCCGCCTGCGGTCTGACAGTGCCGCTTTCGCCCCATGCGCTGCGCCACTCTTTTGCCACGCACATGCTGGACGCCGGCGCCGACCTGCGCATTGTCCAGGAAATACTGGGCCATAAAAGCCTGTCCACAACGCAAAAATATACGCACGTAACCATTGATAAACTGATGGAGATTTATGACAATGCACACCCCAGAAGATAACCGTTCGCCGCGATTTTCCGGCACCACCATTCTGGCGTTGCGGCATAACGGCCGGACGGTGGTGGCCGGCGACGGGCAGGTAACACTGGAGACCACGGTTATCAAACACCACGCCCGCAAAGTGCGACGGATTTATAATGACAAGATTGTTGTGGGAGTAGCCGGAGCCACCGCCGATGCCCTGAATCTATCCGAACGGCTGGAGTCGAAGCTGGAGCGATACAATGGCCAGCTCACCCGGGCCGCGGTGGAACTGGCCCGGGACTGGCGTACGGACAAATATTTACGACGTCTGGAAGCCCTGATGGTAGCTGTGGACAACACATATATGTATCTGATCTCGGGAAACGGCGATGTCATTGAGCCGGATGAAGGCGTTATCAGTATTGGTTCCGGCAGCACCGGCGCCCAGGCCGCCGCCCGGGCACTGATTAAACACGCCGACCTGGAAGCGGCGGACATTGCCCGGGAGGCGATGCTGATCGCCGCCTCATTGTGCATTTATACCAACACGGAAATCACCATCGAAGAATTGTAATCAAACAACCGGCTGGATCAAAAAACGATGAGCGAACTGAAACCCAAAGAAATCGTAGCAGAACTGGATAAATATATCATCGGGCAGGACAAGGCCAAACGGTCCGTAGCCATTGCCCTGCGCAACCGGTGGCGCCGACGGCAGGTTCCGGAAGATCTCCGGGAGGAAATCGCACCCAAAAACATTATTCTGATCGGCCCTACCGGGGTGGGCAAAACGGAAATTTCCAGACGTCTGGCAAAAATTACGGCTTCCCCTTTTTCCAAAGTGGAAGCCTCCAAATTTACCGAGGTGGGCTATATCGGCCGGGATGTAGAGTCCATGATCCGGGATCTGGTGGAAGTGACCATCAACCAGGAAAAAATGGCGGAACAGGAAAATGTCCAGGAGAAAGCCCGCCGGAATGCGGAAGAACGGGTACTGGATCTGTTGTTGCCCGGTGCCGCCACCCCCGCCGAAGATAGCGACCAAGCAGCCGCATCCACGGAAATTGTTAACCCGGCGGACAGCGGTACTTCCACCCGGGAAAAGCTGCGGTCCATGCTGCAGGCGGGAAAGCTGGACGATCGCTATATAGATATGGAAGTAACGGACAAAAGCATGCCCATGGTGGAAATTTTCTCTAACGCCGGCTTGGAAGAAATGGGCGTAAATTTTAAAGATATGCTGTCCGGCCTGTTGCCGAAAAATACCAAAAAACGCCGGGTGAAAGTGTCGGAAGCCCTGGAAATCCTTTGCAACGAAGAAGCGCAGGATCTGGTAGACATGGACCGGGTAGTGAAATCCGCCATTGAAAAAGTGGAACAGGCCGGAATTATCTTTCTGGATGAGATCGATAAAATCACGGGCAAGGATCAGGGGCAGGGACCGGACGTCTCCCGGGAAGGTGTGCAGCGGGACCTGTTGCCGATCGTGGAGGGAAGCACCGTCAACACCAAATACGGGCCGGTTAAAACCGACCATGTGCTGTTTATCGCTTCGGGGGCCTTTCACATGGCCAAACCCTCGGATCTGATTCCGGAGTTGCAGGGCCGTTTTCCGATTCGCGTGGAACTGGATTCTCTGGGCCAGGAAGAATTTGTCCGAATCTTAACGGAACCGAGAAATGCGCTGATCCTGCAATACATTGCCCTCTTACGAACGGAAGCGGTAGAGGTGTCCTTCACCGACGCTGCGGTTCATAAAATCGCGGCCATAGCAGAAGAAGTCAACAGCAATACGGAAAATATCGGTGCCCGCCGGCTGCACACCCTTATGGAGTGTCTGCTGGAAGAGCTGCTCTATGAAGCACCGGATACCCCTGAGAAAAAAGTGCTTATTGACGATCCGGATGTGACCCGGAAGCTCAGCTCCATCAAAGAAGATGAAGATTTAAGCCGTTTTATTTTATAACACCCCCGCGACGCCGTCGCGGCACATGGAGACATCCAGCGAACGGGACAAAAAAACACATGGAACCGAATGTTGCCGATATATTAATCGAGTCGCTGCCGTATCTGCGAAGGTTCTCCGGCATGACCATTGTTATTAAATATGGCGGTCATGCCATGGTGGACGAGCAGTTGAAAAACGACTTCGCCCGCGACGTGACCCTGCTCAAACTCATCGGAATGAACCCGGTCATTGTTCACGGCGGTGGCCCGCAGATCAATTCCGTGCTGGAAAAAATGGGGATCAAGTCCAGTTTTGTCCGGGGTATGCGGTATACGGACGAACCCACCATGGATGTCGTGGAAATGGTGCTGGGCGGCAAAATCAACAAATCCATCGTGGCCCAGATCAGCCGTCACGGGGGCAAAGCAGTGGGTTTGAGCGGCAAAGACGGCTCCCTGATTGCGGCGGAAAAGCTGACCATTTTCCGTCCGGGAAGCGGTGATGACCCGCCGGAAATCATTGATACCGGCCTGGTGGGAGACGTTACCCACATCGAACCGGATATTATCCACACCCTGGCGACCCAGGGGTTTATTCCGGTCATTGCGCCGGTGGGCGTGGGCAAAAACGGGGAAACTTACAATATTAATGCGGATCTGGTGGCCTCCCGGATGGCTTCGGCCCTGAATGCCGGCCGCCTGATTCTGTTAACGGATGTGGACGGGGTGATGGATGCTGACAACAACCTGATCTCTTCCATCGATACCGCCTCCATGCGCGCCATGATCGCCAACCAGACCATTTCGGGCGGCATGATCCCCAAAATCGAGTATGCCCTGGAAGCCATTGCCAACCGGGTGGAAAAAGTCCAGATTATTAACGGAACCAAACGGCACGCCTTGCTGCTGGAACTGTTTACAGACAAAGGCATCGGCAC
>CAZWCS010000162.1:0-7410 GCA_964632805.1 uncultured Desulfobacterales bacterium
CCGGCATGCATTGGACTGTGGAGCACGCAAATAATATAATTGCTTTACGCTGTTGTATTATGAGTGACCGGTGGGAGGATTTTTGGGAAAGCAGGGCTTGCGCCTGACATTGTACTCACAAAAATGTCGTACACCCAAGGTAACGTAGCAAAGATCGGAAAGCTCTTTTAAAATGAGAATCTCCGACATCCGGTTTTGGAGCTGTTCGCTGGTCTGCCGGAACTGGTCCTCCATACTGTTAAACGATTCCACAATACGGTTTAATTCCATTGATCCGGCGTGAAAGGGGGCTTCCGAAGACCCGGCCGGCCGTTTGCCGCCGATGGTCTTCGATATGGAGGAGACCCGGTCAAACAGGCGTCTGAGCATCGTATATCCGAAAAACGAGGTGGCCAGCAGGGCCAGAAAAAAGAAGGGGGTGTTTTCATCTTTCATCAGACCGTATTTCAGGGCATAATACAAAAAGCCGAGAACCGGGGTCATAAAAAAGAAGGCGAAGATAATGGTCAATTTGTAGTGTAAATTTTTTCCTTCGAGCGAGAAATCTTTGAACCATTTATGAAGTCTCATTGTTTTCTCCGGTTAGATGTCGAAATTACAAGCAGCTAATGAGAAATTGAATAGAGGCCATTTCCCTTTTTATGAATAGACGAAAAGGTTGAAACAGTTCCTGTCGGTGGCAAATAGTGTATAAGCATCATATCCTCCGACAGAACGCCGGTATAATGGGCGGCACAAAACAAAACCTGGTGAGAACCGGAATCAGCCGGCCGAACTGTTTTGCTGATCCAGAATCTCCCGCAATTTTGCAGAAAGCTGTTCGATATCATAAGGCTTTTGGATAAATCCATTACATCCTTTGTTTAGAATGTTCTGGGCCTGATGGTTAAAACTGAAACCGCTGGTCAGTAAAACCCTGACCTGGGGATTAATCGTTTTGATCTTTTCATAAACCATCCCGCCGGACATTCCGGGCATTAACATATCAAGCAATATCAGATCGATTTTCTGATAATTTTTTTCATACAGGGCAATCGCTTCTTCTCCCGATTGCGCAAGCATAAATTGGTATCCCAGTCGCCTCAGTAATCGTACGCAAGCGTTGATCACCATTTCTTCGTCATCTACAACAAGAATACATTCGCTTCCCTTTTGGGGGGCGTGGGAGAATATCTGTTTTTCTTTTTCAATCCGGACTTTTGGCAAGGCGGGCAAATAGATCGAAAAGGTGGTTCCCTCCCCTTTCTCACTGCAGGCACTGATAATTCCATCGTGATTTTTAATAATCCCATAGGCGGAGGATAGCCCCAGGCCGGTACCCATTTCCGGATTTTTGGTGGTAAAAAAGGGGTCAAAAATTTTTTCCAGAAATTTCTTTTCTATACCACAGCCGTTGTCCTTTATTGATAGCTTCACATAAGGACCGGGCGAAACGTTATATATTCCTGCCTGGTCTTTTGCAAGGTGAATATTTTCTGTCCGGACGGCAATTTCGCCACCGCCTTCGGGCATGGCTTGAACCGCATTTATATAAATGTTCATTAATACCTGTTGAATCTGGTTTTGATCAACATTTACCACCCAGAGGTTGTTTTGAAGTTCTTCCTTGATAATGACTTCTTTTTTGGAACTGCCGAACAAAGTGTTCTCATCCTGAATAAGGCTGTTGAGGTCAGTAAGTTGCAGTTTATAGGCGCCGCCCCGGGCAAAGCCCAGGAGGTCTTTTGTCAAGCGGCCTGCTTTTTTAACGGTTTTTTCGACATTGCATAAATAATTCAAATCAGGATCATCGCGGTTTTTGTCCACTATCATGGAAGAAATATAGCCCTGAATACCCATCAGCATATTGTTAAAATTGTGGGCCACCCCCCCTGCCAGGGCGCCGATAGCTTCCATCTTTTGGGCTTGCTGTAGTTGGGCTTCCAATTCCTTTCGACTGGTTATATCGGTACAGACGCCAATCCATTTTTCCGGCCGGCCGTCTTCATCCAGCAGGGGCAGGCTGTAGTCGCTCCAGTATCGCCATTCTCCCTCCTTATTGCGAATTCGATATTCTATGGAAATCGGCTCTGTTTTTGTCGGACGGTCGCTGATCGCCTCTTGAACAGAAGATTTATCATCCGGATGAATCAATGCCTGCAAGGCATCGGCAGAGGGAATGATTTCTTTCTGCCGGTATCCCAGTTTCTGGCTGATATCCCCAAACCATCGCAGACGGTTATCCCCTGCAGTCCATTCATAAATGAGATCGTAAAAAGCCGTACCGATTACCCTCAATCGTTCTTCATTTTCTCGAATGGCCTCTTCCGCCTGCCTCAATTCGGTTTCATCGATGACGACACCTTCAATGATTTCTTCCGTATGGGGGATATAACGACGCGCCCAGATACGGACGTTAAACACAGAGCCGTTTTTGCGCAACAAATCTATTGCAAAACCATCAACGCGGCCTTCCTCGTACAATTTTTCATTCATCTTTTTTTGCTGCGTCTCATTTGCATAAAAGGAATGAAACCGCCCGTTGTTTTGCAATATGGCCTCATTTTCATTTTTTCGATAACCAAAAATTTCCCTGAAGGCCGGGTTCGTCATTAAAAGCCGGCTGTATTCCCCTACGGTACGCTGGTAAGCGCCGATGGGAAGGTTGTTGATAAACGTCCGGTATCTTTCTTCCGAGTCTTTAAGCCGTTTTTCCTTATCCCGTATTTGAAGATCAACGACGTATCCCAAAAACAGGGTAATTACCAGAATAAAGGGGAGGCGCAGGGAATAACTGACGGCCATATCTCCCTGTAATAATCCGTCCCGATACAGCAGCCAGCCGTAGACAATTACAAACAGGATGCAGACGACAATAAGATTTTTCAACTCAGCGCCCAGAGTGGCCAAGCAGACGATCAGGAAAAAAACGAGATACAGATCCGAGCCTTCCATACCGGCAAAATAAATGCCGGCGGCTATCATAACAACGTCAAACAGAACAATACCGTAAAAGAGGGCCGCTTGCTCAAAAAAATAGTCCGGCAGGCGGGAAAGCAGCAGATTTGAAAACAAGTATAAACAGATAAAACCATAACCCCAGTATTTCAAGTCCTCGTTGCCCGGTGTTAACAGCATTATATAGGAGATACTGATGATAACCAGTAATCGGATTAGAAAAATAAGGCGTTTTCGTGTCAGTTCCATTTCGGGTTACCCTTTGCCGTCATTTTTTCCGAATTTTTTTTGATACAGGTTGATTGGCCATTTTATCGGATTTTTGAAAGCATAAACGATTTGCCGATTTGAGGATCAAGGTGGGGGTCCGGCGCAGTTTATCAGTTTTCGGAACACTCTTGTTACCGCCCAGCGTAATGATTAATCGGTATTACTCACAGGAAGCGTGATTATAAACCGGATGTGGTTATCGGTTTCTTGCTGGGTTTCAAACACCCCTTTATGGGTATCAAAAATGTCAGCGGCGAAAGCCAGGGCTGGATTCGTTTGTACATTCATTTCCTTTTTCCAGTTATTCCGCCCCGCCATCTCTATCCGAACCTGAAGGTTGTCTTTTTTGTTGAGGGTGTTAATGGATAATTCCCCAGAATCTTCTATCTCCAAGGATATTTCAGCCAGAACAAGCAAAAAGGCATACGCCATTTTACGGGGAAAGCACGGCAACAACGGAAGTTGGTCATATGATTTTTTAACAACGGTTTTGTATTTTAATTTGTTCCAGATAACATTGAGGGCCGTATCCAGGCTGGTATTTAAATCGGCTTCAGTCATAATGGCATCATCAGCATCCGTCTCCGCCAGGACGATTTCACCAAGATCATTGATCAGCGTTTGTATTCGCTTCATTCCTTCTCTGCATTCCTCTATCAGCGCCTCCATGTCCGTCTTGATGAATGGCAGGTCGCAGTCGGCGAGAAATTGTTTGTATCCCCTGATGACCTCTTTTTCTCTGGCAGAAATATTGTTTCTGGTTTCAAAAAAAGTTGTCAGTTTTTCACACCGGCTGGATTGTTCAAAAATTGTTTCGGTGTATTCTGTCATGGTTGTTATATTACTGGCGACAAAACCGGTCGGATTGTTGATTTCGTGGATAATTCCCGGTAAAAGGTATATCAGCAACCTGTTTAGCTCGTGTGAATCGTCGGATTTCCTGGTTTTCCGAAATTTATTTTCCAAAGATCCAATGCGTTCCGCCAAGTGCAATTTGAGAGCAAGTTCCTCCTGAACAACCGGCTTGTTTATGCAATCATCTACTCCCGCCTCGACCAGTTGCCGGGGCAGTTCCGGGTTGTCAGAAAAATCGGCTACAGCAAGGATAAAAATATAATTTGAGGAGGGTTTATTGCGCATGCGAATTGCTGAATGAATAAGATTGGGGTCAGTAAAGGGGGCATCGCAGATTACCAGTAATGATTCTCCGTTTTCCAGTAGATCCTGGAGCTGGCGATCATTTTGTGCACCAAATACAGCATATCCGTTATTTTCCAAGTATTTTTGAATGGGCATGTTTTGATCGACAACAATTGTTTTCATAATTTCGCTTTTCCCCGTCCTTTTTCTTTAGGGCAGGTCGGATTCCTCATGACTTTGCCGATCGGGTGTTTTTAAAAAAATCGATTTTTTTACATTCTATGAAAATTTTGAAGCGACGGGTTCATTCAAATACCAGTGGCGGCCTGGGTTTCTCCTGTCGAACCGATTGACCACAATAAACGGAAGAATTATCTACTTTATTTCTTGATTTATAACACGGCAAGGTTTGTATGTCAATTTGTTTCAGCAATTTTCGTCCGGGAGGCTGGCTTCCGGTTAAAATTTTCTCACGCCTTGACCTCGAGCCAAAAGGCAATTTTTAGAGATACCCTCATATCTATAGCACGGTTTTCAGAAATTGTCCGGTGTAGGATTTTTTGCTGGCTGCCACCTCCTCCGGCGTTCCGCAGGCCACCACTTCCCCGCCGGCGTCTCCGCCTTCCGGCCCCAGGTCGATAATATGGTCGGCGTACTTGATCACGTCCAGGTTGTGCTCGATGATAATCACCGTGTTGCCCGTTTCCACCAGCCGGTCGGTTACCACCAGCAGTTTTTTGATGTCATCCACATGCAGGCCGGTGGTGGGCTCGTCCAGAAAATAGGCGGTCCGGCCGGTGCTGCGCTTGCTCAGTTCCCGGGACAGTTTAATGCGCTGGGCCTCGCCGCCGGAGAGAGTGGTCGCCGGCTGCCCCAGATGCACATAGCCCAGGCCCACATCCACCAGCGTCTGCAGCTTCGACTTGATGTTGGTAATGTTTTCGAAAAACCGCATGGCCTGGTTGACGGTCATGTCCAGCACATCGGCGATGGATTTGCCCTTGTAGGTCACTTCCAGTGTCTCCCGGTTGTAGCGGCGACCCTTGCAGAGGTCACAGGCCACATAGACATCCGGCAGAAAATGCATTTCAAATTTGATGATGCCGTCTCCGCTGCAGGCTTCGCAGCGACCGCCCTTGACGTTGAAGCTGAAGCGGCCGGGATTGTAGCCCCGGGCCCGGGCTTCCGGAGTTTTCGCAAACAACTCCCGGATATAGGTGAATACCCCGGTATAAGTGCCGGGATTGGAGCGCGGGGTGCGGCCGATGGGGGACTGGTCGATATTGATGACCTTGTCAATGTGTTCGGTTCCTGCCAGCGACTGGTGCCGGCCCGGCGGGATGCGGCTGTGATAAAGGTTCTGGGCCAGGGCCCGGTAAAGAGTGTCCAGAATCAGGGTGGACTTGCCGGAACCGGACACCCCGGTGACGCAGACCAGGCAGCCCAGCGGGATTTCAACTTCCACCGTTTTGAGATTGTTTTCCCGGGCACCGCGCAAAACCAGCTTCTGCCCGTTGCCGGGCCGTCGTTTCTCCGGCACGGGGATGTTTTTCCGGCCGCTGAAATATTGGCCGGTCAGGGAGGTGTTGTCCCGGAGCAGGGCCTGCGGCGTTCCGGAAAAGACCACTTCTCCGCCCCGCATACCGGCGCCGGGGCCCATGTCCACCACGTGATCGGCGGCCAGGATGGTCTCCCGGTCATGCTCCACCACCAGCACGGTGTTGCCCAGATCCCGCATTCTGGTCAGGGAGGTCAGCAGCCGCTGGTTGTCCCGCTGGTGCAGGCCGATGCTGGGTTCGTCCAGCACATAGAGCACCCCGGTCAGCTTGGAACCGATCTGGGTGGCCAGCCGGATGCGCTGGCTTTCTCCCCCCGAAAGCGTAGCCGCACTGCGATCCAGGGTAAGATAGTCCAGACCCACATCCTGCAGAAACCCCAGCCGCTCGTCGATCTCCTTGAGAACCGGGGCGGCGATGACTTTCTGCTGTCCGGAAAATCGCAGGCCGGAAAAAAATTTTCGGGCCGCAGCCACCGCCAGGGCCGTTGCCTGAGAGATGTTTTTTTTGCCGATGGTGACACTGCTGCTGGCCCGGTTCAGCCGGGTGCCGGCGCATTCGGTGCAGGTCCGGAAATTCATGTAGCGCTTGATGTCTTCCCGGGACCAGCTGGAGTCGGTTTCCAGATAGCGGCGCTCCAGGTTGGGAATTATCCCTTCAAAGGGTCGTTTATAAGTGATCCGCCGGCCGCCGCGCTCAAAGAAGAAGGGGATTTCGGTTTTTCCGGAACCGTACAAAAGGACTTCTTTGAATTCCTCCGGGAGGTTTTTGTAGGGGGTATAGATGTCGGTGCGGTAAAAGGCGGTTAAGGCTTCCAGGAACTCGGCAAACCGCACGGAGTTGCGGTTGGCCCAGACCGCAACGGCGCCCTGGCGCAGGGAGAGGTTGGGGTCCGGCACGATCAGCTCGGGATCCAGCTCGGTTACCGCGCCCAGCCCGTCACACTGGGGACAGGCGCCCTGGGGAGAATTAAAGGAGAAACTGGCCGGGGTAAATTCGGGATAACTGATGCCGCAGCGGGCGCAGGCGGCGGTTTCGCTGAACAGAAGCGAGCGGGTAACGGTCTTTTTGTCATCCGCCAGCACCTCCACGGTCACCAGTCCCTCGGATTTGGCCAGGGCCAGCTCCAGGGAGTCGGCCAGCCGTTTTCCCAGCCCCTCTTTGATCACCAGGCGGTCCACCACCACCGCCACGGTGTGTTTTTTGCGCTTGTCCAGCCGGGTGATCTCTTCCAGGGAAAGGGTTTGGCCGTCCACCTGCACCCGGGCAAACCCCTCTTTTTTCAGCTGCTTAAACAGCTTTTCCTGGCCGCCTTTGTGGTTGGTCACCAGGGGAGCGGAAATGATGATGGCCGTGCCGGCGGGCAGGGCCAGGACCTGGTCGGTGATCTGGTCGATGGACTGGGAGGCAATGGGCGCGCCGCACTGATAACAGTGGGGGGTGCCGCAGCGGGCAAACAGCAGACGCAGGTAGTCGTAGATTTCCGTGACCGTGCCCACGGTGGAGC
>CAZWCS010000163.1:0-7372 GCA_964632805.1 uncultured Desulfobacterales bacterium
GACTTAGAGGAAAAAATCGGTTAAAATCGAGGCCCAACTGTTAAAAAAAAGTCAAACAATTGCAGCCTCAATGGCAGCACTGTTTGTAGCGGATTGAGTTTATTTGATGTAGAACTCCCTGGTGGGCAACCAGACATATCGAGTGGCCAATCTTTATGCATCAACACCGTTAAAACCAGGCAGGACGGCCTGGGCAGATTGAAATTTTATATTGCCCTGCTGGCTTCTAATTTTGGCGTTCGGTATAATAATGAAAAAAAAGAAGCTTATATAATACGCGCTCTCCTGATAAGTGGCGCAGCATTTTTATTGTTTGCCTTTCTTTATATGGAGTCGTCGTTTATCAGATGAATGATAGAACCGTTAATAATGATGATCATCATGTACGTTTCTTTGACAGACAGCAGGCCTGGCCCTGGAAAATTTTAGAAATGAAAAATTTTTTTTATATCACGTTGGCAGTCGTGCTTGCAACCACTTGCAGCAATTGCAAGGCACCATCGGACCCGGAACCATTTGCCGGCGAAAGAAATGCCGGGGTATCATAGCAGAAACAAAATCGGTGTCGCTGAAAACTGGCCCGAATTTGCAAATCATTTTGAAGAATGTTATGCGGCCATCGTAATGCCCAAAGCAAATATTTCTTTCCAGACAAAAATAGAGGCGATGTTGGTCGCTTCTGTACAGGCACAGAGTGTGCATTTGCAAGCCGAGTCGGCCTATTGCCTTCATCGCATGGGGGTTCGGACCGAAAGAATTCTGAATTTGTTCGACTTTGAAAATCATGCCGCCGCATTCACGGATAAAGAACTGCAGACGTACCGCTTTTTCAAAAATGCCGGCGTTATGCCGGAGCAATCCAAAGCTGCGGATATTGACCGTCTACTCAATGTCGTAAGCCAACGCAATGCATTTGGATACCACGACCGGGATAAACTGGAGTTCTGGATGCATTTTCCCGAATTTTCCAATCCCTTTTGGGATATTGACAATATGATAACTTTAGGGACAGAACATGTTTCCATGAAACAAATGCTTCTTTTCTCCGCTGCGATTGCGACGGCAAACCAGGCTGTACATACACAGGCGCACGTCATTAGAGGCTTTGAAATATTAATGGCGAATAAAAACCGATTTGGGGGATTATATGATTTAAAAAACAATGCGCATTTGTACCGCCATAAAGAATTGGCCGGTATTCGGTTTATGCGGGCGGCCGCTCACCTTCCCGGCAAGGTTACCGCACAACACCTGGATGCGCTAAGAAAATACTATTCGGACAAAGGGGTTGCCAACATATTGTGGTGAAAAAATATTGATATAAAAGCAAAACCGGATACCGTATGGAAGGTGCTGACGGAAACAAGCCCCTGGCACCCACCGGGCGCCAGGGGCTTAAAAACTATTCGTAGTTCTTTTCCAGAAGCTGGGTCTTTTTGGTGGCCCGCTCCAGGGTGCCGGGCTCCAGCCAGGTTATGGCCGGCCGGATTTTGAGCAGCTTGTGCATCTTGTCGGCCACTTCCTGCTCCAGGGCCGGCAGATCCTCCTGCCGCACATTCCGGCTGTGCTCCACCTTCAGCTTCAGGGGCGGCACCACCCGCGGGGGTTTCTCATCCAGGACAATCCGGAAGGAGCCGGTCAACTGCTCGGGAAAGGAATGAATGACTCCCTCAATGGAGGCGGGATAGACCGGAACGCCCTTGACTTTCAGCATGTCATCGGCCCGGCCCACCACCTTGTACCGGAAGCCGCTGCGCCCGCAGGGACAGGGGTCCGTAAAAACCTGGTGAATGTCCATCATGGTAAACCGCATGTCAAACCAGACCGCTCCCGGCGGGTTCAGGGCCGTCCCCGCCATAATCCCGGTGGCCCCGTTTTCCATGGGAACGGCTTCCCGGGTTTCGGGATCGATGAGTTCATAATAGGCATAATCATCGGCAATCCAGTGCATGCCCTGATAAACCGGATAATCGCAGGACACCCCGTAACCGGCCCCGGCGTCAAACACCTGGGCCCCGTATTCCGACTCCAGTTTCTGCCGCACCTCGGGAATGCCGGCGCCGGGTTCGGCGCCCAGCATCAGAATTTTGATACCCAGCTCTTTCACCGCCACATTCAGCACCTCCGGCGCCCGCTCAATCAAATGCAGGGCCAGGGAAGGGGTTCCGGCAAAAATATTGACTTTAAACAACTGAATAAACTGCAATATTTTTTCCGTGCCCGCTTCCGCGCCAATGGGAACAATGGTCAGGCCGGGAAAATTTTTAAACCACAGAATCTGCGGCGTTCCGGCCGCGTGCATGGAAAGACCGAAACAGATGGCCAGGCGGTCGCCGGGGCGGAAGCCCATGCGCCAGGCGGCCCGGCACATGATTTCCTGGGCGTCGGTCAAGGAGGCGTTAAAGTTGGGATAAGGCGTGGGGATACCGGTGGTACCGGAGGTGGTGGTCAGCAGATACAGATCGTCCACCCGGGCGTCGCCGAACACATACCGCATCAGCTTGTCCATATCCAGGCCGATTTCGGCAATGGCCTCCCGGATTTCCTCCTGCCCGGCGGGCGGGATGGCTTTGGCATAATCTTCAAAAGACCGGATGTCTTCCGGTTTGACGCCGGCTTTGTCAAACCGTTCCCGGTTAAAGGGCGTATTTTCATACTGCCATTTCAGGGCCTCTTTCAGCTTTAACAATTGCAGTTCTTTGATTTCCGCGGTGTTCAGTTTGGGTTCGATTTCCATGTTCCAGTACGGTCTGCTGGTGTCTTCCATAATACCCCCTTGTCTGTCTTGGCTCCTATGTCAATAAACATGCCGCTTGTTCTCTATCGTTTCAAAATATGCAGGGCCATGGCCGCGGCGTCAACCCCGAGGATGCCGCCCCCGTTGTGGGTCATGCCGACTTTGGGGTCGGCCACCTGACGTTTTCCGGCCTTGCCCTGGAGCTGGTGAACGATTTCGTGTATCTGCCCCAGCCCGGTGGCGCCGATGGGATGCCCCTTGGAAGCCAGCCCGCCGGAGGTATTGGAAGGCATTTTCCCGTCCACCTCCAGGACACCCTCGTCAATCCAGCGCGGCGCTTCCTCGCCGGGGCAGATACCCAGTTCAACCAGGGTGATGATTTCCGAAGGCGAGGTGGCGTCATGCACCTCGATCACGTCCAGCTCTTCCGGCCCGATTCCCGCCGCTTCAAACGCCCGGGGCCCCAGCCGTTTGGTCAGGGTATCGGAAAGATCGTCGCAGATGCGGCCGCTGCCGACCACCGAAGATTCAATCCAGACCGGCCGGGAAGTAATCTGCGCCGCCTTTTCCCGGGAGCAGACAATCACCGCGGCCGACCCGTCACTGACCGGGGAGCACATCATCCGGGTCAGGGGAAAGGCCACATCCCCGGAATTCAGAACTTCTTCCAGGGTGACCGGCTTCTGATACATGGCATAAGGGTTGTTGGCTCCGTTTTTATGGCTTTTCACCGCCAGTTTGGCGAAATGCTCCTGGGTCAGCCCGTAGCGCTCCATATACTGGCGGGTGTAATAGGCATACATGTCCATGAAAATGCTTTTGCTTTTTCCGCTGCCTTCCGACAGGATTTTTTCATCCGAAGCCTGCCGCTTCTGAAAATCCTCCAGAAATTTCTCCACCATCTCGATATCCACCGCGGTCCCCAGGGCCATGAAGGACTTCATTTTATCGGTGTCATAGAGTTTTTCCATGCCCACCACCAACACGCAGTCGTACAGACCGGCGCCCACCGCGGTCCAGGCCAGGTTCAGCGCTGAAGAAGAACTGGCACAGGCGTTTTCCACGTTGTACATGGGAATGGTGTCGATACCCATGGCACTCAGGGTAACCTGGGCCTTGATCTGTTCCTGGCCGGTCATAACGCCCGGCACCGCCGACCCCAGATAGGCGGCTTCAATCTGCGTTTTATCGATCCCGGCATCATCAAAAGCCGCCGTAACCGCTTCGGCCACCAATTGCTTGATTCCCTTGTCCGCATATTTACCAAATCTCGTCATTCCTGCCCCGACAATTGCAACCTCACGCATGTTTTTACTCCTTACGCCCGAATGGAAATGATTATTGCCGTTGATATCATGTTTTTGCCGTCTATCAGAATATCAATGATAGCTGATGTTGATATCTGGTGTTCCCCATCTTTTCCGGCCATTCTACCCTTTTTCGACCGATAGGTCAAATATTTTTTTATCTCCCCCGGATTTTTTTATAACATATAAATATTATAGCAATAATAAATCCAAAAAAACAAAACATGAATGTACAGTTAATAGGCAAAATGGGCCGGGTTTGTTCCGGAAATGTTTTCAGGCCCCCTTATCGGTAGTCAGCCGTTCTCCTTTTCCGGCCAGACCGTATACCAGCAAATTGAAAATATTTCGCTTGCACACCTCCGAGGAGACGTCCCGATTGAATATCTGCATATCATAAATACTTTCCACAGCCGCAATCATCAAATTGGCCGCTGTGGAAACATCCACCGGGTAGAAAGCATTCTGTTGAATGCCCTTGTAAATATCCGCCTCCACCGGCCGGCTCACGGAACGATAAATCCGGTAACCCATGCCCTGCAACTTGGGATCCGGGTCGTCCATAGCTTCGCGGGCCAACTGAAGAATGGCGCAAAATTCCCGTAACCCCGCCAGAACCAGATCAAAACGACGCTCCAGGCGCGCTACCGGATCATAAATCTGCCGGATTTCCGCCCAGCCGTGGGAAAACATCTCTTCAAACAAGCGCGGTACGCATTCCAGAAACAATTCCTTCTTGTCGCTGAAATAAAAATAAAAGGTACCTTTGCCGATATTCAAATGACGGGTCAAATCATTTACCCGGGTATTTCGGTAGCCGTTTTCCCGGAACATCTCACAGCCGGTGGATAAAATGCGCTCCCGGGTCAGTTCGCTGTTGCGCCGGTTGCATTTCGGCGAAACCGGGGCGGAGGGATAAAAGCCGGTTTCCCTTCCCTTTTCCTCGCCTCCCCCATCATTCTGTGTTTTCCGCTTATACCGGACTTTCAGTTTTTCTTTAATGGCAAACAACGGTTCTCCGCGTTGTCTGGCCTCTTTTACCGCCAAAAGCCGGGTCCGGTGGGAATCATCATAGTAGGCCATGGTCTTACCGGTTTTCATCGGTTTATGCAGCAATCCGGATTGAATATAAAAATGAATACGCCGCCGGGGAACCCCGGTCAGGCGTTCCAGCTCCGAAATCCGGTATAACGGTTTGGGTTCTGGCATCGTTCTTTCTCCCGCGCCACTGCCCGTGCAACAGGCAAACGCTTTACCACCATCCAACTGTACATGAGATATTCATCATCTATATACAAAACAAATCTTTCCTGGGCTTGTCAAATACTATTTTTCTGATTCATTAATTTAAATTATTTCAAACAGATCAAAAAATACAAAGAAGGACGGACAAAGGACCAAAAGGTGCCAAAAAAAACTTGACTGACCGGTCAAATTGGGTTATAAAAAAAAATAAACAGTCCGCGCCTTCCGGCCGGACACGGAACACAGAGAGGCCGTTTTCCGCCAACCCCCGAAAATAATCAAAAAATATTATGCGACAAGGAGGCCGCATGCTTTTTGAAAAACACCGTCTGGCAACATTACCTCCCGCAAACTATTCCCGATTTATCGTTGACGAAGAAAAATGCACCGGCTGCGGCCGCTGCGTGAACTCCTGCCCTATCCAGCTGCTCATGATTACCGAAGAGAAAAAAGCCCGGCCCAATGAACGGTATGATCATTTCCGGTGCATTACCTGCCAGAACTGCGTAGCCGCCTGTCCGCAGGGAGCGGTCACCATTGAGGGGGAATACCGGGTGCCCGTCGGCTTCTGGAAAAACAGTCACCTCTTCAAAAACGGCAAAACCCCGCCCCTGCCCATATCAAGCAGAGCCGATTATGCCGAATGCGGGCCGGATCTGACGGAAACGGAAAAGGTCATCTACAACCGCCGCAGTATCCGGCTGTATAAAGACAAACCCGTTCCCCGGGAAATGGTGGAGCGGGTGATCGAGGCCGGCCGGTTCGCGCCGTCGGCGGGAAACAATCAGCCCTGGAAATTCATCGTCATCCAGAACAAGGAGTTGATTGACGAAATCGATGTCAAGTGCAAAAAATTCTGCCGCCTGGTCATGCGCGCCACCATGCCCCGCCCCTGGATCGACAAACAGGTCCCCGGAGACAAAACCGCCACCTTAAAACCCTGGCAAAGGGTGCTCACCCGTCTGCTGATCAGCCTGCGCGGCCCCAATGAACTGGATCCGCGGGCCCGGGGCGGGATCAACGCCATTGTCGCCGATCCCCATTACCATACCTTTTTCCACGCCCCGGTCCTGATCATTCTGCTGGCGGACAAGCGCGGCATCGGTTCCATTGAACTGGATACCGGCATCTGCGGTCAGAATATGGTGCTGGCTGCTCATTCCCTGGGCCTGGGCACCTGCTGGGTCAGCCTTATTGACGGCCTGCAAGGATTTCCGAAATTCAAAAAGCAACTGGGAATCGTGGAACCGTTTAAAATTATCACTTCTCTCACCCTGGGCTATCCCAAAGGCAGAATCGACAACATCGTCAAACGGGAACAACCCCGGATGGAATGGTTCGAATAAACTATTCCACCGGTACCAGCCGCAGGCCGAATTCTTTCATTTCATAAATATAAAGACCGTCCACGGTTAGAAAGCCGTTGGCATAAACGCCGGGTTGCGGCCCCTCCTCCACCCGGATAATTTCGGCCTCCACCGCCATCTGCCGATTGGCGGGAATCACCTGCCCCCGGTAGATCCATTCATGGGGATGACCGGTCACGAATGCAAAACGATGGGTTTCCGCCAGTCGGGGCCAGCGCTGCAAACAGACGAACTTCATCAATTGAATAAAGGCCTCCAGACCGAGAGAACCCGGCATCACCGGATCCTGATAAAAATGGGCCGTAAAAAACCACTCTTCGGGATCCACGGCTTTCACGCCCCGGACAAAACCCAGGCCGGCGGAACCCCCTTCCGGCAGATAAATTTCGATGCGGTCCAGCATTAACAAGGCTTTGCCGGGCAAAGCCGCCGCCGGGACCGGATTTACGATTTCATCGTCCGGCGTCAGGGGGTGCTGCGGCTCCAGCGGTAAATCCTTTACGGCTCCTGCAGCCGCCGGTGAGGGAGACCAGGCCCGCTCCGAAGCCCCGGGCACGCCCACCTGCCGGGAAAGGGCCTGCTGAGAAAAAAAGCCGAAATAGGTCGTCCCCTGATAGATCATCTGCCGGTCCGTGTCCGAGAGAACCTCAATATCAAAATGCTGAATCAGCATCCCCCCGGACGGCTCGACCACCTTCACCGAAAGAATCATATTT
>CAZWCS010000164.1:0-7163 GCA_964632805.1 uncultured Desulfobacterales bacterium
AACTTTATTAATTAAATAACGATTGTCGAAAAAATTCATGAAATATTCGGGATAGGGGTTTAAGGACGGCTCAGGCCTGTGCTTTTCATGGGAGCCGATGTTTGGATATAGGATGTATGAAATCAATAAAAAATGGCGGAAGTGCATGGGAATCGAACCCACCCGGGACGGTGTTAGCGCCCCACACCGGATTTGAAGTCCGGGAGCATCACCAGAACGCTGCGCACTTCCGCAAAAATACAGCAAGTAAACGCATAAGCCGGACATATTCTGTCAGGCGTTTATATAATTCTATCACATTATAATGAAATAAGAAAAGAAAGGAACGAAAAAACGTGCCTTCCACAGTAAACCGGGAAAGACTGGCCCGCACCTTTGAATCGCTGGTCACCATCGACAGCGTTTCCCGGCAGGAGCGGGCCGTGTGCGACAGGCTGCGCAACATTTTTGCAGACCTGGGCGCGGAAACCCTGACAGACAGCGCCGCGGAAAAAGTCGGCGGCGATACCGGCAACCTCATTGTCCGCTTTCCCGGCAACCCGGCCTGCACTCCCCTCCTGCTCAGCGCCCATATGGACACCGTGGAACCGGGCAGAGGGATTGTCCCGGTGTTTTCCGAAGGGGTCTTCTCCAGCCGGGGCGAAACCATCCTGGGAGCGGACGATAAAAGTGCCATCGCCATTATTATCGAAACCATTCAAATCCTGCGCGAGGCCGGCGACCACTTCTGTCCCCTGGAGCTGGTCTTTACCGTCTGCGAGGAAATCGGCCTGCTGGGCGCCAAGAACCTGGATTTTTCTCTATTGTCCGCCACTTTTGGTTATATCCTGGATGCTTCGGATACCGCCGGCATCGTCACCCGGGCGCCCGGCGCCAACCGCCTGCAGTTCGTCATCCGCGGCAAAGACGCCCACGCCGGTGCCCACCCGGAAGACGGAGTCAACGCCATCATCGCCGCCGGAAAAGTCCTGGCCCGGTTGAATCCCGGCCGGGTAGACGAAATCACCACTTACAACATTGGCCGCATTGAAGGCGGAAAAGCCACCAACATCGTGCCGGCGGAAGTCATCCTGCAAGGCGAAACCAGGAGTCAGGACGACCTTGCTTTGAAAAACATAACGGACTGGATTGTAAGTATTTTTGAACAAACCATCGCCGAAGAAGCCCGCCGCTCCGGCCAGGACGGTCTCCCTTCTCTGGAAACGGAAGTGACCACCGACTTTCTCAGCCTGCGCATTCCCGAGACCCACCCGCTGGTTGCCGCCGCCCAAGCGGCCGCCGCCGGCCTCAACCGGGAACTGGTACCCAAGGCCTCCGGCGGCGGTTCCGACGCCAACATCTTTTTCCAGAACGGCATTACCGCCGGAATTCTGGGTACCGGCATGCAGGACATGCACACCGTCCGGGAACAGATCGCCCTGGAAGATATGGTCCAGGCCACAGAACTGTTAACCGCCATTATCCGGCAGCATTCGGTGTAAGGAGCCGGCCATGGACCTGTACTTTGACTGCGGTTCCGGTATCAGCGGCGACATGACCCTGGGCGCCCTGGTAGACTTGGGGGTGCCCCTGGCCTGGCTGCAGGAACAACTGGCTGCCCTTCCCCTGACCGGATTTTCCCTGACCGAAAAAACCGTTTCCCGCCACGGGCTGACTGCCCGGAAAATCGACGTTCTGATCGAAAACAAGACCACCTCGCGGGATTACACCGCCATCCGGCAGCTTCTGGCAGACAGCTCTTACCCCGAGACCGTCAAGCAGCGGGCCCTGAAAGCCTTTTCCGGACTGGCCGCCGCCGAAGCGAAAATCCACAACTGCCCCGTGGAAAAGGTTCATTTTCACGAAGTCGGCGGAATCGACGCCATTGCCGACATCGCCGGTACCGCCCTGGCCCTGGACTACCTGGGAGCCGAGCACATTGCCGCCTCCCCGCTGGCTCTGGGCACCGGGCAGGTGCCGTGCCGGCACGGTATTCTGCCGGTACCCGCCCCGGCCACCCTGGAACTGCTGCAAGGCGTTCCCGTGTATGGCACCGGTATTGCGCAGGAACTGATCACCCCTACGGGCGCGGCCCTGATTACCACCCTGGCGGAATGGTTCGGCCCCCTGCCGGCCATGACGCCGGGAAAAACCGGATATGGAGCCGGCAGCCGGGAAATCGAAAGCCTTCCCAATGTCCTGCGCCTGATTTCCGGCACCTTCACCGCACCGGCTGAAAATCCGGCCGATACCGCCGAAACCGACCGGGTCACCATCGTGGAGGCCTGCATTGACGACATGAACCCGGAAATATTCGGTTATCTCATGGAACGGCTCCTGGCCGACGGCGCCCTGGATGTTTACTGGATACCGGTCTTTATGAAAAAAAACCGGCCGGGAACCATGCTGCAGGTACTGTGCCGTCCCCAGGACCGCCAAAGAATTATCCACCACATTCTTTCCGAAACCACCTCCATCGGGGTGCGGCATTACAACGCCGCGCGCAGCCGGCTGCAGCGCCGTTCCGTGGTCATCGAAACGGATCTGGGCCCGATCCGGGCCAAAGCGGTTATCACGCCGGCGGGAACCAGTCGCCTCACCCCGGAATACGAATCCTGCCGCGATCTGGCGCAAAAAACCGGTTTACCGCTGGAGGAAATCTACCGCCGGGCATCGGCCGCCGCGCAGAATCCCGAAGCGGTTCTCCCCGAAACACCCCCCTCGCCGCCATCTTCGGAGGAAATATGAAAACCGGGTATTCGCCGCTCATGGCCGGTGCCACCGGCCTGTTTGTCGGCTACCTTCCCTGGGCACCGGGGACTTTCGGCACCGTGGCCGGCCTGCTGCCGGCCCTGCTGCTGTCCTGCCTGGCTCCGCCCCTCTCCCTGGCCATCCTGGCGGTCTTCATCGGCCTGGCGGTAGGAATCGCCCATGCCGCGGAACGCCGCCTCGGCCGCAACGATCCCGGCTGTATAGTCATTGATGAAATCGCCGGCATCATGGTCACCCTCTGGGCCCTGCCCGTAACTCCCTGGATCGTGGGTGGCGGTTTTTTGGTCTTCCGCTGCCTGGATATTGCCAAACCGTTTCCCATTCGGTATCTGGAAAAAAATCTGCCCGGCGGGGCCGGCATTGTCTTTGACGACGTCCTGGCCGGAATTTTCGCCAACCTGATTCTGCGAATCGTTTTGCAGGCCGGGGGAATCCCGCCGTTTTCGCCATGACCGCTGCCGAAAAAAAGATGCGAACCTTTCTGGCGCTTACGCCGTCTGTCGAAGTGGCGGCGGAAATCGCCTCCCTCCAGCAGGCCATCGGCCGCCACCGGCTGAACATAAAATGGGTATTGCCGGAAAACCTCCACCTGACCCTGAAATTTCTGGGCGAACTCACACCCGCGCAGATCGACCGGGTATGCCGGGCAGCCACCCGCGCGGCCCCCTGTGTTTCGCCGCCCATAAAACTTTCCGCCAGAGGGCTCGGGGTCTTTCCCCATTACAGGCGGCCCCGGGTGATCTGGACGGGACTGTCCGGAGACACTCCGCCGCTTTTCGCCCTGCAGGAAACGCTGGCCGACAACCTGGCGGAAATCGGATTTGCCAAAGAAAAACGGAAATTTACCGCCCACCTGACCATCGGCCGCATCAAGGCCGCCATAGACGGAAAAGCCCTGGCCGCGGTGCTGAACAATTTTTTGGATTTTCACTCAAAACCCTTTTACCTGGAAAGGTTTATCCTGTATAAAAGTGTTTTGGGATCCCGGGGGCCGACCTACAGCCGGCTGGCGGAATTTCCGCTGGGCGATCCCGGAAGCAATGACAACCGGCCATAAAAACGGGTAAAGGAGGCATCATGGTGGACATAACAGAAAAAACCAAAGCCGTGGAAGCAGCCATGACGCAGATAGAGCGCCAGTTCGGCAAGGGTTCTATCATGAAACTCGGCAACGGCTCAATCATTCAGATCCCGTCCATACCGACCGGTTCTCTAGGACTGGACAAAGCCCTGGGCGTCGGGGGTATCCCCCGGGGCCGGGTCACCGAAATTTTCGGGCCGGAATCCTCGGGGAAAACGACCCTCACCCTGCACACAGTGGCGGAAGCGCAGAAACGGGGCGGGATCGCAGCTTTCATCGACGCCGAGCACGCCCTGGACACCGCCTACGCCCGCAGACTGGGCGTCAACTGCGATGAACTGCTGGTTTCTCAGCCGGATACCGGTGAACAGGCCCTGGAAATCGCCGACATGCTGGTCCGCAGCGGTGCCATCGATGTTCTGGTGATCGACTCCGTGGCCGCCCTGGTGCCCAAAGCCGAAATCGAGGGCGACATGGGCGACTCCCACATGGGCCTGCAGGCCCGGCTGATGTCGCAGGCCCTGCGAAAACTGACCGCCATCATCGGCAAAACCAACACTTCCATCATTTTTATCAACCAGATGCGGCAGAAAATCGGGGTTTTTTTCGGCAACCCCGAAACCACCACCGGCGGCAACGCCCTCAAGTTCTATTCCTCGGTGCGCCTGGATATCCGCCGAAGTTCGGCCATCAAAGATGGAGAAAACGTCATCGGCAACCGGGTCAAGGTCAAAGTGGTTAAAAACAAGCTGGCCCCGCCCTTCAAAAACGTGGAATTCGACATGATGTATGGCGAAGGCATTTCCAAAGCGGGGGAAATCCTGGATATCGGGGTGCAGGAAAAAATCATCGAAAAAAGCGGTTCCTGGTACTCCTATGAGGGCGAACGCATCGGCCAGGGCCGGGAAAACGTGAAAAAATTCTTTGAGGAAAACACCGACATTTTCGATGAAGTTTACAACAAGCTGCGGGAGGTCCTAGAACTGGACAGCGGCCCCCGGGCGACGGCGGACCCGGCCGCAGTGGCGGAAGAGGCGGAAAACGAAAAATGACGAATTTCGGGAAAAATCCTGATCCATAATTCATAATTGTTATCGTAATTGTTAATTCATAAAGGGTTGTGCATGACGGGCGACGAGGCGCGAAAAATATTTCTGGACTATTTTCAGCGGCACGACCACCGGATCGTGCGGAGCTCCTCCCTGGTGCCCCAGGCGGATCCCACGCTCCTGTTCGTCAATGCCGGCATGGTTCAGTTCAAACGGATCTTTATTGGAGAAGAAAAACGGGACTACACCACGGCCGCCACTTCCCAGAAGTGCGTCCGGGCCGGCGGCAAACACAACGACCTGGAAAACGTGGGCTACACCGCCCGCCACCATACCTTTTTTGAAATGCTGGGCAATTTTTCCTTTGGCGACTATTTCAAAGAAAAAGCCATTGAACTGGCCTGGGATCTGCTGCTCAACGGTTACGGCCTGGACCGGGAGAAACTCTGGGTCTCCATCTTTCACGATGACGAGGAGGCCCACACCGTCTGGAAAGAGAAAATCGGGGTTCCGGAAGACCGCATTGTCCGCCTGGGAGAAAAAGACAACTTCTGGGCTATGGGCGATACCGGTCCCTGCGGCCCCTGCAGCGAAATTCACATCGACCGGGGCGAAGCCGCCGGCTGCGGTCAACCGGACTGCGGCGTGGACTGCGACTGCGACCGCTTCCTGGAAATCTGGAACATGGTGTTCATGCAATACAACCGGGACGCCGGCGGCGAACTAACCCCCCTGCCCAAACCCAGCATTGACACCGGCATGGGGCTGGAGCGGATCACTTCGGTGGTCCAGAACACCCCCACCAACTATGAAACCGACCTGTTTTTGCCCATCATCCACACGGTCGAAGAAGCCGCCGGCAAGGCTTACGGCGAATCCCCGGAAAGCGACATCTGCCTGAAGGTGATCGCCGACCACATCCGGGCCGCCACCTTTCTGATCGGCGACGGGGTGCTGCCCGCCAACGACGGCCGGGGCTATGTGCTGCGGCGCATTATGCGGCGGGCCATTCGCTACGGCCGTAACCTCGGGCTCACCAAACCCTTTCTGCACCGCACCGCCGAAGCGGTTTTCGCCACCATGCGCAGCGCCTACCCCGAACTGGAGGAGGCCCGGGCCTTTATCACCAGTGTCATTGAAAACGAAGAGGTCCGCTTTTCGGAGACACTGGATAACGGCCTGCGGCTGCTCCAGGACACCCTGGCCGAAATCCGCGCCAGAGACGAAACCGTCATCCCCGGCGAAATCATCTTCAAGCTTTACGACACCTTCGGTTTCCCGGTGGACATTGTCCGGGATGTGGTCCGGGACAGCGACCTGACCCTGGACATGGACGGCTTTAATGCGGCCATGGCCAACCAGCGGGCTCAGTCGCGCACGGTGGCCGATTTTTCCCAGAGTCCCGAGGCCTACCGGCAACTGTCGGAACAGGGCGTGAATACTGAATTTCTGGGCTATCAGACCCTGACAGCCGAGGCCGAAGTCCTGGCGCTGGTCAACAGCGCCACACCGGTGGAAGAAGCTGTGCAGGGCAACGCCGTGGAGCTGGTGGCCGCGGCGACCCCATTTTACGGCGCCTCCGGCGGCCAGGTGGGCGACGTGGGCAAAATCGCCGGCCCTCACGGCAATATGGTTGTGGAAGACACCCTCAAAGATCCCACCGGCCTGACCATTCACAAGGGCCGGGTTGTCAGCGGCAGTATCCGAAAAAGCGAGCAGGTTTCCTTTGCCGTGGACCGGGAAAAACGGCGGGCCACCGCGCGCAACCACACCGCCACTCACCTGCTGCACGCCGCCCTGCGCCAGCACGTGGGCGACCATGTCAAGCAGGCCGGTTCCCTGGTTTCTCCGGAGCGGCTGCGTTTTGACTTTACCCATTTTTCGCCCCTAGCCCCGGAGACCCTGGAAGCCATCGAAAACTTTGTCAACCGCTGTATCCGGGAGAACTACCCCGTTTCCATCGCCGAAAAACGGATGGAGGAAGCCCTCCAGGACGGCGCCACCGCCCTGTTCGAAGAAAAATACGGCGATACCGTCCGGGTGATCTCCATTGATACGGTCAGCAAGGAGTTGTGCGGCGGCACCCACACCCGATCCACCGGCGACATCGGCCTGTTCAAAATCGTCTCCGAGGCAGGCATCGCCTCGGGAGTGCGGCGGATGGAAGCACTGACCGGAGAAGCGGCCGTGACCCACCTCCAGGAACACCTGCGGGCCCTGAACGAGACCGCCGCCCTGCTGAAAGAAACGCCTCTCGCCCTGCCCGACCGGATCCGGAAACT
>CAZWCS010000165.1:0-2522 GCA_964632805.1 uncultured Desulfobacterales bacterium
ATTGTTTTTTACCCCGGCCGGCCTCTTATTTTGAAAAATCGAAAGTCGGGTATTGATAAGATTTGTTCGTATTGGCGTCATGATTTTCTGGCGTCCGCTTCAAACCGCCGCTGAATTTCTGGAGCATGATCCACCCCGGAATATTTTGACCTGCCGGGCCAAGTCTGTTATGTAATAAAAAAAGAAAGAAGAGACGTCTTTTTTGCTGTATTTTTCATATAAGATTCTGAAAATGATTTTGATTGCAACCCCACAGAACCAAGGAGAGTGATGATGAGCAAAAATGTTTTGATTGCTTTTGATGAATCGGAAAATTCTCAGCGCGCGGTCGCGTTCGTCGGCCATACCCTTCCGGCCGACAGTTCGGTGACCTTGTTCAGTGTAATTCTGGATGCAGAAGCCATCTGTTCCATGCAGAGTCCGGAATTGATACCTTATTTCAAATCCCAGCAGCAGGCCTTTTGTTCCCTGGAAGACAAAAAAAAGGAAGTGCTGCAAGCCGCCCTGAAAAAAGCCAAAGATTCCTTGACCCAGTGCGGATTTGCTGCGGAGCGTATTACCGTTAAAACCGTTAACCGGACCAAAGGCATCGCCCGGGACATCATCAACGAAGCGCAACAGGGAGATTATGATCTGATCGTTCTGGGCAAGCAGGGAGTTTCCGGCGTAAAAGAATTCATTCTGGGCAGTATTACCCAGAAGGTTGTTCAGGGGGCCAAAAACAGATCTGTGCTGCTGGTGGACTGATTATCAATGAACCGATTGCGGCCGGGAGGCAGCTTATGAACATACTGGTTACGGGCAGCAGCGGCTTTGTGGGAACCGCTTTGGTTGCTCGTTTCTTGGATCAGGGCCATCATGTCACCGGTCTGGGCCGTTCCCGCCAGACGGGCATTGACTCGGACCGGTTCGAATTTATTCAGGCTGATACCAGCCGGCCGGGCGACTGGCAGAACCGGCTGCAGTCGGTAGAGGCGGTCATTAATCTGGCCGGCGCCAATATTTTCCGTCGCTGGACCCCGGCTTATAAAAAGCAGATTTATGACAGCCGTATCCTGACGACCCGTCATCTGGTGCAGGCTTTACCCGAATCGGACGGGGAGGCCCCCGTTTTTTGCAGTACTTCGGCGGTCGGGTATTATGGTGACCGGGGGGATGACCTTCTGACGGAAAGCGATCCGCCCGGAGACGATTTTCTGGCCCGGGTCTGTATCGACTGGGAGGCCGAGGCCCGAAAGGCGGAAACCAGAGGATGCCGGTTGGTGATTCCGCGGTTCGGCATTGTTTTGGGAAAAGACGGGGGAGCGCTGGCCAAAATGGTGCCGGCCTATCGTCTGTTTCTGGGCGGATCCCTGGGGGATGGCCGACAGTGGTTTCCCTGGATTCACCTGGAAGATCTTTTGGCGATTCTCATTTTTGCCGTGGAAAACCGGGGAGTGCGGGGGGTGGTCAATGCCTGTGCTCCGGAACCGGCTCGGAATAAAGATTTTTCCGCCCTTCTGGCCCGGCATCTGGGGCGCCCTTCCTTTTTTCGGGTCCCCAAAGCGGCCCTCAATCTGGCTGCCGGTGAACTGGGGGCGCTGGTATTAAACAGCCAGCGGGCGACACCGGAGAAATTGACCACGCTCGGTTTTCATTTCCAGTATTCCAACCTGCAGAAGGCTTTGCAGGATTTATTGTAGTTCAACGGGGGCTGGCCCGGTTTTATTTTTGGAAGTCAGAACCCCCGGGTTTTGAGGGCAGGGGTCTTTTTGAAAAAAATCAGGCGCCCCGCAAAGGGCGCCTGATTTTTTTTGGAGGAGAGAAAAACGTTTACTCCAGTGACCGGCGATCGCTCATATCCACCAGAACCCGTTCCCGGGCTTTATCGATCCCCAGTGCTTTCCGTTTTTTATCAATATGGGCAATCATCAACCGGGCCATTTCCCGCGGATCCGGTGAAAATCCCCATTTTCCCAGACCTCTGTCTTCCAGGCCGTTGAAGAGCAGATCGTGAAAGCGGGTGTTCTCCGTGATAGGAAAAGTAACCCCGAAGACCGTGTAGACGCCGGAGGCGACAAAATAATGGCCGATGGAAATGGCTTTCTCGCTCATCCATTCCGGAGCGGCACCCGCCGCCGGCAGATCGGCGATACTTTCTCCCAGACCGCCGGTTTTTACCATTTCCGCGGCGGCCATCAGTATCCGGCTGTTGTCGACGCAGGAGCCCACGCCCAGTACCGGCGGCATGCCCACCGTTTCGCAGACTTCACTTAGTCCGGGGCCGGCCACGGCTGCGGCTTCCGGCCGGAGCAGGCCGGCTTTGGCCAGGGCGATCTGGGAACATCCGGTCTGCAGGACCAGCACATCGTTTTTGATGAGCTCCTTGACCAGCTCCACGTGAACGTAATCATGTTTTACGCGCGGGTTGGTGCAGCCCACCACGCCGGCCACCCCGCGGATACGACCGTTAATGATGTTTTCATTCAACGGGGTGTAGCTGCCCCGGAAACTGCCACCCAGCATGTAGTTGATATATTCGT
>CAZWCS010000165.1:2532-7143 GCA_964632805.1 uncultured Desulfobacterales bacterium
GGGGTTGGTAATTTGCGGAATTTCCACGGGCCGGGTGCGGTGTTTAAAGCGGTCAATGGCCCGGATGACAATTTCGTCCGTACATTCCCTGGGGGTATGGTCGTTAAATGCAATGTGGGTCGCCCCTTCAATGTGACAGCGGGTGTTGGTGGTAAAGAGTTCCGTTCCGTAACATTCGGCCACCCGGGCCAGTCCTTGTTTAATACATTGAATGTCGACGCCCATGGCATCTACGGCTCCGGTTACCAGGACCGCCTCGGTGGAGGTGAAGTTGCCGGCATGGGGAATGCCGTGACGGGACATCATCTCGGCTCCGGAGCAGCACATGCCCACCAGATTGATGCCCTCGGCCCCGGCTTCTCTGGCCGCTTTATTCAAAACCGGCGAGTTGACGGATTCCAGCATGGATTCAAACAGGTTGGGTTCGTGCCCATGAATGATAATATTTACCTGATTTTCTTTGAGAACCCCCATGTTTACGTCCGCCTGAACCGGGACCGGCGTGCCGTAGAGAATGTCGGAAATGTCGGTGGCCACCATGGATCCGCCCCAGCCGTCCGCCAGCGCCGTCCGGCTGCACTGTTTGGTAATATTATCATAATGCTGGTCCACGCCCATATGGGTGCGGTGGGTCAGCTCCATGATTTCCCGCATGGCCCCCCGGGGCACGATTCCTTCTTTTCGCCAGGTTTCCAGGGTTTTTTCCGGAACCCGTGCCACAAAGGGGATTTCTCCATCCACCTGGGTATAGGTGCGCTCCAGCTCCTGGTAAAGATCCCGGGCAATTTCTTTCAGGCTTCTGTTTTTGGTCTCAATTCCTACGGATTCCGCCACTTCTTTGAGTTTCAGGGGGTCCTTGATGCTGTAGTCGGTTATGTGGCCATTAATCACTTCCCGGAAAAGATCCAGCATGGCCATGCCGTGATCGGTATGGGCGGAAGCGCCGGAAGCCACCATGCGGGCAAAGTTTCGGGCCATGACGGTATCGATGGTCGCGCCGCAGACCCCCACTTTACTGTAGGGATCTTTGGCGCTGAGCCGGCAGGGTCCCATGGAGCAGTGCTTGCAACAGGCCGAGTCGGCCCCGATGGGACAGGCCTTCATATTGGCCGCCCGGTCAAAGGCCAGTTCCACCCCGTCTTTTCTGGCTTTTTCCAGCATTTGGGCAGTGGCTTCGCAGGTGGTTGCCTCTCTGGGGGGAAGGATATTTTTGGCAACAGAAGTTTTCTTCTCGTTGTCCGATTTGGTTTCTGTCATTGCTTCCTCCTTGATATGTGGTTTGCGAAAAAAGCGTTCATACAATCGTGACAGCAGAATGTATCTCTAAACTATACAATATGCATGCCAGCCGGAATGTGAAGGGGAAACTGTCTCAAATTTTTTTCTCCCACCCTCTGTCATTGAAATAATATTTTGTTTTTATTGTTTTATATTTTTTAAAAGGGGAACCAATGAAATACAGAATAGTTGTCTCATAATTGAAATAATTGGGTCATTATGTGTATCATATAACTTGATACACTTTAAGGGTAATGATCGGTCCTGGAGCAGGCTTTCGGCGGCCAGTCACAGTGAGAGGGGGGAAAAAGGAGGCAGTTCTGAGAAAACCGGGGATCTTCCGTCCGTATTCTGCGGGTAGATTTCTTCGGGAATATGAACTTTTCCGGGATTTACCGCCTTCCCGTTCGGGCGGAGGCGGTAAACCCGGAGCGGATCGGGGTTTAGAAATAATAGCCAAAGTTAATGTTAAAGCGATATTCCCATTCGTCGGTCTGGTTGGCGCCAAAACGGTTGCTGGACCAGGCCGGGCCGGGGCTGGTGCCATACCCGGCTTCGTTGCCGACAAAGTCGTTACCGTTGGAATAAGCCAGATCGGTATAGATATACCAGCCGTTGTTGGTCCAGGCGGCTCCCGCCACCAGCATTTCACTGTCGTTGAATCCGCTTTCTTCTTTTATGATGGAACTGTATTCCAGGTAGGGGGTGACCGAATCCAGCCAATCCACCTGCGGTATTTCCAGAAAAACGCTCAGGGACAGGGCGGGGATAAAGGCTTCGGCGGCTGCCAGGGTGGGGAAGTCGTAGGCGCCGAACTGCACCAGTTCGTCTGTTCCCAGCGGTTGGTCTTTGTCCACATCGTATTGGTAATAGGTCACCTGCGGGGCCAGCGTAAAATGACCGATTTTGATGACGGCGTGAATCGAGCCGGCGAAGTGGTCGCCGTCATCCTGGGGGCCGTTGCTTTCGAGCAGGCCGTATTGCAGGGAAGCGCCGATATGGCTGGTGACCTTGTCCCACTCCATGGTATAGATACCGCGGAGATTGACCTGGTGCCGTTCCTCATAGCCCCGGCCGGTTTCGTCCACCACATCATAGGAATAGCGCACACTGTCGCGGGAAAAGCTGCTTCCGTTATGCGTGCCTTCATCGGCAAGGTAATAAGCAACATCCAACCGCAGGTTGTTCAGCGGTTTGCTGTATTTCACCCCCAGATCCATATCGTCCGAGAGCCCCACATAATAATGCTGATCAAACAGCCAGCTCTGAGAGACGCCATAGGCCCCGGGACCGAAGGGAACGCGGTTTAATCCAATTTGGATCCGGCTGTTATCCCTGAAATTGTAGCCCAGCCAGCCGGTATGCGGAAAATGGTAACCATCGTGGTTATTATTGCCGTAGCCGGGGTAGAAGCGATATTCCGCCTTGCCCAGCCAGTTCCCCTGTTCGTAGTCCAGGTTGATCCGGAATGTATCCAGGGCAAAGGTGCCCCCGTCCTCTTTGGCGCGGCTGGAACGCTTCAGTTCCGGGGAATAGTCCCCGAAGGTATAATTGGCCCGGATAGCGCCGCCAACAGAAAGCGGCCCGACTGTGAAGGCCATTGCCGGTTGGGTCCAGATCAGTCCCGCAAGAAACACAACGCCGCCCAGAAACACCCAACATTTTCTTTTTTTCATCTTAAATCTCCTTAACTGTAAAATTTTACTCCAAAGAAAGAGTTGAAAAAAATCATTGACGGATAATCCATTGACAATGTAAACATTTGTTTGTAAATATATTTTTTACAATATATAACTTACTATTATATATTATAAGCAAAAATACGTCAACAATAAAAAATCAAAAAAATTATATATAGATAAAAATAACATTTTAAATAATGATAAAAAGAGACTTATATTTTCTCATAATAATAGGTTGTCTTTTAATAAAAGAACGACTTTAATCATGCGAAATTAGTAATTTATAAATTGATTGCATATTATTTATTATTTATTTCAAATATTTGATGGTTTTCTGAGGGATTTTACAAAATAATAGTTGTCAAATGGATTCATTCTGCTATAATAAAAAAATATGGTTAAAATTTTTAAATAAGTATAAGGCGGTGTTTTTCACGGCCGTGGCGCCGGAGGTACTGATGATAGGGCCGGGAGGAAGATGCTCTTCTCCCGGAATTTTATCTTTTTAAGGAGAAACGAACGATGCCGAAAATCGTTGTGGAAAACGTAGAGAAAATATTCGGCCGGAGAGTCGAAGAAGCCCGTTCTTTGTTCCAGCAGAAAAAGCCCAAGAACGAGATACTGGAGGAGACCGGGTGCGCCGTAGGTGTCTTTGACGCTTCCTTTGAGGTATATGAAGGAGAGACCCTGGTGATTATGGGGCTTTCCGGAAGCGGTAAATCCACTCTGATCCGGTGTATCAATCGTCTTCATGAACCTACGAACGGACGGATTATTGTGGATGGGACCGATGTCCGGGGACTTTCGGATGATGCATTGCGGAAATTCCGGCAGGAAAAGTTCGGCATGGTGTTTCAGCGTTTTGCCCTGCTGCCGCATAAATCCATTCTGGAAAACGCCGCGTTTGGACTGGAACTGCAGAAGGTGGACGTCGGCACCCGTCACCAAAAGGCCCGGGAAGCCTTGAAGCTGGTAGGCCTGGAAGGCTGGGAAAGCGTCTACCCCGCTCAACTCAGCGGGGGCATGCAGCAGCGGGTGGGCCTGGCCCGGGCGCTGGCCGTTGATACGGATATTCTGCTGATGGATGAAGCCTTCAGCGCCCTGGATCCCCTGATCCGGGCGGACATGCAGGATGAACTGCTGGCGCTGGAGGATCGGGTGCAGAAGACCATCATTTTTATTACCCATGATCTGGATGAAGCCTTGAAAATCGGAGACCGGATCGTTTTGATGAAAGATGCCCGGATTGTTCAGATTGGTACGCCCGAAGAGATTTTAAAAACCCCGTCTACGCGATATGTGGAGCGGTTTGTGGAAAACGTGGATATGACCAAGGTGCTTTCCGCCCGGGATGTTATGATCAAGCCCAAGACCGTCACTGTCCATAAGGACGGTCCCCGGACGGCGCTGCACATGATGAAGGAGTTCGGACTGTCCAATGTGTTTGTGGTCAATAAATCCCGCCAGTTGGAAGGGATGATTTCCGCTGATGACGCGGAGAAAGCCGTCGAACAGGGCGGCGATCTGGAAAGCGTTCTTTTGCGGCCGGAAGAAAATCAGAAAATTTCTCCAGACACGCCGCTGGAGGATATACTACTGCCGCCCCGCACCCGCAGCGGCCGTCGGACCGTCCAGCTTCCAGCGGCGGTGG
>CAZWCS010000166.1:0-7018 GCA_964632805.1 uncultured Desulfobacterales bacterium
GTTCGGCCTTTTTGTTTACCGGCGCAAAAATGGACAATCTGGCAGTGGAAGAGGCGCAATACCGGGAACTGCGCGTCTGGGCCTATGTCACCGCCGGGGTTTCCGGCAATGCCGTGCGTATGTCCAGAAGCAGCGGCACCTTTTATGAACCCGGCACCATCAATATCATTCTGCTGACCAACCATCAATTGAGTGAACGGGCCCTGACCCGGGCCGTTATCACCGCCACCGAAGCCAAAACCGCCGCCCTGTTGGACATGGATATCCGGGTCAGCGATACCCAGGGTGCCTGGCGGGCCACCGGAACCGGCACGGACAACATCATCGTCGTGCAGGGCACCGGCAAATGTTTGGACAACGCCGGCGGCCACTCCAAACTCGGGGAACTGATCGGCCGGGCTGTGCATGGCGGGGTCAAACGGGCCGTCCGCCGGCAGAACCATTGGACGGTCTCCCGGAACATTTTTCAGCGCCTGGAAGAACGGGGACTCTCCCCGGCCGGCCTGATTTACAGTGCCCCCTGCGACTGCTTCCAGGGGAAGGAAGGGGACCTGGTCGGCGAGGTGGAAAAAATTCTGCTTGATCCGCGCTATGCCGGTTTTATAGAATTGGCTCTGGCGGCAAGTGATGATTATGAAAAAGGATTAATCACGGATATAACCGGTTTTGAGCGGCTGGCCCGGCAAATCAGCGCCGAAATCGCCGGGCAGCCGGTGGGAGAATTGCGGGATCTGGCGGGTGGCGAATCCATCCCGCGAGTGTTGCGGACCGCCCTGAACGCTATCCTGACCGGTGTGGAAAAACAAACCAGGCAGAAATAATTCATGAGACGGCATTCCCTCATTCCGGCGGTCATTCTGGTAATTCTGGCGGCCACCTTACCGGTTGCGGCCCAACCGCCGCAGCGGGTTATCTCCCTGGGCCCCATTATCACCGAAATGATCTATCTGCTGGAAGCCGATCCCGCCCTGATTGCCAATACCGAATACTGCAATGTTCCGGAGGCCGCCAAGCACAAACCCAAAATCGGCTCCCTCATCCAGATGAACGTGGAAAAAATCATTACTCTGGAGCCGGAGGTGGTTCTGGCCAACCCCCTGGCCTCACAGCAGCAGTTGCAGGTGCTGAAAAACATGGGCATACGCGTGGTGCAGTTTCAGAATCCGGAGACCTTTTCCAAAATGTGCACCATGCTGCAACAACTGGGCCAACTGCTGGGCAAAGAACAAAACGCGCAGGAAATTATTGACCGGGCGCAAAGCCGGGTGGCGGCCGTTGTCCGCGCCACCAAAAACCTGCCGTCCAAAAAAGTGTTCATCCAGATCGGCCTGAAACCGTTGCACACTTCGCCCCGCGGCACTTTTATCCACGAATTCATCGAGTTTGCCGGCGGCATCAACATCGCCGCGGATGCCGGTTCGGGAAACTACAGCCGGGAAGAAGTGCTGGAAAAAAATCCCGACATTATTTTCATCGCCACCATGGGCTCTTCCAAAAGCGGGGCAAAGACGGAAAAAGCAGCCTGGAGACGGTATTCCTCCCTGCGCGCTGTCCGTAATGATGCCGTCTATATTCTGGACCCGGAAACCGTCTGCAGTCCCACGCCCGTGAGCTTTGCCGAAACCCTGCAGGAAATCGCCTCCCTGATTCACCCGCAAATAACCGTACCCTGAAACCATGAAAAACCACCCACCACAAGCGCTTCTCATATTTTCCCTGCTTTTGCTGGTGTTTCTGGTGGCCTGCCTGCTGGCGCTCGGCACCGGTTCGGCCCACATCCCTTTGCGTGACTTGCCGGGTCTTCTTTTCAGCAGTCAGGAGAGCGTCCAGCGGGACATTCTGCTGGGCATCCGCCTGCCGCGCCTGTTGCTGGGACTGGCGGTGGGCGGAGCGCTGAGCCTGGCCGGAACGCTATTGCAGGGCATGTTCCGCAACCCCCTGGTGGAACCGTATACCCTGGGAATATCCGGCGGGGCCTCCCTGGGGATCTGCCTGAACATCATTTTTCACTGGTATGCCCGGATCGGCGCCATTGCCTATCCCATTTCCGGATTTCTGGGCGCCCTGGGAGTGATCACCCTGGTTTATTCCCTGAGCCGCACCGCTGGCTCCCTGCGGACCAACACCATGCTTTTAACCGGCGTCATGATCAGTTTTGTGTCGGCGTCCCTGGTGATGCTGATGATGGCGGTCTCCAGCAGTGAAGACATCCATTCCATCGTTTTCTGGATCATGGGTTCGCTGGACGCCCCGGACACGACCCTGATTGCCGTCACGGTTACCGGCTCCCTGCTGGGCCTGGTGCTCTCCTATTTTTTCTGCCTGGATTTGAATGCCCTGGCCCTGGGTGAAGAAGAAGCCGCCTACCTGGGTATCCGGGTGGACAACACCAAACGCTGGCTGTTCGTGCTGGCCTCCCTGCTGACCGGCATAAGTGTTTCCGTGGCGGGGATTATCGGTTTTGTGGGTCTGGTGGTGCCGCATTTCATGCGCATGATCACCGGCGCCGACCATCGGATGCTGCTGCTGGCTTCGTTTCTGGCGGGAGCGGCCTTTCTGGTGCTGTGCGATGTGCTGGCCCGCACCGTCATCGCCCCCATGGAACTGCCGGTAGGGGTCATCACCGGCATCATCGGCGGGCTGGTCTTTATCTACGCCCTGGGTAGAAAACAGGTAACCTTATGAGGGAAGCGATCCTGAAAACCCGTCAACTGGCCTGCGGCTATCCCGGCAAAACGGTGCTGTCCGGAATTCACCTGGAGATCAAGCGGGGCGAAATCGTCAGTATCATCGGGCCCAACGGGGCCGGCAAGACCACCCTGCTGAAAACCCTGACCCGCCTTCTTCCGCCCCAAAGCGGCCGTCTGGAAATGGAAGGCCGGGATCCCGCGGCCATCAACCGCCGGGAACTGGCCCGAAAAATCGCCGTGGTGGGACAATCCCCCGAAATCCCGCCGTTGACCGTAGGAGATTACATCCTGCTGGGACGCCTGCCCTTTTTCCGTCGCTACCAGTTTTTTGAAACCCGGCACGACCACCAACTGGCCGAAAAATTCATGTCCCTGACCGGCATCCTGGCCTTAAAAGATTCACTCTTCACCGAAATCAGCGGGGGTGAGCGGCAACTGGCCGCCATTGTCCGGGCCCTGGTCCAGGAGCCCCGGCTCCTTTTTCTGGATGAACCCACTTCCCATCTGGATATCACCCATCAGATCCGTATTATGGACCTGATCACCAGTCTCAACCGGGAATTGTCCCTGACGGTCATCATGGTCATGCACGACCTCAATCTGGCGGCTGAATATTCCGACCGGCTGGTCCTTTTGGACGGCGAACGGGAAACGGTCTATCAGGCCGGACCACCGGCCGAAGTTTTGACATCCCAAGCCATCCGGGATGTCTATAAGACGGAAGTGCTGGTGGAAAAGCATCCCCGCTCCGGCAAACCCTGCCTGTTTTTGACCAACGGAGGCAAACCGCCGCCAAAGATACCGCCAGCATAGAAACACCCATCTCCTTGTCAGCTACGCTTCTCTGCGCCTTATATTCGAGGCGACTCTTTCACAATCTGGATGGTCTTTTCGGGATGGGCAAATTTTTCCCGGTGCAACAGTTTATCAAAAATAAATTTCGGAAACCGGTAAATGTTCACGAACAGGTATTTTAAAAATGGTCCTTTCAATAAAATGTTGGCCAGCCCCGGGATATCCTCTTTGTGGATGGTAATGACGAAATTCCAGTATACGGGATCGGTAATTTTCCCCTTGATATACAGGGTGCCGTCGTTGACTTCCGCATAATAATTGTTAAAATCCATGCTGAGTGTCATGCGGCCCAGCCCTTTTGACCAGATTTTCATTTTATATACGCCTCCACATACTGTTTTACGCTGTCCGGAATCTTCCACCATTTGGCCACACCCATATCTTCAGCGATCCGGTTGGCGGCGCAGTATCCCGGCCCGCCGATGACCAGCCCTCCCGGATAGGTTGAGGCACCGCAGACATACAGCCCGTCTATCGGGGTTTTGGTTTTGGAACACAGATCATTAGGTCGGAAGTAGCCCATCTGAAACGCATTGTAGTCCCCGTGCTTGATCGAGCCGTTTCTCATGCAGGGAATCCGTTGTTCAATGTCCACCGGTGTCTCAGAGGTCGTTATCAGGATGTTGTCATTGTTGATATTGGTTGCATACGCACTCCATACGGAAAGGACGTTCTCCTCAATCTCATCTTTGCGTTCCTCCCAGTTTCCCTTGTCCACCCCCGGAACCAGCATCTGGAAAAACGCCGTGTGTTTGCCCGGAAGCGCAAGATACGGATCCAGCAGGGTCTCCACCGTTGCATGACCGGCGACAATTTCGACCTTTCCTTCATGGGCACCCTCGGCTTGACGAATCACATCTTCCATGCTTTCAATGCCGATGATATTCATAAAGGCCGTATCGATATTTTTGTCATCCGCCTTGTATTGAACAGGCTCATTTAAAGCTACATGAGTGGTAAAAAAACTGGATTTGTCCCATTCCCATTTTTCCACATACGCCCCAAGTTCCTGAGGCAGATGCTCTTTGCCCACAAGGTTCAAAAAGGTTGACTGGGGATCCAGGCTGGAGACTACCGTTTTGGCCTTGATGATCTGCCCGTCAAACAACTCAACTCCCGCGGCCTTTCCCCCCTCCATGATAATACGCGTTACTTCCGCGTTTTCAAGGATCAGCCCTTTATTGATGATAATCTCCTTGGCAAGACTGCTGCCGAATTTGTGGGACCCCCCGATACAGATGCATTTGTTCATCGCGCATCGGCTGAGCAGGAGCGGCACCATGAATCCCAGCCCACCGTCGTTTGGCGAAAGCCCCCACATGCAGGTTGCATACAGAAACAAGGCTTTTACTCTATCGTTGGTGAACATGCGTTCAATAATTTCAACCGGCGTGTCTTCCGATATTTCCGCCAGCTTTTTGCCGATCTCCGTTGTGCCCATGTTCACCGCCAGCTCCAGAGGCGGAATCGGCGGATAATACGTCCCCGGCGCCAGCAGCTCATCAACCATCCGGGTGAATTCCAGCATGTTCTTTTCAAATGAGACAGCATCTTCTTTGGATATTTCTGCAATCCGTTTTGACGTTTCTTCAATACTGTCCGCCACAATCAGGGAAGTTTTGTCTTTAAACAAAATACCGGTCTGCAGATTCGGTTTGACAAACTTCAGGGAATGCACCGCCAGGTCAAAATCCTGTAACACCGGCATATAGTCCACCATCATGTGATAGGTGGCATGGGTGTTGGCATAATAGCCGGGGAACATGATCTCTTCCGTGGCCAGGCCGCCGCCGGCCTCATACCGTCTTTCGAGGAGAATGACCTCCAGGCCGGCCTTGGCAAGGTAAGCGGCGGTTATCAATCCATTGGGCCCTCCTCCGATGATGGCCACATCACAGGACAGTTCCGGCGGCATTTTGCGTAATGTTGGGAGTTCCATGTCTATGGTTGTGTTTCCGGGATGATTGTTGGTGTCCATTATATACCCTCCTGAAATGATTTGGCTGATATGATCTAATGCGCTGTTTTTTCCACCCTTGAATCACGCATCCGACGGGATAAAATGCGGGGATGGATACCACCATTCACCGGGTTTTAAACCCAGGTCCTCGATCAGGATATGCATGAGATTATACGATACGGCCTGCAACGCCAGGCCACCGGGAAATGATGTCTGATGGCATAAATACAGTTTGTCAATAGGCGTCCGGTATCTGGCCAGTTCCGGAAGCGGTTTTTTCTCATACCACTGGTCAGCCTGCTGGCTGATTCCCATCCAGTTGCCACCCACAAAAGCCATGTTCCGCAATGACGAATCGTACGGTGTGTTCACAAATCTGTGGACAATCTTGTCGTCGGTAAACGTCGGGGCCACCTCCCGGATCTTCTGGAGCATGGCCGCAACAATTTCATCCTTGGCGTCATTTACCGCCAGCGGCCCGTCCCGATGATACTCCGGTGGGGGTACATTGATGTAAATCGGTGACAGGACATGGAGTCCGTCTTTCGTACAATGGGTCTGGTCGTAAATACCGTGAGTGGTTATGCTGAGGACCATATCTTCCATTTTCAGGGGGTGGGTATTTTCCTCATAGGCCACCCGCGCCATATTCAGCAGGGGCTCGCGAGAATCCGTGTTGACCACAACCGTTGAGGGCCAGCGGCCGTTGGCGAACTCCTCCATGGCATCTCCCTTGAACTGGGGCAATTCCGTGGTGACCAGCGAAAGGACGAACAGGCTGCCGCCAATCAGGTTGATTCCCCGGACGCGCTCAAGAAATTCCGGCTCAAGTTCCCGGGATGGAACCAGTTCCAGAAATGTCGGCTTGACATGCGTGTTGGACAGCACGGCTTTTCTGGCGTATATTTTCTTAGGCTTCGCGGTAGCGTCATCCGCCAGGATCACCCCTTTGGCTTCCCCGCTTTCCACGATTATCTCTTCCACCTTGCTGTTGGTATACACCCGGACACCGTAATGCATGGCGCATCGCACCAGGGCATGGGCCAGGGAGTGCATCCCGCCCCGGGGCGCCCCGCTGCTGTATGAGAACAGGCCGTTGCACATCATTCCCGCGATGCCAACCCCTTTCCAGGATGGATGGGGGCCGTTGAGCCAGGCGCCGTATCCAAAGACGACTTTAAAGACCTCGCTTTCGAAGAGTTCGTCCAGAATTTCAAAGGTGGACATATCGTTCCATTCATCCTGATAGAGCCCCGGCAACTGATTCTTCATCAATTGCGCCCAGGGAAGCTCTTCTTTGCGGAGGGTGATGTGGGGCGGGGGCGGCGGGGTCCAGTACATGGCCCTCAGGTTATCAACCGCAAGCTGCGGTTGTAGTTCGCCCATATATAACATCATTTCAGCAATCTGGGAGTCTTTATGGGAAAATTTTCGCAAGCATTTTACCGATGCCTCGATGTCATATTGCCCCATGGAAAAACCGGTCCCGTCCGACATGACACCGCCGCCCTGG
>CAZWCS010000167.1:0-6993 GCA_964632805.1 uncultured Desulfobacterales bacterium
ACATCAACCCCCAGGGTGGTCAGCCGGAGGTTGGAATAGTTGGCTTCTCCGGTAACCGTGCCGCTGTCTTCATAATTGGGGGACAGAGTTACCGGACCGGCGGCACCCCTGGGCGCGAGATTTACCGCGGTCCAGGCCAGAAGATCGCCGAACTGCGGCCAGCCGCCGTAAAACACGTCCCAGCCTTCGAAATCGTCATCATTGGGGTCGTCATCCCCGCTCATGACCGCATACCCCACAAAGGGACGCAGTTTCAGCGATCCCATCGGCAGGCTGTAGCCGGCTTCCAGCTTGCAGCCCCAGGCGTCGTGGTCCAACACCTCGCCGGTTGTTCTATCCCGATAGGCATCTCCCCATTGATAAGCGGCTTCGGCGGAATAGTCCAGACCGGAATCCAGGCGGTCGGCCAGCCGGAAGCCGCCCATCCAGATGTCCTTATCAATGCCTTCATCCCGGCGATTGAGCAGATATAAATCCTGCTGCCCTCCCATGGAAGGACAATTGGCGGTGAGGTAAGCGCCCCCCAGACTGATGTCGTCGCCGCCGTTTTCCGCCCGGCTGTTTTCTTCATCAATGGCATAGATAATATCCATTCTGGCAGTGTCGGCCAGGTGCCAGGTCAGCTTGACCGCATCAAAGAAGATGGCCGTGGAAGCGGCTTCGGATTCGCCGTCAAACAGCACAAAGCCGCTGCCGTACATCAGGTTCTGCCGGCCCAGGCGCAGATCCACGGGCAGGTCAAAAAAGTTTTTGATGTCGATGTAGGCATTGTCCACAAAGACGTTGTCGTCCATGTTTTTCCCCCGAAGATCCAAGCCGTTTCCTTGGCCGTAGGTCTGGTTGCCCAGGCGGACAAAGCCGGTGATGTTGTCGGTCAGGGTGGCTTTGGTGTAGATGCGGGTGCGCAGCCGGAAGGTTTCAAAATTGTCCGTATCGTTGTTGTCGTTAAAATCCCAGAAGTTTTCAAAATCATACCAGCGCAGCCGGACATCGCCGCCGAGATCAAACTGGACGTTGCTGCATGTCTTGCTCTTGGCATTGCCCACATACAGTTCCAGCCCGTAGGCCGGCAGCGCCAGCGCCATCACCAGTAAAAGCAGAATTCCTTTTTTCATGTGCCTCCTCCTTTTTCAAATTGACAGTTAAAACAGGATTTTATATTTTTTCAAACGGGAATTTGCATTATCATGCCGAAAGAAATCAATACTGTCAACATTTTTTTGACGCAAAAGCGCAAAAAGCCGGTTTTTATCCGTCTACAGGGGGTAATATGTCGCTGAAGCGGGTATTGAAACGGGGGGAAAATCGGAAAAGAAATTTTTTCAAATGGTTGGGTATTATTGCCGGCAATTGGCGGTCACCGGCAAAGGGCGGGTGGCCCGGGTGAGCAGGGTTGCCAGCAGGGCCAGGCCGGCGCAGCCGATACATCCACTGAAAATCCAGGTATAGGAAACAGCGGCATCCCGCAGGTGTCCGGCCAGCAGGGGGCCAATTGCCGTTCCCGCGGCGCCGGCGGCGGCCACCAGGCCCAGCAGGGTGCCGAAGGCCGCGTTCCCGTAAAACTGGCCGATCAGCAACGGCTGCAGGGCCAGTTGCGCCCCCATGGAAAAACCGTAGATAACCGCAAATCCCCAGACGAAAGCCGGTCCGGTATGCAGTAAAAGCAAAATTGCCAGCATTTGTACGGCCAGACTGGCGATCATGCCGGTTTTGGGAGAGGTTCTGTCGGCCATGTAACCGAAAAAAATTTTTCCCAGCCCACCGGCCCCGCCGGTGAGTCCCAGAATAGAAGCGGCGGTGACTTCCGAAAGGCCGTTTTCAATAAAATAGTCCACTTCAAACTGGAGCACGGCGCTGATATTGATAAACACAAAGCCGAAAGCCGTCAGCAGAAGCCACAGTGAGGGATCTTTTACGGCTTTTTGCAGGGGCCAGTCCTGCCGGCCGCTGTCTGCCGTCGTTATTGCGGCATTTGCCCCGCCCGCTTCCTTGTCCGGGAGCGGGCGGCCGATTTCTTCCGGCCGGTCTTTTACCACCAGCAGGACATAGGGAACCACCAGCAGCCCGGTCAATATGCCCAGAAAGAGATAGGTGTTGCGCCAGCCCAGGGTGTTGAGAATATAACCGCCGGCATTGGTCAGCAGGATCGCGCCCAGGGAAATTCCCGCCGTGGCAATACCGATGGCCAGTCCGCGCCTGGCAACAAACCAGTTGCTGAGAAGGGTGTTGGCCGGGATCAGGCCGCAGGCGGAAAAGGCCATTCCCAGCACGGTATAGCCGAGATAAAACTGCCAGAGCGTTGCGGTCCGGGAGAGCAGCAGAAAGGTCAGGCTGGCCACCGCCGCCCCAAAGGTGATGATTTTTCTGGCGCCGGCTTTATCGGTCAAAGAGCCGATCAACGGTCCGGTCATGGCGATGATGAAGATGTATAAGGAAATGGCGGTGGCTACGGTGGAACGGTCCCATCCGAATTCATTGTTTAACGGAACATAAAAAATACCGAAAATGTAAAACCCGGTTCCGCCGTGGATCAGCAAAACCAGCAGCATACCCAGGACAATATACCAGCCGTAAAAAATTTGTTTCATGGATTTCCTCTGTTTTTGCAGGCGGCCTGTCACCATATCATGCGCACCGGTATGCCCCGGTCGGCAAGGTACTGCTTGATGGCAGGGATGGTGTAGGTGCCGTAGTGAACCATGGAGGCAATCAGGGCCGCGTCGGCTTTGCCTGCGGAAAGGGCCGCCGCCAGATGAGCGGGTTCCCCGGCCCCTCCGGAAGCGATCACCGGGATATCCACCGCTTCCGAGATGGTGCGGGTGAGTTCCAGGTCGTATCCTTCGCGAACCCCGTCGGCGTCGATGGAATTGAGACAGATTTCTCCCGCCCCCAGATGCTGGCCCTTCTGGGCCCACGCCACCGCATCCATTCCCATGTGGGTCCGCCCGCCGTTGATAACGATTTCAAAGCCGGAGGGGATGGCCCGGCTGGGGGGGACCCGCTTGACATCCATACCCAGCACAATGCACTGCCGTCCGAACTGACCGGCCCCTTGCGCGATGATTGCCGGATTTTTGACCGCCGCCGAGTTGACACTGACCTTTTCCGCCCCGGCCAGCAGCGTATCCCGCATTTCCGCCAGCGTGCGGATGCCGCCGCCCACGGAAAAGGGAATAAAGATGGTTTCCGCTACCCGGCGGACGACCTCGATCATCAGGGCCCGTTTTTCATGGGAGGCGGTGATATCGTAAAAGACGATTTCGTCCGCTCCGGTTTCGTAATAGAGCCGGGCCATCTCCACCGGGTCGCCGATATCCACGTTGTTTTTGAATTTGATGCCTTTGGTGGTCCGGCCGTCGCGGACATCCAGGCAGGGAATGATGCGTTTGCTTACCATGGCCGCCACCGGCAAAAGTTTTCCAGTATCCGCAGCCCTGCCGGACCGCTTTTTTCCGGGTGAAACTGGGTGGCCACCAGATTGTCATGACCGATTACTGAAGCAAACGCCAGGCCGTAATCCGTGGTGGCGATGACGCTGTCGGCCATTTCCGGGGCCGGGTAATAACTGTGAACAAAATAAAATTGATCCCCGGGGTTCATTCCGTCCAGCAACGGATGTTGTTGGCGGACGGCAATTGTGTTCCAGCCCATGTGCGGGATTTTGAGCCGTTGCCCGGCCGGGTCGGTCATGGCCCGCGGAAAGGGCTGGACATCCCCTTGAATAAGGCCCAGGCAAACGGTCTCATTTTCGCGGCTTTTTTCCATGATAATCTGTGTTCCCAGGCATATTCCGAGCAGTGGCGTACCGTGAGCAATAACCCGGCGGAGGGCGGTATCCAGGCCGCTTTTTTGCAGGCTTTTCACCGCGGCACCGGCCGCCCCTACCCCCGGGAAAACCACCCGTTCCGCCGTGACAATGGCTTCCGGATCGGCGGTAATCCGGCAAGGGTGTCCGATTTTGGCCAGGGCCCGGGCCACGCTGGTCAGATTGCCGGCGTTATAATCAACAATGGCGATCATTGGCTGGATGGGGAGCAGGTTTCGTTTTTGGCGGCTTCCCAGAGGGCGTCCATTTCTTCCAGCCCGGCTTCTTCGATGGGGATTTGTTTTTCCGCCAGGCAGTTTTCGATGTATTGAAAACGGGTCTCAAATTTTCGAATGGCTCCGGCCAGGGCGGTTTCCGGGTGAACCCGCAGAAAGCGGCCCAGATTCACCAGGGAAAACAGGAGATCCCCGAATTCTTCGGCGATTTGATGGGTTTCTCCCTCGGTCATGCTCCGGTCCAGTTCCGTCAGTTCTTCCCGGACTTTGGCCATTACGTTTTCCGGCTTGTCCCAGTCAAATCCCACCCGGGCGGCCCGCTCCGTCAAGCGGTAGGCCCGGACCAGGGGCGGCACGCTGCGAGGGACGGAATCCAGAAGGGAGGCGGGGACCGCTCCTTTTTTTTCGTCCTTTTTGATGTTGTGCCATTGCTGTTTGATTTCGGCCACGCTGCTGGCGGCTGTCTCTCCAAAGACATGCGGGTGACGGCGGACCATTTTGTCCGCTTCCACCCGGGCCACCTCGTTGAGACTGAACGCCGCGCGCTCGGTGAAAATGGCGGCCAAAAACAGAATGTGAAACAGAACATCACCCAGTTCTTCGCAGATTGCCGGGTTGTCCGCCCTGCGGATGGCGTCGATCAGCTCGTACATTTCTTCAATCAAATAGATGGTCATGGACTGCGGGGTCTGTTTTTTGTCCCAGGGACAGCCGTTTTCCCCGCGCAGGCATTCGATAATATGCTGCAGGCGATTCAGTTGATCAACTTCGCTGGTTATGGTTTTTGTTTTTCCCATATCTGTTGCAACTCCTCGAATTTGAATTGTACCGCCTGATAATTTTTTTGGGACATGGCCCGGGTCATATACTGGGTGATTTTTACGGCATAATCTCCCAGAAGGGACTGTTTTACGCCCGTTGGCGTATGACCGGTCACGGCAACCAGGAAAAAGAGCAGAACCGACACTGCCAGGGCGCCTTTGAGGGCGCCGAACCCGGCCCCCAGAAGACGGTCGAACCAGCCCAGCATGGTGATGTCCAGGGCATATTTGATGAGTACGCCCAAAAGACTCACCGCGACAAATACGGCGCAGAAAATAAGTGCGAAAGCGATTATTTCGCTGTATTGCGCCAGGGCTGCCGGTCGGGGCAGCCGATCCGCCAGCTGCGGGTGAAACAGGTAGGCGCCGTAAAACCCGCCGGCTACCGCAATGATGGAGGATATCTCACTGCTGATGCCCCGGAATATCCCCCGGATCATGGAAAAACAGATGATGGCGATGATAATCATGTCAATAATATTCATGGTCGTCTCAATTGCCTTTTTTTCAAATTTTGTTCATGGAAACCGGCATCATTCTTTTTGTTTTTATCATATCATTCAAAATTTGCAACCTAACTTCATATTGGGTATCATAATAGCAGGGTCTGATTCTGGGACGACCCCAACAGACAGGACAAACCGAAAGGAAACGAAATTTTATGCCGCAAACCAGCTCAGCGGAAGCAGACCCGATTCAGGTTGATTTTCCGGAAATTGAACTTGCCCGGCAGCTTTTCGGCGAACGCGGCAGTCATCTTCGAAAAATCGCCGGCAGTCTGAATATTCAGATCCACGCCAGAGGAAACACGGTCTTTATCCGGGGAGATGAAATCACCGCGGCCCTGGCGGAAACCCTGTTGCTTCAGCTTTACGGCCTTCTGGAGGACAAATATCCCCTGTACGAAGCCGATATTGATTATGCGGTCAAGGTGCTGCGGGAAAACGACAAGGTGCAGTTGAAGGAACTTTTTCTGGAAACCGTCTATGTGACCCCCCGCAATCGTCCCATTACCCCCAAAAGCGCCAATCAAAAGGCGTATATTGATGCCATCCGCGCATATGATATGGTCTTCGGCATCGGACCGGCCGGTACCGGCAAAACCTATCTGGCCATGGCCATGGCGGTTGCGGCCTTTAACAAGGGGCTGTTCAGTCGGATTATTCTGACCCGGCCGGCGGTTGAGGCGGGGGAAATGCTGGGATTTCTGCCGGGCGATCTGGCGGAGAAAATCGACCCCTATTTGCGCCCCCTCTATGATGCGCTGTATGATATGATGCCTTTTGAGAAAATTTCCGACTTGATGGAGAAAAAAATTATTGAAGTGGCGCCGCTGGCTTTTATGCGCGGTAGAACCTTGAACGATTCTTTTGTTATCCTGGATGAGGCCCAGAACACCACTTCTTTGCAAATGAAAATGTTTTTGACGCGTATCGGGTTCAGTTCCAAAGCCGTTATTACCGGTGACATCACGCAGACCGACCTGCCCCGCGGAAAATCGTCCGGTCTTATCGAAGCCAAGAATATCTTGAATCATATTGAAGGGATAAAATTTGTTTTTTTTTCCAAGACGGATGTGGTCCGGCACAGCCTGATTGAAAAAATTATTGAAGCCTATGAGTTCAAAGAAGATTCCGAGGACACGGCCTGACGCAAGGCCCGGCCCGGAAATTTTATGCAATCTGCGGGCCGGCGGCAGAGAAGAAAGCCGGTCCGATTTTTTCGTTTTTTTCTTGCAAAGGCCAGAAGATTTCGATAGAGGTTTTTGCAATATAAAACAGGCGGGGATTGGACGCGGAATCGCCGATCCCTGACAATATTGTGTTTGTTCCCTTGCATAATTGAAAATTATTGAGGGCAGCCATCAGGTTACAGTGATTGGGAATGCGGACCATATGAAATAAAATCGATTCACCCGCTACCCCGGTGCTGGCCACTAATTTTTTCTGTCCGGAATTTTTGATTTCGGACAGAGACGGACGCAGAAGCAATTCATGTCGATTTCATCTTTCCCCAGGCTTTTTTCCCTGACAGACGAAAACCGTTCCTTGAAATGGATTCTTCTGGTGCTGACAGCCGTTTTGTTTTCGATCTCCCTGTCCTTCTCCACATTTATTACGGATTATTTTGG
>CAZWCS010000168.1:0-6781 GCA_964632805.1 uncultured Desulfobacterales bacterium
CATCCATCCCCGTAAACGTCTGGGCCAGAATTTCCTCTGCGACCCCCAGGCGGCGGAGATGATCGTCCGGCGAGCCGGTCTTGAAGCCGGGGAAACCTTAGTGGAAATCGGGGCGGGCACCGGCGCCCTGACCGTGCCCGCGGCCCGGCGGGTAAGCCGGCTGTATGCCGTGGAAACCGACCCCCGCCTGCTTGAACTTCTGGAGGAGAGCCTGCGCGACCAGGGCCTGACCAATGTCCTCATCCGTCATGAAGACGCCCTGCAAACCGACCTGCGGGAGCTGGCGGCCGAAGCCGGCCGTCCCCTGACCGTCATCGGTAACCTGCCCTACAACATTTCCTCCCAGGTTCTCATACAGCTGATCCATCAGCGGAAAGCCGTGGCCCGGGCGGTGCTGATGTTTCAGCAGGAACTGGCCGACCGCCTCACCGCCGCACCCGGCGGCCGGGACTTCGGCCGTCTGACGGTCATGCTGCGATATTGCGCCGACATTACCCCCCTGGCCCGCCTCAAGCCGGACCTGTTTTATCCCCGCCCCCGGGTTTTCTCGGAAGTGCTTGCCATCCGGTTCAAGGCCGATACCGGCCTGCCCCCGACGGAAGAAACGCTTTTGTTTGCCATTATCAAAGCCGCTTTCGGCAACCGCCGCAAAACTATCAAAAACGCTTTACTTCACCAGGATCTCGGCCTGATCCCGGAACTCTGCGAGGCCGCTCTCAAACAGGCCGGTATCGATGACCGGGCCCGGGCGGAAACTCTTGACGCGCAGAACTATGTTGCGCTATGCCAAAGCTATACGGCCCTGCGAAAACAATCGCCGGCCTGACGGAAAAATATTGTATAACATTTTATGAATAGACGATTTTTCAATCATAAACCCGCTAAAGCAGGAGTAACAATGATCATGGAAGCGCAGGAACAACAGCAGCTGGAAGAATTCATTACCACCTGGCAGGAAACCGAAACCCGAACCAAAGCGGTTTTTCTGCGGTTAAAAGACCAACTGGGAACACAGGACGGTGCCGAACTGGCCTTTAAGGCCCGGCCCGGCGTCAGTTTCTCCCTCCGCGGCGCTCACCCCCAAGACAGCCGGGAACTCTATGTCATGATCGACGTTATTGACGACGATCCGGACAACCGCTGGCTGTCGGTCTGTTTTTACGGCGAAATGATCACCGATCCGGAAGAGCGGGGCGATCTTATTCCCGGCGGCCTGCTGGGGGAAGACGGCTACTGCTTCGACATTGACGAATACGAAGATGATCTTGTGACGTATGTCTTAACCCGCATTGACGAAGCGCATCAAGCGGCGTCGGCGTAGTCACAGGGGAAAAGGTGCCTTCATGGGAGACTGCATATACGGCCCGGTTCCGTCCCGGCGCCTGGGGCGATCCCTGGGCCTGGATCTGCTGCCGGCCAAAATCTGTACCTACAACTGCATTTACTGCCAGCTCGGCCAGTCCTCGGCCAAAACCGTCAAACGCCGCGCTTACCGCGATGCGGAAGAAATCCTGGCCCAGCTCGACCGGTGGCTGACAGACAATCCCCGGCCGGATTGCATTACCCTGGCCGGATCGGGCGAGCCCACCTTGAACAGCGATATCGGCCGGGTGATTGCCGAAGCCAAAACCCTGTCCGACCTGCCGGTGGTGGTGCTGACCAACGGCTCACTATTATCCGACCCTGCGGTGCGGGAGGCCCTGTTGACCGCCGACATCGTCATCCCCTCCCTGGACGCCCACAACCGCGAAATGTTTGAAACCATCAACCGGCCCCACCGTTCCATCGATTTCGACCGCATGACCGGGGGTATCGCCGCCTTCCGGCGGGAGTTTTCCGGGCGGCTGTGGCTGGAAATTTTTATCATGGAGGGAATCAACGGATCTCCGGCGGATGCCGAGGCCTTCCGGCCCCTGGTCGACAAAATCGATCCCGATACTGTTTACGTCAACACCGCTGTCCGTCCGCCTGCCGAAGATTACGTCCGGCCGGTTTCCGCGGAAGGCATTACCGTCTTTCACCGTCTGCTGGACAAACAACCGCAGCAGGATATAACCTTTACTGGACCACAGGCGGACAAACCGGCCGGCGGCGATCCAGCCGCCAGAGTCTGCGCCCTGATCGCCCGGCGGCCGGTGACGCGGGATGATATCGCCGCCGGCCTGGGAATTGCCGTTGACCAGGCAGACGCTGCCGTTGAAAAACTGCTGGCCGGACGGCGAATCGAAGGGGTGGAAAAAAACGGACGGCGCTATTTTCGCCTGCGCGAGACGAAACCGGCTGACAGAAACAAATAACCCGGCACGGTCTGCCATCGCGGAGCGATCGATTGTTTCTCCGTCATCGCGAACGGACCGGCTTCTTTACCTGTCATCGCAAGCGACCGACAGGGAGCGAAGCGATCCCGAACGCTTGGTAATATATATCTTAAAATAAGGCAAAACCCATGAAAGTCATTGACCTTTCCGCCACCATCACCCCTTCCCCGGAAGGCAGCCAGGCTTTTGACGCCATCTCCATCACCTACTCCGATCACGCCGCCGGCGCCGCCCAGGCCCAGGCCCTGCTCAGCGTTCCCGCCGGTGTTTTCCGCAACAGCGAAGGCTGGGCCACCGAAGAGATCACCCGCCTGGGCACCCACAGCAGCACCCATGTGGATGCCCCCTGGCACTATAACAGCACCATCGAGGGACAGCCCGCCCCCACCATCGACGCCCTGCCCCTGAAATGGTTCTTCGGCCGCGGGGTGGTGCTGGACATGCGACAAAAGCCCAAAGGCGACCCGGTGCACCCGGAGGACATACATTCCGCCCTGGACGCCCTGGGCCACAGCCTGAAGCCCCTGGATATCGTTCTTATCCGTACCGGCTGCGATCAGTATTACGGCCAGCCGGACTACATGTTTCACGGCTGCGGCGTCAGCGCCGAGGCCACTCTCTGGCTGTACGATCAGGGCATTCGGGTCATGGGCATCGACGCCTGGGGCTGGGACGAACCCCTGGACCTGGAAGCGGAAAAGGCGATGGCCGCCAACGAACCCGGTATTTTCTGGGCCGCGCACCAGATCAACCGGCCCTACGCCCACATCGAACGCCTGATGAACCTGGGGGCCCTGCCGCCGACGGGCTTCCGGGTTTCCTGCTTTCCCCTGAAAATCGCCAATGCCAGCGCCGGACCGGCGCGGGTAGTGGGCATTATTGACGAGTAGATCATGACCGGTGCTCCCCCCTCCCTGGAAACAGCCGTCCGCCGGATGTTCGAGGCCGCCAAAGGCTGCCACGACTGGGAGCATACCCGCCGGGTGGTGGAGCTGGCCAAAACCATCGGCGCCGCCGAGCAGGCCGACCTGGCAGTGGTCACCACCGCGGCCCTGCTCCACGACATCGGCCGCTGTGGACCGGATGGGGACGACAAAACGGTCTGTCACGCCATAACCGGCGCCCGCCTGGCCGCACCTCTGCTGGCAGACCTGGATTTCACCGAACCGCAGAAAGCCAACATCCTTCATTGCATCGCGGCCCATCGCTTCCGCCGCCCCCCGGCCCCTGAAACCCTGGAAGCCCGGGTTGTCTTCGATGCGGACAAACTGGACGCCATCGGCGCGGTGGGCGTGGCCCGGGCTTACCTTTTCGCCGGGGAACTCGGCGCCACCCTGCACAATCCGGACATCGACGTCACCCAAGAACCCTCCTATTCCGCCAACGACACCGGTTACCGGGAATACCTGGTCAAGCTGCGGCACGTCCGGGAACGGATGCTCACCCCCTGCGGCCGGAAAATGGCGCAGGAACGGCACCACTTCATGGAACGGTTTTTTGAACGATTTCTGGCGGAATACGAAGGAAAAAGGTAGCAGAAAAGAGAAAAAATTGTACGGGTCTGATTCATTCGCCCGGTCTGGAGGAGGGGGGGGGAGGGGATACCGAAAGCACTTTTGCGTGCTGGCGAATGAATCAGATACACCGTACACGGAAGTTCCTTCGAGGAAACTTCCACCTGCAAGTTCATCGAGGGTTGTCGTAACCATTCCAGAGTCAGATCCGAAGCCATCCAGTTTCCACATGCAGCCCAAGAGACAACCCGACGATGACATTTGGGTTGACTGTAAACAAAAAGCTTGCCAAATTTTCCAATTATTTAAAAAAAAATAGGGGTTTTATAATAATATACTGAAATTCAATATTATTTTTTTGAAAAAAATTACGGGAATCGCCGGCGGTCCTTCTTGCCGAAATGATTTTCCGGAGCAGATGGTTATTTTTGTCCTGCCTGACAGGAAAATTTTTAACAACTTTTCCCATCTAACAGGACAAAACAAAAAAATACTATTTTTTCAGAAAGATAAAAACATTAACAAACCTTCTCCGGGCATAAGGAAAAAATTTTCGCCGCCGAATTTTCTTGCCAATCCCGAGGGCATCCATTACATTGAGGGCAATGATAACGGCATAATAGCCCAATCGTGCATAAGCACGGAAATCTGAATCCCAAAGAAAAGAGGCCGTCCGGTGACTTTTGACGCCGACGGAAAAAGCCATGAGCAAAAATATTGTCAGCCAAATCGATGATCGCGTTTCCATCCGTGCCGTTCTGGCCAGCGTCTCGGATAAAACCGGCCTGGAAGAATTTCTGCCGCGACTGCTGGACATAAACCCGAGTCTGACCATCTATTCCACCGGGGGTACCTTTTCCAGAATCAAAGAAATTTTGGGTGAAGCGGCCGGAAAAAATCTCAAGGCGGTGTCCGATTACACAGGACAACCGGAAACCCAGGGCGGCCTGGTCAAAACCCTGGACTTTAAAATCTACCTGGGGCTGCTCACCGAACCTTACAACGAAGCCCACGCCGGAGACATGCAGCGCACCGGTGCCGACTATATCGACCTGGTGGTGGTCAATCTCTACCCCTTCTCCCAGACCGTAGCCCGGCCGGAGGTGACTCCGGAAGAAGCCCGGGGCAACATCGACATCGGCGGCCCCTGCATGGTGCGCGCAGCGGCCAAAAATTTCATCCGTACCGCCCCGGTGGTCGACCCGGCCGACTATGCCCGCCTGGCCGAAGAACTGGAAACCGGCGGCGGGACCCTCTCCCTGGACAGCCGCTACCGTCTGGCCCGGAAAGCCTTTGAACACACGGCCACCTACGACCGGGCCATCGCCGATTACCTGCAAAAAACCACTCCGGCTGATATCCGGAAATGCTATACCTTCGCCAAAAAATAACGGGAGACACCATGGCCGACGACCTGAAAAAAAGCTACCGCACCATCATGGACGACGCCTTTCCGTCTAAAATGGAGATCACCTTTGACGACAACGGACAGCGCCAGACCCTCTTTTTTGAAAAGGTCACCTGGCGGATCGACCAGGTGGAAAAAGGACTGCGATACGGGGAAAACCCCGGCCAGGAGGCCGCCCTCTACCGGCTGATCAACGGCAACCTCCTGCTGGGAGAAACGGAATCCCTTCAGCCCGGCCAATACCTGGCCTCGGATATTGAGCTGCTCCAGTCCGGCAAGCACCCGGGCAAAACCAACCTGACCGATGCTGATAACGCCTTGAATATCCTCCGCTATTTCAGCGACAAGCCCACCGCGGTGATTGTCAAGCACAACAACCCCTGCGGCGTCTCCCGGGCGAACGCCCTGGAAACCGCTTACCATCAGGCTTACATGGCCGACCGCATCGCCGCCTTCGGCGGCTGCATCGCCGTCAACCGCCCGGTGGACCGACCCACGGCCGAAGCCATCGCCGCCCAGTACGCGGAAGTGGTGGTGGCGCCCGACTTTGAAGCCGGCGTGCTCGACATCCTGGGCGCCCGCAAAAACCTGCGCGTCATCCGCATCAACAACATCAACCGGCTGGAGCAGTTCGTGGGCAAACGCGTGGTGGAGCTGAAAAGCCTCATCGACGGCGGCATCATCACCCAGTGGTCCTTTGCCCCCACCGTGCGGAAACCGGCCGACCTGCTGCCCGCGGAATGCGAATACAAGGGAAAAACTTACAAAATCAACCGCCCGCCCACCGAGGCGGAATACCGGGATATGCTTTTCGGCTGGCTGGTGGAGTCCGGCATCACTTCCAACTCCGTGATCTATGTCAAAAATGAAACCACCGTGGGCATCGGTACCGGGGAACAGGACCGGGTGGGAGTGGCCGAAATCGCCCGGGACAAGGCCTATCGCAAACTGGCCGACCGCTACTGCTTCGAAACCCGCCAGGTGCCCCTGGCCGGCCTGGAAGACCCGGACCAGCGGCAGGCCATTGAAGCCCGGGTGGTCGAAGAAAAGGGCGGCCTCGTCGGGGCCACCATGGTCAGCGACGCCTTCTTTCCCTTTCGGGACGGGGTGGACGTGGGCATCCGCGAAGGAATTTCCGCGGTGGTGCATCCCGGCGGCTCCCTGAACGACTACCAGGCCATTGAAGCCTGCAACGAAGCCGGGGTTACCATGATGTTCACCGGCCAGCGCAGTTTCAAGCACTGAGCAGGCCGATCCCGGTATTCCGAATCAAATCCGGAAAAGACATTGATCAAGAATTATGAACGCCGATCTTTTAGGGGGCCTGCACCAATTTCCTGCCACTCGCGGAAGCCCTTCCGGAAAATTTCGTCCGGGATCGCTTCGCTCCCTTCCGGTCGCTCGCGATGACGGGAAGGGACCAGTCGCTCGATGACCGCCTTTGTATCATCGAGAAACCACCTTATCTCCTGTCATTTGTATCGAGGCGACTTTCTCTCCTGTCATTGCGAGGAGCGAAGCGACGAAGCAATCCCGAACGC
>CAZWCS010000169.1:0-6777 GCA_964632805.1 uncultured Desulfobacterales bacterium
TTCGGACTTGGTCCGGAGAAAACAGAGAATCAGGGGCCAAACAGAGAAAGAAAGGTGGGAAGATGGGGAGAATCGATGGTGCGGAGAGGTGCTTTGGAAAGATGTGAAACGAGCGCAAACCCTTTAGAAACAAGGAAAAAAAGAAAACCCGTCACCCCGGAGAATGACCCCAGAGAGACGGGTTTGTCTTTTCTAAATGGTGGAGGCGGCGGGAGTCGAACCCGCGTCCGGAAACTTTCAACCCAAGCGTCTACATGCTTATCCTGGACTTTGGTTCTCCTCTGCGAAGTTCCTCCAGGCTGGACATTCGCAGAGACAGTCTGTGGCGTTTTCGCATGATACGGTTACAGACAAGTCGTATCTGCTATCCTGCTGCGTCGACGCCCTTACAGAGTCTGCAGGAGAGAAACTGCAGGACGGCAGCCGTCTTAAGCGGCTACGGCGTAGTTATAATCATCTGCGATTATGTTTAGGTTCGCCTTTTACGAGCTGACGGAACTCGGCATGCAACTTGCGTATCCTTATCCCCGTCGAAGCCGTTTCGCCCCCAAAGAACATGTTATATTTATAATATAGTTCAGGCGGAGGGATTTGTCAAATACAATTCATCTTGACGGGGGGGCGGAAAATCTGGTTTTATAATCGGTGACCATTCATCATTTTTTATTGTGGATGGACAATGATATGGTCTTTTTCTGGATTCCGAATCGGAGTCCGGAATGACGATTGGGAGAAGAAAGCGATAATGCGAGTCGGGACCGGATATGATGTGCATCGCCTGGAAACAGGGCGCGCCCTGGTGCTGGGGGGCGTGACCATTCCTTTTGAAAAGGGACTGGCCGGGCATTCAGACGCGGATGTACTGTTGCACGCAATATGTGATGCCCTGCTGGGCGCCGCCGGGCTGGGGGACATCGGCCGGCATTTTCCGGACAGCGATCCGGCCTTCAAGGATATTTGCAGTCTGCGGCTGCTGGAAATGACGGTGGCCGCGGTGCGGGAAAAGGGGCTGGCAGTGGGCAATATCGACAGCACCGTTTTTGCCCGGGCCCCCAAGCTGGCGGGGTATAAACCGGAAATGGAAGCCAACATCGCCCGGGCCTGCGGAATCGCTCCGGAGCAGGTGAATGTCAAGGCCACCACCACCGAAGGGCTGGGCTTCATCGGGACCGGGGAGGGCATGGCGGCCATGAGCGTGGCCCTGCTGGAAGAAGAAAAAGACGGAACCAGATCATGACGATTCGGATTTACAATACGTTGTCCGGGAAAAAAGAGGACTTTCAACCCCTGGAAGCGGGCCGGGTGTCCATGTACGTTTGCGGGCCCACGGTATATGGCCCCTGTCACATCGGGCACGCCCGTTCGGTGGTGGTATTTGATGTCATCGCCCGTTATTTCCGGTCGCAGGGGCTGGAAGTGAGCTATATCCGCAATTTTACCGATGTGGATGACAAAATCATCAACCGCGCGATCGAAGAAGGGGTTTCCTCCCAGGAGGTAGCGCAAAAGTATATCAAAGAATTTTATGAAGACATGGACGCCCTGTATGTGCAGCGGGCCACCGTGGAGCCCAGGGCCACTGAAAATATTTCCGGGATTATCCGGGTGATTCAGATTTTGATGGACAAGGGAGTGGCCTATGAGTCCGGGGGGGACGTATTTTTTGCGGTGGAACGGTTTCCCGAATACGGCAAGCTGTCCGGCCGCCGGCTGGAAGATATGGAAGCGGGCGCCCGCATCGAGGTGAACGAAAAGAAAAAAAATCCCTTTGATTTTGTGCTCTGGAAGGGGGAAAAACCAGGGGAGCCTTCCTGGAACAGCCCCTGGGGCCGTGGACGGCCGGGCTGGCACATTGAGTGTTCCGCCATGAGCTGCGAATATCTGGGAGAAACCTTTGATATTCACGGCGGCGGCAAAGATCTGATTTTTCCGCACCATGAAAACGAAATCGCCCAGTCGGAGGCGGCTTTCGGCAAGACCTTTGCACGCTACTGGGTTCACAACGGGTTTGTGCGCATCAATCAGGAAAAAATGTCCAAGTCCCTGGGCAATTTTAAAGAGGTCAAGGACCTGGTCCGGGCCTTTCATCCCGAGGCCATCCGGCTGTTTCTGCTGTCCAACCACTACCGCAGCCCGGTGGATTTCTCCGACGACTCTATGCACGACGCCACCGCCGGGCTGGAAAAGCTCTACAACACTTTACAGCGGGTGGAGGAAACCACGGGGTACGGAGATACCATTCGGGGTATGGACGACGCCGGGGACGCCGCTGATGATTACTGGGACCGGTTCTGCAAGGCTATGAACGACGATTTCAACACCGCCCGCGGGATCGGGGTGGTCTTTGAGGCCAGTCGGGATATCAACCGCCTCCTGGACGACGAAGCCGCCGGCACCGAGCGGCTGGTAAAGGCCGGCGCCATCCGGGATCGTCTTTTGAAAATGGGGGAGGTGCTGGGGCTGTTCAATGTATCGGCGCAGAATTATTTTGCGGCCCAAAAACAGGCGGCCGCCCAGAGCAGCGAAGTGGACCCGGCGGAAGTGGATCGCCTGGTGGCTGAACGCAGTGCCGCCCGCAAAGCCAAAGATTTTGCCACCGCCGACCGCATCCGCGATCAATTGGCGGAAATGAAGGTGGTGCTGGAGGATTCGCCGGACGGGACGACCACTTGGAAGTTTCAATAAACAACCGCTGTTCCCAAAATTTGGAAACAGCGGTTGTTGTTGTTATCTTTGGTATGGAAAGGCCGGCTGGAATCAGTTTCCCTGGGGGTTGCCGTATTGTTCCTTGATTTTGGCCCGGAGCATTTTTCCGGCCGGGGAGATGGGCAGTTCTTCAGCGATAACCACCGACCGCGGAGCCTTATAACCGGCGATTTTGCCTTTGCAGAACTCTTTTACCTCTTCCGGATCCAGGGTTTCCCCGGGAATGGGCTGGATAATGGCGCGGATGGTATTGCCCCACTCCGGATCGGGTACGCCGATCACGCACACCTCCTCGATTTTGGGATGACCGTGCAGGACTTCTTCCACCTCCAGGGGAAAGACCTTTTCCCCGCCGGTGTTGATGCATTCTTTTTTACGGTCGACCAGCCGCAGTTCCCCGTTTTCGTCGATATAGCCGAGGTCGCCGCTTTTGAACCAGCCTTCGTGCATGGATTCCGCGGTTTTTTCCTCGTCCTTGTAGTAGCCTTTCATGATCCAGCTCGACTTATAGGCCAGTTCTCCGATTTCTCCCTGGGGGACTTCGTTGCCGATCTCGTCAATAACCTTCATATCCACAATGGATTTGCCCAGGGAGCGCTCGGTCAGGCTGTCCGGCGAGGCGTCGATGCGGAAGGTGGTTACCGGCGTCATCTCGGTCTGGCCCAGCATGTCCAGCATGACCACATTGGGAAATTTGGCGAATATTTTCCGTTTGATGTCCACGGAGCAGGCGCCGCCGCCGTTGATGGCAATGGCAATGGAGCTGACGTCATACCGGTCAAAATCCTTGAAGTTGGTCAGCTTGTTCCAGCCGGTGGGCACGTTGGCCATGAAGACCGGTTTTTCGTTCTGGATGATGCCAAGGATTTCCGCCGGGTCAAAAGCGGAGCTGGTGGGAATGAAAAAGCAGACATTGCCCGCCATCATGTTCATGACCAGCATCTGATAGGAGGCATCATGGAAAAAGGGCATGGAAGGCAGCATCATGCCGATGGTTTTGCGGTAGGCAAGCCGGCTGGCAAAGTCTTTTTTGCTGAGAAAACGTTCGGCGCTTTTGATGATCAGTTTATAAACCATTTTGCTTTTTAAAATTTTTTTCACCACGCCAAAGCGGGTAAAGCCGAACAGCACGGAAACCCCCGGAAGCGGCAGGCTGTTCCCCATTTCTTTGACCTGCTCCGGAGATATTTCGATGTCGCCCAGACGCGTGGCCATGGCGGCGCCCAGGTGGCAGAACATGTCCAGGTGCCCCTGGTAGGTCAGCATAACTCCCTTGGGAAAACCGGTGGTGCCGCCGGTATAGATCATCACGGCCACGTCTTCCCATTCGTTCGGCATCCGGGGGTCTTCGTTTTTACCGGACGCCAGGTAGGTTTCGTAGGACAAGACTCCTTCGGCGTCGGTATTTCCATGGCAGACGAAACAGTTGATGCCGGACAGACGGGGCATGGCCTCTTCAATGGCCTCCTTAAACACTTCGTCATAGATCAGGACATGGGCGTCGGAATGATTGGCCTGGTATTCGATTTCGTTGGCGGTGAAACGGTAATTCATGGGTACCGGAATGGCCGCCGCCACCTGGACGGCGTAATTGATTTCCAGAAATTCCGGGGTATTGTAGAACATGAAGGCCACTTTATCGTCCTTCTTCACGCCGCTTTCAATCAGGGCATTGGCCAGCTTAAAGACGCGCGGGATCAAATATTTCCAGGTAATCCGCCGGTCGCCGTACACCATGACTTCTCCGTCGGGGTTGTGCTTGGCGTGGTAGGCAAGATTGTGGGCAACTAAGTTCGGTGAGCGGCTCATTCATCCTCCTTGCAATGTTTGACGCAGTTGACCTCGTGCAGACTAACTGTTTAAAATCGCTACTTTTTTTACCATAAGGCAAAAAGTGTATCTCATTAAAATCACTATAAAACCAGATAATCGGGCACAAGTCAAGAAGAGTTCGTCACGCACGGGAGATTTTGTGACTGCGTATGGGGACAAAGGGCGAGGGTTCAACCGGGTATATTTTTTCCATGCCTTGCAATCATGGCGGGGAATGATAAGGTTAAAAGAACAGATTGCCTTTGTTTTTGGTATTTATTGAAGAGCAGCGGATGACAAGGGGGGATGCCGACGGTATCCGGAAAGGAATTTTTATGATAACGATCTCAGTGGAAACCCGCTCCAGAAGAGAGATGAAGGATGTGACCGTGGAACTGAACCGGGCCGTGGCCGAAGCAGGCCTGAAAAACGGAATGGTCATCGCCTATGTGCCGCACACCACGGCGGGCATTACCATTAATGAGAATGCGGACCCGGATGTGCCGCGGGACATTCTGGCGCACTTGGAACGGCTGGTTCCGGCGGACGGAAACTACCGGCATGTGGAGGGAAACGCCGATGCTCATATCCAGGTGGGCCTGATCGGCAGCTCGGTGACGGTGCTGGTGGAAAAGGGGAAACTGGTGCTGGGGACTTGGCAGTCGGTGTTTTTCTGCGAGTTTGACGGCCCGCGTACCCGGAAACTGCATATTCAGCCGATTCCGCAGAACGGACCGGGAAAATGAGACGCGCAGTTTATTGGTTTCCGGCAACCAGGCTGGTAATGAGCTGCAAACCTTCGTCCAGAGACAGTCTGCTCATATTCAACACAATATGATACAGCGCGGCATCGTTGTAGTCGGTTTTGCCGAACTTGGCATACAGGTTTTTGCGCCGTTTTTCCCCGTCCAGTACCGCGTTGTAGGCCTGATTGTCGGAATAGTTGTAAAACCGCTGCATGAATTTGATGCGGTCTTCCTTACTGGCCACCAGCAAAAAGTGGTAGGTATTTCCGTGGTTTTCCAGGATATACTGGCTGGCCCGGCCGAGAATGACGATATTGTCTTCTTCGGATAGTTCATTGATGATTTCCTGCAGTTTTTCCGTGTAAATGTTTTCATCCACATAACCGATTCTGTCCCCGGTCAGTCGTTCCATATAATTGCTGCTTAACGCGTTGGACAGAAGCCGGGAAAAGAGAGTGCCGGCCGACCGCTCGATATCTTTGATGGAATCGGCGGTCACCTTGGTTCGCTTGGCCAGTTCCCGGATCAGGGCATCGTCATACAGCTTATAGCCGAGTTTTTCGGCGATTCTGCCGCTGAGGGTCCGTCCGCCGGCGCCGAACTGGCGGGAGATGGTGATGATGGCCATGAAGTTATCCTTTCTGTTCTTAAGAAAAAATTTTATAAATACATATCTGGTTGTTTACAATATTTCATATTGAAGCGGGAATCAAGAACGGGGTTGAAAAGATTACATGGCAATATGGTATTTTCTGGTGGTACAGGGGGGAAACGCTATTGTATTTGACAATTTTTGTCAAAACTGGTGTATAGCAGTAATATGGATCATATGATGAATTTTCCGGATGATTTCCAGCACATTGTCGATAACCTGTTTGACGGCGCCTATATCGTTGACCGGAACCGGCGCATTCTGTTCTGGAACCATGCTGCGGAAACCATTACCGGCTTTACTCCGGCGGAAGTTGACGGAAAATCTTGCGCCGATAATATTCTGATTCATGTGGACGCCGAAGGCCGCAGCCTCTGTGACAGTCAGTGCCCCCTGGCGGCCACCATGACCGATGGGCGGACCCGGGAGGCGGCGGTTTATCTTCACCACAAGGCGGGACACCGGGTTCCGGTACAGGTGCGGCAGGTGGCGCTTCGGGACGCCGGCCAAAAGATCGTCGGGGTGCTGCAACTGTTTCGGGAAACTCTTTCCGAAAAAGATTGCCGACAGCATCTTCAGGAGTTGCAGGAACTGGTTCTGCTGGATTCCATGACCCGGCTGCCGAACCGAAGGTATCTCGAATCGGAGATCGAGAGCGCTTTTTCCCGTTTCCGCCGATACGGATTGCCTTTTGGTGTTCTTTTTTTTGACGTGGATCATTTCAAAACCTTAAACGATACCCACGGCCATGCCGCCGGTGATCAAGCCTTGATCACCATCGCGGAGACTCTGCGTAAAACGATCCGGCCGCAGGATACCATACGCCCTGAAAGCCGGCCGCGCGGTACGCGCGCTCTCCTC
>CAZWCS010000170.1:0-6662 GCA_964632805.1 uncultured Desulfobacterales bacterium
ACGGTTACATCCAGTTCTTTGCGTTCTCCCCGGATTTCCGGAACAATGGTGGAATAGCATTTTTTCTGAAAAGGGACCACGTCCATGCCGTCACAGAAAGAACAGTTGTCGCCGCACAGGCGGGGAATGAACACGTCGTAACAGTCTTTTCCCAGAACCTCGGTGGCGGAAAGCCCGGTCAACCGCTCGGCGCCGCGGCTGAAAAAAAAGATTTTCCGGTGCAGATCGTGAGCCATGACCCCTTCGGAAAGATTGTCAATAATGCGGTCGGTATTGTGCTTGTAGGTGGAAAAAGCGGAAAAATACCCCCGGGAAAACAGATCGGTAATCAACGTTTCCAGTTCCGCCGCCGTTTCCCGAAAGGCCTCCCGGGCCGCTTCCGGTTTGTCCGCAAAAACGGAGGGATCTTCCAGATTCCAATGGACGGTGACCGGCGAACCGGCGATAGCGGGGCAATCTTCCCGGGCGAACGCACACAGGGTTATGGCCAGATCGAACCGCAGGGCTTTAATGTCACCGACGTTTTTGGGGTACTGGGCGGAGGCATCCAGGCCGCAGTTCTGCATGGTTTCCAGGGTCAGGGGATGAAGCGCCTCATCCGGCGTAACGCCGGCGCTGAAAACGGCGACCCCCGGCGGGGCCAGGTGCCTCGCCAGGGTCTCGGCCATCTGACTGATCACCGCATTGCGCTTGCAGATAAAAAGAACCGCCCCCTTGTCCATAGCAATTCGTCCTTGTTGGCCAGCGGCGTATTATTATTACCGATTCCAATTCCCGTAAAAAACAGATAGTACTACACGGCGCACATCGTGTCAATATCAACGGGTCCGCAAATTTTCCCGGCGCATTTACACCGGCGGAAAACGCTTCCGGGGCGTTTCCAGGGCGGATCGATACACCGCCGCTACTTTCCCGAATATGCCGGCCCAGGTGTAGGTGTCCAGCAGCTTCTGAACCGGGGCCCACGCCCTGCTCTCATTATCCGGGCCATCATCGGCCACCGCCCGCATCTGCCGCACCAGGGCCCGCCCCAGATGCTGTTCAAAACCGGCTTCCGCCTCCGGGCAGGGCCGGTCAATACCCTGCAAACGCGGCATCGGGATCCGGGCAATCAGATCGGTCTCCAGCTGATCGAACAATTCCCGGGTTCCCGGCAGAGCGGTTACCACCAGACGGCAGCCGCTGGCCAGCGCTTCCAGAAGCACCAGCGGCAGGCCCTCAAAAAAGGACGGCAGCACCAGAATATGGGCTTGCCGCATGATCCGGGCCAGCTCCGTTTGTTCCAACGCCCCGTACACCCGCACCCTGTCTCCCAGCTTCCCGGCCAGTTCCAGGCATAACTCTTTTTCCGCGCCACTGCCGCCGCCCACCAGGTGCAGTTGCCAGGCCGGACACGTCTTGCCCTCCGCGCAAAAGTGCTCCAGAGCCCGCAACAGCCAGGGCAGGCCCTTGGCCAGGCACAACTTGCCGGCGTAAAGCAGTTGCACCGGTTCCGGCAACGGTTTGCGCGCCCGGTAAAACAGATGATGATTATACCCGGCGCCCACCACGGTGATCTTTTCCGGGGCGATCCGGTAAAGCCGGGCAATATCCTCCTTCTGTTCCCGGCTCAGGGCCATGATGCCGTCAAGTCGGCCGCAGTCCGCCCGAACCCGCTCCTGCAAATGCGGACAATTTTGGAACTGCCGCAAGTCGGTACCGTGACAGGTAGTAACCAGGGGCATCTCCGGAAACAGCCGGCGGGCCAGGGCGCTGACAATCCACAGGTGATGGCTGTGAATAATATCCGGGGAAAAGCGCCCCACCGCGGAACGCAGCCGGTCGGCAAAGGCCGCTTCATAGGCCTCGAGCGCCGCCGGGGAGAGATCGCAGAAACGGCTGCTTTCGTAAGGCATGATATCACTCATGCCGGGAAGCGCATAAGCGATATCCCCCCTGCCGAAACCCACGGGAAAAAACCGGTCCGGGGAAATACAGGACGCTCCTTCACAGGTATCCGGCCCCAGCCCCGCCACCAGACAGTTTTCATAACCGCCGGCGGCGGCCTCCCGGACCATGGCCTGCACATAGATGCCGCTGCCGGTGGAATCCGGCCGCTGACTGAGCAGATGTAATATTTTCCGGGTTTTCATCCAATGGTCTCCGGCCTTCCGGAAATAACAGGTTCCCGGAACCCTTCCGGGCCGCCCTATCCCCGGCTGATCCGCCGGATTTTCGGCCATCTTCCCTATACAAGTAAATACAGATCCAAGCAATACATTTATAATTTTGATACGGACGGAAGTATCCGGATCGCATTATTGTCATTGAGAAAAAAATATGATACCGATATTATGAATGCGCGTTTTATGGGCAAAAACATCGCTTGGGAGGGTTGCCTGGACCACTTGAAATGGGCCGCTTGAAAAAATGATGCCGGAATCATCACCAAAGAATCGGCCTGCGCTTCCTTTCCCCCGGAAATGAACATGCAACACATTTTACTGGCCGTTATCGGGTTAAGCCCGCAAATCATCACCGAAACCCTGTATGCGCTGCATCAGCGGGAACAACCGGTGGATGCGGTTCATGTGATCACCACCGGCGCGGGTAAAAAACAGATCGACGCCGAACTGCTGGGAAACGGCAACGGCATGTTTTATCGCTATCTGACAGACTACGCTCTCAATCCCGGCACCATCGACTTCCGCCCGGCCAACATCCATATCATCTCCGACGAATCCGGCGCCGCCATTGCCGATCTGCGCACCACCGAAGACAACAACCGGTTTTTGCACCAATGCCTGGAACAGGCCTTTTATTTTACCAGCCGGCCCGACACCGCCGTATACTTTTCCATTGCCGGGGGCCGCAAAACCATGAGCGCCTGCCTCACCCTGGCCGCCCAGCTTTACGGCCGGCCGCAGGACCGGCTCTATCATGTACTGGTATCCCCGGAGTTCGAAAGCAGTCCGGATTTTTATTACCCCCCGCCGGAATCGGCCATGATCCAGCTCCGCGACGCCCAGGGACAGCCCTATTATAAAGAGACCCGGTATGCCGAAATCAACCTGGTGGAAATGCCCCTGCTGTCTTTACGGAAACTGCTTCCCCCGGAATACCTGCAAAAACCGGAAGCCCCGGGCGACCTCATCCTCTCCGCTTTCGCCCCGCACACCCCGCCCGACCTGATTCTGGATTTTTCCCAGCGCAAAATCATCTACCGCCACCTGGAGCTGGACCTCATGCCCGCCCATTTCGCCCTGTACGCTTTTTTCGCAATCCTGAAAATCAGCTGCCCCGAAGACCGCCCGGAATGCGGAGACTGCCGGAAATGTTTTCGGGAAACCGCTGATGTGATGGAAAACCACAACCAGATCACGGCCCTTTATCAAAAAATCCGGCCCGGCTTTCAACCAGAAGAAATGAGCACCTCCGGCATAGCCAACCTGACCCCGGAGAACTTCAACTCCTATAAAAGCAAAATCAACAAACAGATCCGGGACAAATTCGGGCCGCACACCGCCGCCGCCCTGGAAATCCGCGCCACCGGCCGCAAACCGGACAAACGCTACGGCCTGACCATCGATAAACAGCGGATAATTATTCAAAACGCCGATGACATGACAAAAAAACAGCAACGTTGCGAAGGTTGAAATCAATACGCCAAAAGCTTCATAATAAGATATAAAAAACGGACAACCCGGAGGTATCAACAATGCCGGAAAATCAAACGCTTGAAAAAATCGTATTGGCCGCCTTACTGCACGATATCGGAAAATTCGCCCAGCGGGCCAGACATCATTACTCAAAAGACTTAGAAAGTGACTATCTGCCATCATACAAAGGACAGTCATCTCACTGGCATGGCCTTTATACGGACTATTTCATTGATTATGAGCTTCCGTTGCCGGATGGCCTGGTCAACGCAAAATCGGAAATCGCCCGGCTGGCTGCCATTCACCACAATCCCCATCCAGACAACTGCATGGAGATGTGTATTGCCATTGCAGACCGGCTAAGCGCCGGGACTGACAGAATCAAGACAGAAGACAGCGAAGCCTCCCCAAACTTCAGGGAAAGCCGGCTGATCTCCATTTTTGATGAAATCGAACTTCTTGACCACGAATTCAAACCGCCCGGACAATATTTTTACCACCTGGAACAACTCGATACTGCCACAAAACATATTTTTCCGGAAACCGGCAAACCGCTGGAGAAGGCGGACGAATATGCAGCCCTGTTTGAGGATTTTCTGCTGGAAACCCATCAGCTTGACAAGCAGCTTCCCTTTCACCTGTATCTGGGAAGCCTGGTTGCCTTGCTGGAAAAATATCTCTGGGCGATTCCGTCTTCTGCCTATGGCACCCTGGCTGATATTTCCCTGTTTGATCACAGTTTCACCACCGCCGGCATCGCGCAGGCGCTTTTCGTTTATCAGCAGGAGGCAAAAAAGGGCGCACCACCGCAGGAAAATGATACCGAAGAAAAGTTTATTCTCCTCAATGGCGATCTATCCGGGATTCAGAAATACATTTTTGACATCAACAAAAATTCGGGAAAAGGCCTGGCAAAACTGCTGCGTGCCCGCTCCGTATATCTGCAGACCCTCACCCGATCAGTTATTCTGTCGCTCCAGCAACGTACCGGTCTGCATTCAGTCTGCCGGCTGATTGACACTGGCGGCAAATTTCTGATCCTGCTCCCGAACACCCCGCGCATAAGACAGAAACTGGAAACATTCAATCTTGATATACAAACCCATTTCCGCAGCCACATGAAAGGATTGCTTACCCTTCCCCTCAACTGGGATGTGTGTTTAACCCAGCAGGACTTTACCCTGGAAAAATTTCAGGCAAAACTGGATGACGCCAGCGATGCCTTGAACCGCGCCAAACTGAAGAAACTGAATGCAACCTTTAACCAAGGGCCGGTCGAGGAGGCTGGTTACGACGAACGGGAGGGCGGCAACTGCCGTTATTGCGGGATCCATGCGGTAGATCCGGAGGCCACACAGGCCTTTAACCGGGACGAAGAACAGGGCCTTGACATCTGCCAGACCTGTTATCAGCAAATCGCCTGCATCGGCGCCAATCTACCCCAAAAAGCCTATATGATGTATTCAAATCAGGGCGAGGTCCCTCTTTTTGACAATATATGCCTCAGCCTGAAAGATGGGCCGCCAAAACAGCTTGACCGTTGTCTTTATATTGAAACTTTTGAATCCGACAACCGGTTTCCGGTTTCGCGCATTACCAGGTATACGCCCGTCATTACCGAAGAAGAAATGGCCGATAAAGACTGGTTCGACATCATTAAAAAACAAGCTGAAAATGAGGAAACAAGCTTTGATGCAGGCGACACCAAAACCTTTTCTCTGATCGCGGAGAAATCCCGTAAACAGCCTAAAGGCGAAGGTTTGACCGGCCGCCCCCTGCTTGGCTTCTTAAAAGCAGACGTGGACAATCTGGGCTTTATTTTCAGCCTGGGCCTGGGCGACAGACTTTCTGTTTCCCGGCTGGCCAATCTTTCCAGAATGATAGATCTCTTTTTTTCCGGTTATCTTGTGGAACATATAAAAAACAAGTATCCGGATATTTATGTCGTGTTTGCCGGCGGCGACGACCTGTTTCTCATCGGCCCCTGGAATACCATCATTTCCTTTGCCATTGATCTTCGGGAAAAGTTCGCCGATTTTTGCGCGCACAACCCGGACATCACACTTTCCGCGGGCATTCTGCCAGCCAAACCCCGCTTGCCGGTGCGAAAAGCTGCGGAGCAGGTGGAAGCACAACTGGAAGATGCCAAAAAATTTGAACGAGGCGGACGGGGAAAAGACGCGGTCCGTTTTCTGGGACAATCCCTTGAATGGGGAGAATTTCAAGAACTGATCAATCTGGGCGAAAAATTCGACAAAGCAGTAACGGAAAAAAAACGGACCGGTTTCAGCAGCGCCTTTCTATACCGGTTATTCAAGTATCATAAAATGTATAAGCAGTTTCACGCGGACAGTATAAAAAACGTAAAATCGGGCGTATATCTTTCCCATGCCCATTACGATATCGCCAGAAACATCCGGGATGAAAAGGGAGGCAATGAAGAAGAACTGGCCTTACTTTACGATATATTTTCCGTTGGCATGACGAAAAACCCTAAGCTGGAAAACCTGCATATCCCGCTTTTCTATGCCATGAATTTGAATCGCAAAACCAGATAAGGAGGGTAAAAATGGGAACCTACCGAGACAATGAAGGAAACATTCGTCCCGAACTGCTTGACCAGGAGGCAAGAGAAATTGCCAATAGCTTTGTCAGAATGAAAGAATTTTTTAATCAAAAAACCAAAAAAAAAGAAAAAAAGACGGAGCAACTCTTGTCTTCTGCTCAGTTAAGAAAATTCTTCGGTGAATTCCGGCAATTGGAAAAAAAAATCACAGCCAAAGGATTTGATCCGGCCAAACCTTTGATCAAAATGGTCAAATCCAAAGCGGAGTATGCCGCCAACCCTTCAAAATCCGGCAGAATTCCAAAAGAGTTCAAACAATTTATTATAAATAATGTAAACAATATCGAAACCCAGGAAGATTTTACAGCCTTTATGCTGCACTTTGAGGCGGTAGTTGGCTTTTTCTACGGGATTGAAGGCGTTAAAAACAATTAGGGGGAAGAAAAAAATGAAACTTG
>CAZWCS010000171.1:0-6658 GCA_964632805.1 uncultured Desulfobacterales bacterium
ATTTTTATTCGGCCGAAAGGCCGTTAGCGGGAAGTTACGTGCAAAATTCAGGTATTATAACAAAAGCAAAGTGGAAGTAGAAGCCTTTGCCGGCGCCTTTTTTGCTTCCCATCCGGAGATCACCTTGACCATTATCCGGGCGGCGCTGCTTTTCGGCCCGCACACCACCAACATGTTTGCCCGTCTTTATGACATGCCGGCCACCGCCCTGCCGGTGGGGTCCAATTCGCATATTCACTATATCCATGAAGAAGACCTGGGCCGGGCCCTGCATCTGGCGTTAACCCATGATCTGCCGGGCATTTACAATGTGGGTGCGGATGATGCCGTTTCTTCGCGCTGGAGCTTCCGCATGGCCGGGGTGAAAATTTTGCCCCTGCCGTTTTTTGTGTTGAAGCCGGCCGCTGACCTGGCTTTCAAACTGCGCCTGCTGCCGGCCAGTTCCGGCTGGGTGATTCTGGCCAGCCATACCATTTTTTCCAGCAACGCCAGGTTCAAAGAAGCGACCGGCTGGACACCCCGATATACCTCGCGGCAGGCTTTTGAAAGTTTTCTGGAAGCCCGCCAACGGCCCAAAAACAAAAAGTGGGCCCAGTCGCTGGTGGCCCTGCTTTTGAAATACCGCTGGTCGGTAAAAATGGCCTTAAAGGGCATTGATACCGGTTTTAAAATAGGTAAGATTCCAGGCTTGCGCCGGGTGTTCAGCTGGACCAATCCCCGCAAAAACAGCATCACCTACCTGCCGGTCAACCGGCAGGTCCATTATAAAGAGGAGGAAATCCTGCCGCAGACCATCCATAATCTCATCGAGCAGACCGACACCATTGTCATCATGGACCGGTGTGCCTGTCGCTATGGCCATGGTTGCCAAAACCATCCCATCGACATCGGCTGCATGTTCATGGGCGATTCCGCCCTGCAATTTCCGGAGAACATGAGACGACCGGTGACCCGGCGACAGGCCCATGCCCATGTGGACCGGGCCATCTCCGCCGGGCTGGTGCCCCTGACCGGCAAAGTCCGGTTTGACAATGATGCTTTTCTGATACCCGACCGCAACAAATTGCTTTCCATCTGTTTCTGTTGTCACTGCTGCTGCATGATGCGGGGCTATAAGTATATGCCCGCCGAGCAGCTCGATGAGGTCATGCCGCGGGTGGAAGGCTTTCAACTGGAAATCACCGAGGCCTGCACCGGCTGCGGGGAATGTCTTGAATACTGCGGTTGGGACGCCATTTATATTGAAAACGGGCGGGCGGTGCATACCGATAAATGCCGGGGATGCGGCCGCTGTGCCGCCCATTGCCCGCAACAGGCGGTGAAAATTACCATTGCCAATCCCCAGGCCACGGCGGATGTGGAAAAACGGATGCTTTCCTATGTTCAGATATAAGCACCGGCAGAAAGGATTTCATGAAACAGGCCACTTTTAAACCCAAAACCGGCGGCCTGGGGCTGCATAACTGGCTGAAGCGCAAAACCGCTTTCAAGGCGGACGGTCGCCGGGAGGCCGACGCCAAAGCGCTGCGGCGTTTGATCGATGCCAGCAAGCTGATGCGTTATCCCGTGCTGGGCTACCTGTACGAGCTGTTGATGCAGGTGCGGCCGGACCGCAGAAAATTTACCCGGGGCGTGGTCCTGAATCTCAACAGAGAGCTGGCGGAAAGGGCGGAAAATGTAGTCATGCCGGTGGACCTTATGAAAAAAGCGGTGTCCGAGGCCACCTGTATCGCCATCATGCACGACTGCATCTGCCGGGAAGCCTACCAGTGTCAAAATTATCCCCGGGATCTGGGCTGTATTTTTATCGGGAAGGGGGCCAGGGCTGTGGTTCGGACCGGCCGGGGCCGAGAAGCAACGGTGGCAGAAGCCCTGGCGCACATTGAGCGTGGTGTGGCGGCCGGACTTATCGGCCAGTCCCTGTGGGTGGAGGTGGAGCAGTATGTCTGGGGGATTCAGGATGAGGACATGCACCGCTTTCTGGAGATATGCTTTTGCTGCCCCTGCTGTTGTTCCGCCCTGAAGCTGGCCCGCAACGCCAGCCCCCGTATGCGGCGTCGTTTTCGTTCCGCCGGCTGGAAAGCGCGGATATCCCCCGCCGCCGGTCAGGCCTGTGGTGCCTGTCGGATATGCAGCCGGGCCTGTCCGGTGGAAGCCATTTCCAACCCGGACGGTCTGGCCCGCGTAAACCGGGCTCTTTGCCTCGGCTGCGGTATCTGTGCCGCCCAATGTCCGCAGTCGTTCATCCGGCTGGAACTGGCGGAGCCGCCCCGGGAAAGTATTCAGGACTATTTTGCCGAGTTGCACCTGGAGTTGTAGCGCCGGCAATGGCTTGTGGCCGCTGCCGGTCGGTATTGATTTGACAATGCGTTGAATAAACAAGGAGAAAATCCATGCGGGAAGTTGCTATTATCGGCGCCGGTATGACCCCTTTCGGCCGGCACCCGGAAAAAGGAATTAAAGAGCTGGTGAAAGGGGCTGTGGAAGCGGCCCTGGCAGATGCCGGGCTGGAATCCGGCCGGCTGGAAGCCGCTTACGTCGGTTCCGCCGCCCCGGGATTGATGACCGGCCAGGAGCAGATCAAGGCCCAGGTTACCTTGAGCGCCATGGGGATTGACACCATTCCCATGTACAATGTGGAAAACGCCTGTGCCAGCAGTTCCTCCGCCTTGAACCTGGCCTGGACAGCTGTGGGGGCGGGGTTGTATGACTGCGTGCTGGTGGTGGGATTTGAAAAACTGTATGATGAAAACCGTCTGAAATCCTATATGGCCCTGGGAACAGCCACGGATATTGAAAGCGGTGAACAATATATGATTGACTTTCAGAAACACCTGGGCATTTCAGATCAGGTGTTTTCCGAGGGCGCCGGCAAGCAAAAGAGCGTTTTTATGGATATGTACGCCTTTGTCACCCGGCGCTACATGGAACGCTACGGGCTGACCCAGAAGCATTTTGCGCAAATTTCCGTTAAATCCCATAAAAACGGCGCTCTCAATCCCAACGCCCATTATCGGAAAGAGGTTACCCTGGAAGAGGTGTTAAATTCCGGCGAGGTTTCCTACCCGCTGACCCGCATGATGTGTTCTCCGGTTTCGGACGGTTCGGCCGCGGTGATTATCTGCAGCAAAGAAAAGGCCGCCCGTCTGACCGGCCAGGTGCCGGTCTGGATTGAAGCTTCCGTGGTGGGCAGCGGCAAACTGGGCTATGATATGGAGGACACCCTGACCCGGCGGGTGGGGCAAAAAGCTTTTGAAACCGCCGGCATCGGACCCGAAGATGTGGATGTGATTGAGGTTCATGACGCCACCTCGCCTTCGGAAATCATTACCCTGCTGGAACTGGGAATCTGCCCTTCCGAGGCGGCGGCCAAATGGATTGAAGAAGGGTATCTGGAAATCGAGGGGCGTATACCCACCAATACCTCCGGCGGCCTGGCCTCCAAGGGACACCCCATCGGGGCCACCGGTCTGGGCCAGATCCACGAGGTGGTTTGCCAGCTGCGCGGCACTGCCGGCCCGCGGCAGGTGCCCTCCCGGCCGCGAATCGGGATGACCCAGAACGGTGGCGGTATTCTGGGAATTGACGGCGCGGCCATGGCCTACCATGTCTTGAAGCGCTAGTCCGGATATTTTATGAAATGTTTTGATGAGTATGAATTGCAAGGAGAAAACCATGAAGCTCACCGACGCCAATCGCCCGTACTGGAATATGGACATCGAACCCCGTCTGAACACCCCGGAAATCAGGGAATTGCAACTGGAGAAACTGCAAACCGCGCTGAAATGGCAGTATGAAAACACCCCCTTTAACCGGAAACGATTTGAGAAAGTCGGGGTTAAACCGGAAGATATTCAAACTTTTGATGATTTTGCCGCCGCCATACCGGTGGCCGGTCAGGAAGATATCCGGGCGGCCATTGAAGAAATCGGCCTGGATATGGACCGGCTCATGGCGGAACTGTTCGGCCGGCAGCGTATGGACGATTTATACCTGATCACCACCACCTCCGGCACCACCGGCATCCCCACGCCCTATCCCAATTTTCATGCCGGCATCAAGGACATGCAGGAGTTGTTTTGTCGGGTGGCCTGGCGCATGGGGATCCGCCCGGGCGACCGGGTGGGGCTTTGTTTCGGGCTTTCCATGCACGCCGCCGGTACCCCGCAGATTCTGTGGCTCCAGAAGTTCCCCGGGGTCAGCATTGTTCCCATCGGCGCGGAAGCGGGCACGGAAAAAATTCTGCAGTTTCTCCAGCTTTTCAAAATCAATATCTTTACCGGCACTCCTTCTCTGGCCCTGCATCTGATCGAACGCTGCCCCGCAGTCTTAAATGTTCCCATTCGGGAGCTGGGCATCAAAATATTGATGCTGGGAGCCGAGCCCGGGGCCGGCATTCCGGAGGTCCGGGAAAAGCTGGAACGGGAATACGGGGCCAAAGTCTTTGACGGCGGGGGCGGCTACGGCTGTTCCTGTGATCACCCCATTTATCAGGGCATGCACTGGCTGGCCGACGATTTTGCCTATTATGAACTGATTGATCCCGATACCCGGAAGCCCGTGCCCCTGGAAAACGGGGCTACCGGCCTGATGGCGGCCACCTCTCTCAGCCCGGAAGGGGCCGTCTGGTTTGATATGCGTTTTACCTTGAATGACATTCACCAGGTGTTTACCGATCCCTGCCCCTGCGGCCGCAGCGGTTTCCGGTACAAAATCGTGGGCCGGGCCGATGATATGCTGAAAGTTAAGGGGGTCCCGGTTTATCCGGCGGCGGTGGAAGGTGTTATTCATTCTTTTCCGGAAGCGCTGACCGGGGCTTTCCGCATTGTGCTGGAGGAACCGCCGCCCCGGGTGGTGCCGCCGTTGAAGCTGAAAGTGGAATTTGCAGACAAGGTCCGCACAGAAGATCTGCCGGCGCTTGAGGAAAAGGTAAAGGCCAAAATGAAGGCCCTGCTCAAGGTCAATCCGGCCATTACCTGGCTGGAACCGGGGACCCTGGAGCGGGCTACCAAAAAGACACAGTTTCTGGAAAAAACCTACCAATAACGGGCAAGGAGGGGTTGAAAATGTTGGACAAACACAGGCATATCAGTTTTCCGGAGCAAACCGAATTTCCCCTTTTTCAGTTGGAGGAAGAAAAGTGCACCGGCTGCGGCCGTTGTGTCCGGAGCTGCCCCATTCAATTGCTGATGCTGGACGAGAACAAAAAAGCCCGGCCCAATGAGCGCTACGATCATTTCCGGTGTATCTGCTGCCAGAATTGCGCTGCGGCCTGCCCGGAAAAGGCCATCACCATTGCCGGAAATTACCGGGTTAAAGAAGGTTTCTGGAAAAACAAAGACCTTTTCAACAACGGCAAGACCCTGCCGGATCCGCTCTGTCTGGACGGTGAACCGGACTATGCAACCTATAAAGGCCAATTGACCGAAACGGAGCGGATCGTTTATGAACGGCGCAGTATTCGTTTATACAAGAAAAAGCCGGTTTCCCGGGAGCTGGTGGCCCGGGTCATCGAGGCCGGTCGGTTTGCCCCTTCGGCGGGCAACAATCAGCCCTGGAAGTTTGTGGCCGTCACCAATCCCGACATCATCGAGGAAATCGACCAGAAATGCAAAAAAAACACCCGGCTGTATCCGAAGATGTTCATGCCGGAGCCCTGGATCGACAAGAAAGTGCCCGGCGACAAGACCGCCCGTCCCAAAAGATGGCAAAAAGCGCTGCATTACGTGTTTTCCCGGTTTACCCCGGGGGATGTGGACCAGCGCGTCCTGGGCGGCATTAACGCCATTTCCAGTGATCCGGAATACCGCACCTTTTTCCGGGCCCCGGCCTTGATCATCCTGGCGGCGGACCGCCGGGCCATCGGCTCACCGGAGCTGGACACCGGCATCTGCGGGCAGAATATGGTCCTGGCGGCCCATTCCCTGGGGCTGGGCACCTGCTGGGTGAGCCTTATCAAGGGGGTGAATTTCGGCAAAGACCGGCGCTTTGTCAAAGATGTCCTGGGCCTGGATGATCCCTTCAAGATTATCACTTCCCTGACGCTGGGGTATCCCGCCGGTCAGGTGGACAACATTGTCCGGCGGGAGCAGCCGCGCATCAACTGGGTGGAGTAAAAAACGGCGTGAAAACATATACCTTTAAACATCGGAAAAAAGGCCTGGGAATTCATAACTGGATCAAAAGCAAAACCGCCGTGCGGCCGGGCACCTGGACGACGGTGCTGAAGTTCTTTAAGGTGATTATTGCCGGCAGCCGTCTGGAACGGTATCCGGGTCTGAATTATTTTTACGAATTTCTCATGCATATGCGGCCGGACCGCAAGAAATTTACCAAAGGGGTGCTGCTGAATCTGAATGAGCAGATCACCGACCAGGCCGAAAATGTGGTCCTGCCGGTGGACTTGATGAAAAAGGCCGTGCGGGAGGCCTCCTATATTACCATCATGCACCGGTGCATTTGCCGGGATGCTCAGAAATGCGAAGATTATCCCCGGGATTTCGGCTGCATTTTCATCGGTCGCGGGGCCCGGGTGCTGGAAGAACGCCGGATCGGTCGCAAGGCCACGGTGGCGGAAGCCCTGGCGCATATCGACCGGGGCGTGTCCCTGGGGCTGGTCGGCCATGCCCTGTGGATCGAAGTGGAGCAGTATATCTGG
>CAZWCS010000172.1:0-3655 GCA_964632805.1 uncultured Desulfobacterales bacterium
CAAAGCCCTGTGCACACAACATCTTGGGGGTACCCATTAAAATGTCTGAAGCGGCCCAATTCTTTTGAGATCTGTTTTGCATCATCGGGACGATTTTCCAAAACAGCATCCACCCAATCACTGACGCGCTCAGAACGGTATGAACGTAGAGGAACTTGTAAATGAAGCTTATCATTTTCTTGAATTTTAATATTATGAGGGATTGACTCGGGAAATAGAGCCGTTCCGGCTGTACCCCTCAGGCCCTTCAAAGCATTGGCAGGTGTTATTAATTCCCAAGAGGGGTCCTTCGCAATTGCTTCACCCCACTGTTTCATTCCCGGCTCACCATAGTTTATTTCTTGCCCTGCGCCAACCAAACAGACAATTGCTGACCATCCAGGAGAATGTCGGTCCATAATTTTCATCAACAACTCAGGCTCTGAGGCATCTCTTTGAAACTTTTTCTTCCCCTGTTTATGATCCCAGGCTCTTTGGGCTTCATCAAAAACAATCGCATGTTCAAAAGGAGGTCTCTCTATGTCATGGAGGTAATACTCTTTTAGAAAATCATTAATGTGCTGAATTCGCGTCTTTAGGTTATGGCGGATCTCTCCCATTCTCCGATTACTGCCATTTTGTATTGATCGACGCTTTTCATCTTGGGCAAGAGCTTCGCGAATTACAAGAAGCAAGGGGGTGTTTCCTGAAAGATATACCACTTTACCATCTTCCCACCCTTCTTCTTTTGTGGAGTGGACTATGTTTAAACCAGCCAATGTTTTCCCCGCCCCTGGCACACCGGTAACTACAATGATTCGTTTTTTCCCTTCTGCTTTTGTGTTGGCAATAAGTCGCACAACTTCTTGGGAACAAAACAGTAAATTATCTGCATCTGATCTGGAAATTTCCTTTACGCTATGGCCAGCAAAAATCGTTGTGGCCGCCTCAATAATTGTTGGTACTGGCTCATAAGATGACTGTTCCCATTGGCTCCACTCAATTGGCTGAGAAGCTTTCTGCGGATATGAACTTAAAATGGCATCAGCAAGGCCAACCTTGGAAACCGCGCGAACTGGCTGCACTTGTTCAAAAAATTTTTGAAATGGATCATCTACAGGTAATTCTGTACAACACAAGATAGGAATTAGTGGAAGATTGTGGGATGCTCCGTGGAAATCTCGCAAATCCAAGGCATACTCCTCTACTTGCCGGATGTCTGCCTTTTCTACTTCTTTGGCGCCAACCTTAAATTCAATTATAAATATTTGAAAATCGCCGATGACTACCAGATCAATACGTTTGCGCAAACGATATAAAGGATACTCGAGCAGAATTCCCCAATCTCTGGAAGCCGGCAGCACTTGGGAAACTTGGGTAAGTACTTTTCGAATTATCGGTAGTGATATTTCCCAAGACTTGCTCTGGGTTCCCAATAATTGATAGTACCCATCATTTGCATATTGAGTATTAAGAACGCCAAGAATCGAATAATCCGAGTCCGCTAAAAAATCATCTAACCGATTTTTGTAATAAGCAGGCAACCTTGACTACTCCTCTAAAAAAATCTCGCATTAAACAATCTGGTTGATATCGAGATTATCCCCTGACGCATATTGTGATTACTTCGCAATTTTTCATATCATATTCCGGCTGATTTTACAAAGCCGTTGCCATTAAACTGTAACACGGAGGTATGACATATCCGGTCAAAGGTGGAGGATTATTTTCTGATATTTGGCTCTTCCGGGAAATGAGTACCTCTGAATATACTCCCTTGGCTTTCTGATAAAATCATTTTATAAAATTATTTTTAAAACGATAATGGTATGCTGGAGCAGTCGCCCGGATAGGTCCCGTGCAGCGCAGCCGAGCAAAACGGCCGATTACGGGAGAAGCTGCCGGACTGTTTGAGCCCCGACGAAAGGAGGGGCGAGTTTCCGGCAGCGCCGTCAGCGGTCGTTTTGCGAGGGAAGCCGCAGGCCAAGCTGCGGGGCGCCTTTTCTTTTGCGTACTTTTCTTTGGGCGCGCAAAGAAAAGTACGAATCAATCAATTGGTAAAAGAAAATCCGGTATTATTTTTTCAGGTATCGATTTGCAGAAAGAACCTGATTTTTGATTTGAGAATTGAGAGGCAGGACGGCCGGGATTGCTTCCGTCGCTTCGCTCCTTCGCAATGACAGCAACAGACGCTATGACAGCGACCGAGAGGAACTAAGGTTAAGCGACGGGGATATTGCAGGCACAAGGAGAGCAAGGAAGAAGAAAGCGGCCAAAAGACCGGGTCGCAAAAAAACAAAAAAAACAAACGAAAGCCAAAGACGGCCTTTTTATCCGGCGGGTTGATTTATTTTGCTTGACAGGGGGGTTTTCCTCCTGTAGGGTTACGGCAATCAAAAGTGTTCTTGGTTATTACTGAAACAGACGTACGTAAGCCCCGGAATATTTCCGGGGCTTTTTTTTTGAACACAGAATGGAAAGAAAGAAGGTATTATTTTGAAATTTGAAGCATTTGATTTTCACCCTGCGGTAATTGCAGGCATTCAGGCCGCAGGCTTTGCGGCCCCCACCCCGATTCAGGCCAAAGCCATGGGGCCGATCATGAAACAGCAGGATATCATGGGGCTGGCCCAGACCGGAACCGGCAAAACCGCGGCTTTTGTGCTGCCGATTCTGCACCGGCTGCTCAACCGCCCCGCGGCCAAAGACCGGACCCGGACCCCCCGGGCGCTGATCCTGACCCCTACCCGGGAACTGGCCGAACAGATTCATCAGGCCATCCGCGAACTGGGGCGCCAGACCCGCCTGAAGAGCACCACGGTTTACGGCGGGGTGGGGATTACTCCCCAGATCCAGAAACTGAAACAGACCGATATTGTCGTGGCTTGTCCGGGCCGGCTGCTGGACCACATCGGCCGCCGGACGGTAAATTTCTCCCGGCTGGAAGTGCTGGTCATCGATGAAGCCGACCAGATGTTCGATATGGGATTTCTGCCGGATATCCGGAAAATTCTGGCCGGGCTGCCGCAAAAACGGCAGACCATGCTGTTTTCCGCCACCATGCCGGACACGGTCCGGCGACTGGCCGCAGATGTTCTGCATAAGCCGGTCACGGTACGGATCGGCACCACCGCGCCGGCGGAAACGGTCAGCCATGCCATGTACCCGGTACAACAGCATTTAAAAACTCCGCTGCTGGTCAATCTGTTGCAGAACACCACCGCCGGATCGGTGCTGGTGTTCACGCGCACCAAGCACCGGGCGGTCAGCCTGGAGCGGAAACTGAGCCGGGCGGGGTTCCGCTCGGCCTCGCTGCAGGGCAATCTCTCCCAGCGCAAACGGCAGGCCGCCATGGACGGTTTCCGCAAGGGAACGTACCAGATCCTGGTGGCCACGGATATCGCCGCCCGCGGAATTGACGTCACCCGGGTTTCTCACGTCATCAATTACGACATTCCGGCCACCCCGGAAGCCTATATTCACCGCATCGGCCGCACCGGCCGGGCAACCCGGGAAGGCGAAGCCTTCACCCTGATTACCGGGGAAGACCGCCAGATGGTCCGGGCCATCACGCGCGTTATCGGGACCGAGGTGGAGCAGCGAAAGGTAAAAAACTTTGACTACGGCGCGCCGGCGGCCGGGAACAAGCCTGCCCCGCCGCGACGACCGAAGCCGC
>CAZWCS010000172.1:3665-6519 GCA_964632805.1 uncultured Desulfobacterales bacterium
GTTCGATCCGCCGGCATGCCGAGCAGGTCGAGGCCCCGGACGAAACAGCCGGCAACGGGATAAGTCCGCCGCAGGGAACGGGCAGGGACGGTTTTATTCCGTTTCAGGATAGAGGTATCGAATTTCCGTGTTTTTCCGGTTCAGGATTTTTTCCCAGAAAAGCATCACCGCGTCATACAGAGTATCCGCCTCCTCATAGGGAAGAAACGCCGCCAGGTAATACTGGTAATACCCGGCTTGGCCGGTGGCCGGGTCTTTCTGGTAAAAATAGCCGTTTTCCGGCTGCAGACCGCTGGCTGTCAGAAAATCCGTCAAAGCCTTTTCTTCTGCGGGCTGCAGAACTGCCTGTTCCGGCAGAGCATCCGCCGGCTTGTCCGGGGAATATGCCAGGGAAGGGCCGTCCGGGGCATAGGCCCCGGCGTACAGCAATATGGTTTCGATTTCGTATTTCTGCGCCCGGGGAAACAGCAGCAGATTAAGACGCCGGATTTTGTTCTGCCTGTCCGAAATAACCAGAGAGGCATACTCCCGTTTTTCCGCCACAAACCGGTCAACGGCCGCCTGTATCTCTTTTTCCGTTTTTCCTGTCAGCACCCGGGCCCGATAATCCTCCGGCGCGGGTTCCGTCTTTTCGACGGGCCCGGTATCTTCCGGCGGCACCTGTGTTGTCTGTCCGGGGCTTGACTGGATCAGCTTTTCTTCCGGTGGTTCCGGCACCTCGTCGGATTCTGGCCCGCCGGCCTTGACAAAGGTCATCTCTTTTTTATGGGGAAAGGTTATCAGCAGATCGTTGTTATGGAGCCTTCCGTACAGCACGATGGCCCCCCGGGGCCGGTCCGGATTGTTCAGATAGAGTTCGATCTGTCCGGAACCGCTCACCTCCCAGTCAAAAAAAGCGACACTTCCGTATCCTTTAAGAAAGGCGGTGCGATCCGCCCGGATATGGAGGGTGGCAAACGTATAGCCGTTCCGGTTGTAGGCCCAGGTGCCGGGACAGGCTTCGGCCGCCGGCAAATTCCCGCTTTTCCCTGCCGGCGATTTTACCGAAACACAGCCGATCAGCAGAACGGAAAGCAGCAGCAAAAAGTTTTTCATCGATCACATCCCGGAAAACGGTAAAACAGATTATATTTTTGCAGCACCGGGCCGGCAGGTCACTTCTCAGGGAGGCGGTCCGTTTCTGCCTGCTGTTATCATTTTCCGTGCTTTCCCCGCACAAAAATTTCTGCAATCCGGCTTAGAAGCAGCGGGAAACTGCCCCGGTTCCGCGATTTCCAACAAAACCACGGGCGACGGGGATTGCTTCGTCCGCCGGAAGCGGGGCCCGCAATGACAGAAAAATGCGAACAGCGGGCTATTTTTTACAGGTATTAATGCCCAGCGGTTTATACAGCGGGCAGTAGCCGGTGACCGCCGACATGAAAAAAGCGCCGGTGGCGATCAGCAGCAGAGCCCAGTAGCCCGGCAGTTTGCCCAGGAAAAAGGCCGCCAGAATACCTACGGCAATCACCAGCCGGATGAATCTGTCGATCACTCCCTCATTGACTTCCATGATTTTCCTCCTCTTGCACTGCGCCTTTCGCTATACTGTTTCCAGAAAGTCGGCGATTCTGCGGATACCTTCCTTGCCTTCCGGGGTGACCGCCGCAAACAGGTGAAAGACATGCACCAGCTCCGGCCACACTTCCAGGGTTACCGCCACCCCGGCCTGTCGGGCCTTGACCGCCACCCGCCGCGAGTCGTCCAACAGACACTCCCGCTCGCCCACGTGGATGAGCAGCGGCGGCAGGCCCTGAAAATCTCCGTAAAGCGGGGAAATCAAAGGATTCTTGGGATCGTAACCGTCCACATACAGGGGTGCCATGGCCCGAACGCCGTCAGCGGTGATAAAAGGATCGTCCGCATCTTTGGCTTCGATCGATTCGCCGGTGACCGCCAGGTCGGTCCAGGGAGAAAGGCAGACCGCCGCGCGCGGCAGGGGATCACCGACTTCCTTCAGTTTCAGCAGGGTAGCCAGGGTCAGGCCGCCGCCGGCCGAATCTCCGGCAATAACAACCTGCTGCGGGGAAAAGCCCGCTTCGGCCAGAAGCCAGTGACAGGCGGTCACCGCATCCTCCAGAGCGGCCGGAAAGGGATTTTCCGGCGCCAGGCGGTAGTCGATAAGCAGCACCCGGTGCCGGGTCGCCCGGGAGATATGGGCCGCAAATTCCCGATGGGTGTCGATGGAACCGGCCACATACCCGCCGCCGTGCAGGTGCAGAAGAACGCGATCTTCCGGAGTATCGGCAAAAAAGACCCACTCCGCGGGCACCCCGGCGGCCTCCACCGGTTCGTAAATCCCGTCTTCCGGCGGCTGATTCATCACCGCCATCTGGTCCAGTCCGGCCCGCAGGTGATGGGGGGTTACCTCCCGGGGCGCCTTCTCCTGCATGTTCTGCAAAAAATCAATAACCGCGGTCATTTCCTGGCTGAGCATAACATCCGTTTCCTAATTCCTGATTTGTAATTGTATTACACCCGTTCCACCACCGTGGCGATGCCCACGCCGCCGCCGCCGCACAGCATCTGTACCCCGGCCCGGCCGTTGATGCGTTTTAAATGGTGACACATCTCCTGAAAATAGACCACCCCGGAAGCGCCGATGGGATGGCCCAGGGCTACGGCCCCGCCGGTGGGGTTGATGCGCTCATCCATGCGGTCATACCCCAGCTCGTCGGCAAACTGCAACAACGGGGAGGTAAAGGCTTCGTTGGGCTCGATGACGTCCATGTCATCAATGGTTTTACCGGCCCGTTTCAAGGCTTTCTGCGTGGCCGGGATGGGCGCCAGCAGCATGGGAACCGGTTCCCCGCCG
>CAZWCS010000173.1:0-6461 GCA_964632805.1 uncultured Desulfobacterales bacterium
AAAAATGCATTGGTTGCGGCTTGTGCGCCCACCATTGCCCCGAAAACGCCGCCCGCCTGGTGCATACCGGTCAACGGGAGGTATTCGTTCCGCCGCCGCGGTTGGTCGCAGAAAAATAAAAACGGAATTGACCGATATGTCATTTTACCCGGCCGTTGCACCACTTTTCTGAGCCCCTTTGCCGTCGCTTTTTCTACTGCTGTTTTTCTGTGGTTGTATTTTGGGGCAATTCCTGTTTTTTATGACAGTTGTAGAAAATCCAGGCGCGGTATTTACGTAATGAAAGATCAGTTCGTATCTATATGGAACAATACAAATATGTCATTCTGGGTGCGGGTCCCGCGGGATTAGGTTTTGCGGGGACGCTCATGGATCTGGGTGAGACCTCGTTTTTAATTCTTGAAAAAGAGTCGGTTCCCGGGGGACTTTGCCGAAGCCGGAACGTCGATGGAGCGCCCCTTGATATGGGAGGCGGACACTTTCTTGACACAAACAACAAGGTTGCGCTTGATTTTTTGTTTCGATTTATGCCCCGCCACGAATGGTACGAATGTCAACGGATCTCCAAGATCTGTATTCGGGGGACCAAGCTCGACTATCCGCTGGAGGCCAATTTGTGGCAATTCCCCCTTGATGATCAGCTGGATTTTCTGGAATCAATGGCTCAATCCGGATGCGTGCAGGGGCTTCCGCAGCCGAATTCTTTTGTGGATTGGATATACTGGAAACTGGGAAAGTGTATAGCGGAAGAATATATGCTGCCGTATAATCGCAAGTTATGGTCGATTGACCTCATGGAATTGGGAACGTATTGGCTCGAGAAGTTGCCTGATCTTTCGTTCCGAGAGGTATTGCAATCCTGCCTGGAGAAAAAGCCGTCGGGGAAAATACCCGCGCATGAAGTGTTTCTGTATCCGAGGGCGTATGGATTCGGGGAGGTGTGGCGGCGGATAGGGGAGGCGTTAAGCGGTCAACTGCGGCTGTTGACTCCCGTTACCAGCGTGGATATTGCAAAACGGGTTATCAATGAAAGTTTTCGGGCGGACAAGATCATTACGACTATTCCCTGGCCCCAGTGGCTTCAATTGGCGGATTTGCCGGCTCCCATTGAAGAGTGTATTCATAAATTGCGTTATATTTCCATTGATGTTGATTATTATGAAAAGACCATTCCCTCTGCGGCGCATTGGATCTATCATCCGGATGAGCGCCTTCCCTACCATCGAATTCTGTGCAGAAATAATTTTTGTAAGGGCAGCCGGGGGCACTGGACGGAAACCAATAGCCTGAGGGCAGCCGGGAAAAGCAGCTGGCGGTACAGAAATGATTATGCCTATCCTTTAAATACAGTGGATAAACCCAAAATTCTGGGGAAAGTAGGGGAATGGGCGGAAAGTAATAATGTTTTCGGTATCGGTCGCTGGGGGAGATGGCAGCATATGAACTCGGATATGGCAGTTCAAACGGGCATAGAAACCGCCCGGAAGATGGTGAAAGGTTTGCGGCTTTAATGATATTTCTTAACTGTCTATTATACTGAACGCCTGCGTATTATTATTCATTGCCCGAAGCATGGAGCCGGTTTTGCATCTGAGAAAGCAATATGCCGTTGTTGGTACAGGTTATACGCCTCAGGGACGGGTGCCCGGAAGGACTTCTCTGAGTTTTCACCTGGAAGCCTGTGCGAACGCCTTGGCGGACGCGGGTCTGCAGAAGGAGAATCTGGATGGTTTGATTTGCTATCGTCATTTTCCCGCATCATCGGATGAAACCGATGTGGATGCCTTTACGGTGGCCCGCAATTTGGGGATTTCACCCCGTTACCTTTATCAGGACGCCAATTGTTCACGAAGTCAGCTCCAGCACGCAATTATTGCGCTGGATTCCGGCATGTGTAATTATGTTCTGATTTCTTATGGTCACAACGCGGCTTCCAGTGACAGCCTGTTGGGCATGCTGGAAAGTTTTTCCGGTGACGGAATGGTCTTTGGCCATTTCGGCGCCGCAGGCAGTTACGCTCTGGTGGCCCGACGGGATATGTATGAACACGGAACCGGTCCGGAGACCTGGAAACACATTGCAGTCGGTCAGCGACAATGGGCCTGCAGAAATCCCCGGGCGATGAAGTACGGTAAACCGCTGACGTTTGCAGATTATATAGATTCCTCCTGGATCGTCGAGCCGTTCCGTCGGCCCGATAACTGTCTGGTAAGCGACGGCGGACGGGCGGTTCTTCTCACTTCTCTGGAGCGGGCCCGGGATCTGAAGCAGAGGCCGGTTGTGGTTCTGGGATTGGGGGCTCACCATCCTTCTCTCAGGCCGGAGAACAATCCGGACATGACCGGTCCTACCGGCGCGAAAAAAGCTTCGGAAGAGGCCTTTCGCATGGCCGGGATTACGCTGAAGGACGTGGATGCCTGTCAGATATATGACTGTTTTACCTATACGGTGGAAATTACGCTCCGGGATTACGGTTTTTTCGGGCCGGGCGAAGGGGAGGACTGGTTTCGGGGCAATACCATCGGCCCCGGGGGGCGGATGCCCGTGAACACTTCCGGCGGCCAGCTTTCAGAGGCCTACTTTATGGGGCTTACGCCGTTAGCGGAAGCGGCCATGCAGCTCATGGGCCGTTGCGGAGAGCGACAATTGGGGCCGCAAACCGGCAATCGGGAACCGGAAATTATTGTCTGCAGCGACAACGGCGGAATTCTGCAATCCCATTGTTGCTGTGTGCTGGGAAAGGTCTGATGATAAATTACGAAAAACCGCTGCCCAAAGTAAATTCCGATAATCGGCCTTTCTGGGAAGGGTGCCGAAAACATTTCCTGCAATTTCAGCGGTGCGCTGTCTGCGGGCAGGTGCGCTGGCCGCCGTCCCGTTTTTGTCCGCAGTGCCATACCGATGAAACTCGCTGGATCCGGGCCTCGGGCCGGGGTAAAGTTTATTCCCACGTGGTTTATCGCGTGGTTTATCACCCCGCTTTTGCAACGGATATTCCTTATGTAGTGGCCGTGGTTCAGCTGGTTGAAGGGCCGCTTTTTTTAAGCAATATCGTGGGGTGCGATCCCGAACAAGTTTTCTGTGGTATGGAGGTGATTGTAACCTGGGAGGATGTTACCCCGACTCTTAGCCTTCCCAAATTCCGGCCGGCGACTGCCGGCTTCACCGAAAATGATCCGTAAGGGAAAGATTTCAATGCCGGATAGCGGACCTGGCGCCCGACCGTATACTGGATTTTCAGGAAACACAGGCGTAGGAGCCGCTGGTACCGGTAAAAAAGCGCCCTTTCCGGTTTTCCCGGAAGGGCGCTTTTTGTTGCGTGGTGATATTCGAGCGGTATCTATCCGCCGAAGGCGGCTTCACTGATATCGATGGCCGCGGTGTTGCTTTCCAGGATGGCGTCCATTTTGCCGCGGGTGGCCGGCAGAATGACCTTGACAAAGAATTCCGCGGATTTGAGCTGGCCTTCGTAGAAGGCGGCGTCTTTGGGGCTGCCTTCCAGCTTTTGGGCCGCCGTCACCGCTCGCCAGAGTAGCATCCAGGACATAACCACATCCCCGGTTACCTCCAGCAAAGGATGGGCGAAGAGAAAGGCCTGTTCCACGTTTGCCCCGGCGGTTTTGCCCAGGTGCTGGCCGGTCTGACCCAGTTTGCCCAGGGTCTGTTCCACCTCTTCGGCCATTTCTTTCAGGCTGTCCACGGCCTTGGCTTCGGCGATGGTCTGGTTGATTTCAGCGAACAGATCCAGTACCAGTTGCCCTTTTTTCATGCTCATTTTGCGGCCGAACAGATCCATGGCCTGGATGCCGTTGGTGCCTTCATAAATCAGGGTGATGCGGGAGTCCCGCAGGTACTGTTCCACCGGGTATTCTTTGGTGTAGCCGTAGCCGCCGTAAATCTGGACCCCGTGGCTGCAGATTTCAAAGGATTTGTCCGTGCCGTAGCCCTTGACCACCGGGGTGAGAATATCGATGAGGTTTTCGTATTTTTCCTTGTCCGTGCCGTCCAGAACCTTGGTCATGTCCTGGCAGTAGCCCACGTAATAGATCAGGCTGCGCAGGCCTTCCACAAAGGTCTTCATGAGCATGAGCTGGCGCCGGACATCCGGGTGCTGAATAATGGGAACCGGCGGAATGCCGGCGTCCTTGCCGGCGGTCAAAGGTCGCCCCTGGATGCGTTCTTTGGCATAATTCAAGGCGGACATATAGGCGGCGGTGGCGCAGGCAAAGCCCTGGAAGCCCACCAGCAGACGGGCTTCGTTCATCATCAGAAACATTTCCCGCATGCCCTCGTTTTCTTTGCCCAGAAGGGTGCCGAGGCAGTTGCCGCTGCCGCCCAGAGTCAGGGAGCAGGTGGCGCTGCCGTGAATACCCATTTTTTCCTCGATGCCGGTACAGACCACATCGTTGAATTCTCCCAGGCTGCCGTCGGCATTGACCCGGTATTTGGGCACGATAAACAGGGAAATCCCCCTGGTCCCGGCTGGGGCGCCTTCGATCCGGGCCAGAACCGGATGAATGATGTTTTCATTCATGTCCTGTTCCCCGCCGGAGATAAAAATTTTGGAGCCGGAAATGGAGTAGGTGCCATCTTCGTTTTTCACGGCGGTGGTGGTCAGGGCGCCCACGTCGGAACCGGCTTCCGGTTCGGTGAGCAGCATGGTGCCGGCCCATTCTCCGCTGTAGAGTTTTTTCAGATAGGTCTGTTTCTGTTCCTCGGTGCCGAAAGTTTCGATCAGGCGGCCGGCGCCGTGGGTCAGGCCGGCATAGAGCATGAAGGGGTAGTTGGCACCGATCAGATAGTCGTTGGCGGCGCGGCCCACCACTTCCGGCATGCCCTGACCGCCCACTTCCAGGTCTTCGGTCATGGCCAGCCATTCCCCCTCCATCAACAGTTTATAGGCCCGGTGAAAGGATTCCGGAACTTTCACCTGCCCGTCGTCGAACTGCACCCCGATTTCGTCGCCTTCGGCGTAGGTGGGCAGAATCTCTTTTATGGCCAGGTTCCGGGCTTCGGTAACGATGAGATCGATGGTTTTTTTGTTGAATTCAGCATACTTTTCGTATTTGCTGAGCGCTTCCGCCTGCAATTGTTCGTGAAGAACGAAATCCACATCTCTTCGATCCGCGATAGGTTGTGCCATAATGTCGCTCCTTAAATTATGTAGTTAACGCCAAAAGATATTTATCCCAGGGGGCCGCTGCCGATGCCGTGGATAAACAGATCCACCAGACCGTCCGCCCTGCTGCACAGGTCGCCGGGCGCGCCGGCATGCAGCCAGGTGTTGATGACCTCATCCACCGCTCCGAGAATGTAGCGTTTGACCAGATTCGTATCCAGGCCGGCACGGAAGGTCCCTTCCGCCTGTCCCTGGGACACAATTTCGCCCACCAGGTCAAAATACATTTTGGTGGTATCTTTGATATATACCTCAAAATACCGGATTTGCCGGGCTTCGGCCTGAAACACCACGGCCATGTTGCGATCTTTCTGAAATTCGCTTAAATGGGCCCGGATCAGGTTGTACAGTTTGCTGCGGGCATCCTCCCCCTTGTCCACTTCTTTCCGGAACGCGCTGAACACCTCTTTGGTTTTGTAGTTGAAAAAATGCAGGAGAATGTCGTTTTTGTTTTTAAAATACAGATAGATGGTGCCATCGGCCACCCCCGCGGCGTGGGCGATTTTGGAAACGGTGGAGTTAAAGAAGCCTTCTTCGGCAAAAACGCTGATGGCCGCTTCCAGTATGCGGTGGTACTTTTCGGTATTTACGATATTTTTTTCTGTTTCACCCATTATGGGGGCTCCTTTTTTGCAAATGAATGAGCATTCATTCATTTAACAGGGAAGCAGGCGGATTGTCAAGAAGAATATTGGGCCTCTGAAGGGAACGGTTCCCATTTTTATCATTGGTTTTGCTATGATTTTCAGGAAACGTCTCTGCAGAATCGCCGGGGATCGCTTCACTCCCTGGCGGTCGCTCGATAAAATCACTTCGGATGCACGCGGAAAGGGGAAAATTCTGACAGAGAAGCCTACATCGTTGCAATCACGTTTACGGCTTTTTCAATGGCTTCTTTGATTTTTTCCGGATGGGAACCGCCGGCCTGGGCCATGTCGGGCCGGCCGCCGCCGCCGCCGCCCAGTATTCCCGCTGGTTCCTTAATAATTTCGCCGGCTTTGAAGCGGTCAGTGAGGTCTTTGGTAACCGCCACAATCAGAAATACTTTGGGTGGCGCGGCCGCAGCCAGGACCACAATACCGGAGCGCAGTTTGTCCTTCAACTGGTCGGCCAGGTCCCGCAGGGCGCCGGGATTGTCCGCTTCTACCCGCCGGGCGATGACACTGATCCCGTTAATGGTCTGGGGCGGCTCTTCGGCGCCGGCCCCCCCGCCTACCGAAGCGGCTGCCAGTCTGGTTTTCAGTCGTTCGGTTTCTTTTTCCAGGCGCCGGGATTCCTGAAG
>CAZWCS010000174.1:0-6458 GCA_964632805.1 uncultured Desulfobacterales bacterium
AACCCCGGATAAGATCGTGGCTCGTTGTCACTCGCACGATCTATCCTTGTTCGATCCACTTGGATTAAAATGGAGTTGGGGATTTGGAGGCGATTTCTGGATAGTAGGTGGAAGCACTCATCGTATTTATGATTCTTGTTGTAATAAAGGAAGAAAAATAAAACGTACGATAGCAAGAAATTGTATTCGTTTTGGCCCTGCGCTTGAAGCTGATTTAAAGATCAAGAAATTGCTAATAAAAATTATTAAAACACTTTTAGGTGCAATTGAAGTTGATTCAAATGAAAATGAAGGTCATTGCGGGGAAAAAGAATGGGTGACAAATCCGAATAATAATTATGGTGGTACCCTTCTCCTTTACTCACACGATTCTCAAGGGGGGGGGAGCATAAACATTGGTTTAGGTGCTCATTGGCACTGGTTGGTGCATTGCCGCTATACTGTTGTTAGTGAAGAAGAGACCAACCAATGTTGTAAGAATTAAATTAACAAAAGGATTTTGGGGATGGATGAATATTTAATTCAAGGAAATGTCACATTATTTTTATTTGTTTTGTATATCTTGACCTTTATCTACATTTTAATAAAAGTTGGTCTTCGAGATTTTAAATATTTTGATTCCTATATCCTTATATTTCCTGTCTATATAATCAAATACTTAAAAAATAATAGAACTTGGAAAAGTGTTAGTATATCCATAATAAACATTTTTTCGATTATGTTCTGGTGCTATTTTTCTTTTGTTTGGCCATGATTATTACCTTTCAATTAATAATCATGAATATTTGGAGGAAGATTTATGAAATTCGTTTGGCATTGCGTACTAGTTTTTTCAACATTTGGAGTGGCAATAACTTATTTATATTTTTTGAGTACCATTCGAAAAAATAGTGAAAAAGTAGATGCTGATATCGATAACTTATTTATTCTAAAATTTATTCCAGTGTATAAAGCGTATATAAAGGTAAGGAAAGTGAATGAGTTAAATAATGGTTATTTATTTTATTTGCATTTTATTTTTTTATTATTAATGGTGATTTTGAGTATGGTTCTTGATTTATAATCGGAAGTCCCCGAGGATACGATACCGAAAACCCAGGATTAGCAGGTGTTGGGATGGGTGACGGTTTTTTTGTCCCACTGCTGATAAGGCATTGGGGCAATCTATGGCCCAAAAAACTAAAAAACCCTGGAACGGCTTCGTAAAACGCCCAATATCTTCGTTGCGCGGCCTCGATATTATGGGGTCAGGTCTCGTTTTGACTCTTGTACGCAAAGTCAGGACTGACAATCATTGGTGAGGGGTGACGGTTTTTTCCGGGGTTTAAGGATGGAGTCAATTTTATTCCGGAAAAAACTCAAAAACCCTGGAATGATAAGGATGGCTACAGCAATTTTTATATGCCTGCCTGGTTGCCTTCGGGGCCACGCCCCCCGAAGCGCACCCCATTCTGCCGGCCAACCTCGCCTTGGACCGTGCGGGCATGGCAGGCCGTGGCATACTCGCTTTACGTGGCCCGGGTCGCCCATTAAAGGGCAAGTCAGGCCAAGGGAAATAATTGAAATACAAATAAATATGCACGGGGAAAAAACAGCCGGAAAACCCTTTAAAGAACGTTTTGCGCATAAAAAAGAACGGTTTACGGGAAATACAACACGAAAATAATTATGGATTGTCAATTATGATGGTTTCGTAAAGCCGGAAAACATCTTTTTTGTCATACCGGGTCCCGGATCGGTGTCCGGGACGAGCTTTGATCCGGTATCCAGTTTTTTTAATTACTTAATTATGCACAGACTCCGGGTCAAGCCCGGAGTGACGACTTTTTACGAGGGCATCAATTATGGTAATGGCGGATTGTTAATTGCCAATGCAAGGGCCGCCGCGGGAGGGCAGAAGGCGGTGAGACATACGGCAGGGAAAATTTTTTCCGATTATAAATCAGCCAAATTGTAAAATTATAAAATCATATAATAATCAACACCAGGGGGATACGACCATAATGCCACGCATAACCGCAAAAGTCGGCCTGGCCTGTCTGGCCTTGTCGCTGTTGTTGCTTCCGGCCGCCAGCCTTTATTCAGTTCCAATCGACTCGGCCGCTATATAAGCTCCTGCATGTAAAGGTGCGATAAACTTAGCGGTACCTTTTCGTTTTAAAAAAAAAGCGCCTACCGGAAAACACGATTTTCCAGGGCGCGTAATAGCCGGGAAAATTTCCGGACGCGGGGATGCATCAGGGGTTTTCCCGCCCGGGGAATAAAATCCAGCAGCCGGTCCCAGCGGTCATTTCCCATCCAGGGATGAAAGCGGCTTCTGATATTATGTGCAATACACAGATTAAACATCAGCATAATGATATGCGGCGGTAAAGCGGTTCGCCGGATAATACTCGGCAGGGAATACACCCGCTGCTGGATTTGCATATACAGAGCTTCCAGCTCCGCGGCTTTCAGCGAAGGGGTGTTACACACTGCATGCATGCCGTCATACAGGTGCCACCCCTTTTTTAAAACCACCTTTTTCGCTGTCAGCCTTTGAAACAGGGGCGAACCCGGCATAGGAGTGAGAATATATAAAAACAGGGCGGGGACGCGCATATGCCGGCAAAAATGAATAATTTCTTGGGCGGTTTCTGCGGTATCCCGGTCAAAACCGATAATCATACTGACAAAAGCCTCGATGTGCCGGCGTTTCAGTTGTCTCAGGGCTTCTTCCACCGAAGTGTTGAGGTTGGGCGTCTTGTGAGAAGACAGCAGGGACCGCTTGTCCAGGGTTTCCACCCCCAGATACAACGCCCGGCAGCCCGCCTCTGCGGCCGCCCGCATCAATTCTTCATCGGCGGCCGCAGGCAGGTCCGCCTGCCCGATCCAGGGCTTGTTGAGCGGCTGAATTGCCCGGAACAGCTCCAGGGCATACTGCCGGTCCACGGTCAGATTGTCATCCACAATATTCAGATAAGGCCCCGCCGCCCGAATATCCCTGATCACGTCTTCAATCGGCCTTTTGCGGTGCCGGCTGCCAAACAGGGAGGTGACCGAACAGAAATCACAGTGATAGGGGCATCCCCGGGTAATCTGCACGGGATAAAGCGGCACAAAAAAATTTTTCAGATTCAGCAGATCATAACGCGGCACCGGCAGCTTGTGCAGATCCGGAGGGACCTTTCCGGCATAAATGCCGTTCAGCTTACCGGCCCGGGCATCTTCCACCACCTGCTCCAGTACCCCTTCGGCCTCCCCTTGGACCACGGCGTCACAGTGCTGCAGGGCTTCTTCCGGCAGGGCCGTGGCGTGGAACCCGCCCATGACCACCGGCACCCCCTTCTTCCGGTATTGCGCCGCAATCCAGTAGGCCCGGGGCGCCCGGCAGGTAATGGCCGTCAGCCCCACCAGGTCCACCGGTTCCGAAAAATCAATGGTTTCCACCGACTCTTCCACAATGGAGATATCGTGTTGTCCGGGAAACAAGGCGGCAACATACGGCAGAGTCAGCCCGGCGGAAAATTCCCGGTTGAATTTTACCGGCCGGCCTTCAACGTCCAGCTGGGCGGGATTGATCAGTTTGATACGCATACGATTGATCTCCAACCAAACCCTTTCCGCGCGGCATTCTCAGCGGTTCACAAATCTCCCTGGCGGTTGAACCGGCTCTGAAAACCGGTTTCCGCCGGGCAACTTCTGCACAGGGGGATGGTGTTTTTCCCCGCCCGCATTTGCCGGCGAAAATTTTCATAGGCTTTTCCATACCAGACATCCTGCATACCATCGCCTTCAAAGGCATTGCCCATATCGGGGAGATTGAGATGATAAAAGCAGCAGGGGGCCACATCGCCGTTCCAGTTTACTACCGACAGAAGCCAGGGCCACAGGCAGACACTATTACGGGATTTCAAGGAAGAAAGCGGCGACTCCCCGGGAAAAGTCTCCCCGGCGAAACGGGTATCCACCTGATAATTCATTGATTGTATCTGCCGGTTGGCATAGCGAATATCAATATGGTTACCGCCCAAAGACCTGGCCAGCCGGATCATCTGCTGCCGTTCGGCAAGATTGTTTTCTGTCAGCAGCAGGCGGAGGGTAATATGGGGTGTCCGTTTTTTCAGCCTTTTTTTGGCCGCCGCCACCAGTTGCACCGCCTGCATCACTTTCACCAGGTTGCCGCCGCGATGATACTGCTGATAGGTTTCCTGGGTGGCCCCGGAGAGGGAGACAATCAGCTCCGAAAGACCGGCCTGCACCAGATACTCGGCTTTTTCCCGGGTTTCCAGAAAATGGCCGTTGGTGCTGATGATGGAAGCAATTTCGTTGGCGGTCAAACAGGCGACCATGTCCAGTACGGCGGGATGAAGCATGGGTTCTCCCGAATTATAGAGAACCGCCAGCAGGGTATCCTGCCGGATCTCGTCAATTAAAGCGGTAAATTGATGAAAAGACATGAATCCGGGAGGTTTCCGGAATATTCGCCTTCCGGTCAGACACCCCGGGCATTTCAGATTGCAGGTGTTGGTGATATCCAGCTGGATAACGGGAGGATAGTAAGGCGGCGGCCGGCGCAAAAAACAGGCCGCAAGGTTGGCCGCCGCTTTGCCGGTTTTTCGCCAGGCGATCTGCCGGGACAGCAGCAAGTGCACCACAGTTGCCAGCGTCCGGCGGTACCCATAAAGAAAGGCGGTGATCGTTGGGGGGGTCGTCAATTGGCGTTTTTCCCTCAGGCCGGGTTGCCGGGGTCAGGCCGCTCCCTGACCGATTTGGCGGGGCGGTCGCCAGCCGCCGAAAAGTTTTTCCAGCAGCGCGCCCACCGCCAGGGTCAGATGATCCTGCCAGCGGGAGGCCACAATCTGGATACTGACCGGCAGTCTCTGTTCATTGTAGTATATCGGTATCACCGTGGCGGGGAAACCGAGGATGTTAAACACCCCGGAATAGCCGATCCCCGGCAGATCATACCAGATATGGTGATGTTTGGGGGCGGCGGTGGAAAAGACCGGGCAAATAAGAACTCCGCTGTCTCCCAGCTGCTCCTCCATCCGGCGCCGCAGCTCTTGCACCAGTTCCAGATGTTTGCGGTTGGAACCGGCAAACAGTTGGCCGGGTTTTTCCACCAGGGCGGTGGCCAGCCCGGGAAGGGTCAGGGTGCCGCGTCCCAGCAGGAATAAAACGGTTTCCCGCAGCAGAGAGATATCTTCGCCGTTTCCCAGGATGCGGGTGAACGGTTCCGGGTTCTGGCTCATACCGGCCTGCCAGATGGGCAGGGAGCGACTCATGCCCTCCGGGCGCCAGTACTGCACCGGCAGACCCTCGGCCTGCAGGGCGCCGGCGCACATGCCGATCGCCCGCCGGACATCGGCGTTCACCCGGGCCAGGCCGTTGGACTCGAAATAAAACACCCGCAACTGTTTTTTGTCCACCGTCTCGGGAGCCGGTATTTGCCGGTCTTCCACAATCGGATCCCGGCCGTCCGGCCCGGCCACCTGGGAAAGAATCAAATACAGGTCTTCCACCCGCCGGGCCAAAGGGCCGTAGGTGTTATATGGCGCCAAGGGGCCATGGGCTTCCGGCCAGTGCCCATATCCCGGCACCAGGCCGCCGGTGGGTTTATGGCCGGGCACCCCGTTAAAGGCCGCCGGATAACGAATGGAGCCGCCCACGTCACTGCCCATACCGAAAGGAGAGGCCCCGGAGGCCACTATCGCCCCTTCTCCCCCGCTGGAGCCGCCCACACCGCGCTTCAAATCGTAGGGATTGTTGGTGCGGCCGTACACCGGATTATAGGTTTCGCACCACATGGCCGCCTCGGGCACATTGGTTTTGCCCATAATAATGGCCCCGGACTGTTTGATCCGTTCCACCACCGTGGCGTCGTAATCCGGCACCAAATGGCGACGCCGCCACAAGCCGCCGGCCCAGGGCAGGCCCGCCATGGCATAGGTATCCTTCATGGTGCAGGGTACGCCGAAAAGAGGCGGCAGATCGGAAGTGTTTCCGGCCAGGCGCTTTTCCGCCGCCTGCGCTTCCTGCCGGGCTTCTTCGAACCGGGGCACCACCACCGCGTTCAGTTTGGGATTAACGGTTTCCATCCGGGCCAGATAAAAATCCATCACTTCCACCGGCGACAGCGCTTTTTCCCGGATTTGCCGGGCCAGTTGCGTAACCGATAGCGTCAAAAGGGTTTCGCCCATCGTCCAGGCTCCATATAAAATTTCTGACAGCCTTCCTGTTCTTTTTCATAACAAAAAAACAGAAATAATTCAAATGGCCGCCTGCATGGCGGACAGGATGAAATATTTAATGTTCCCGATCTGAATTCGGGGGACAGTCTGAATTCGGACGAATTCGGGGGACAGTATACTGATTTAAGGGTTTTCTTTTCCCACTTTTATAAAAAACTCCGCTTTTTAGTTAGTGTCCATCCATAAATACCGGTTTTTTGACTTCTCTCAACAGCCCCAAAATGA
>CAZWCS010000175.1:0-6451 GCA_964632805.1 uncultured Desulfobacterales bacterium
TGCCCATCCAGTTGCCGCCCACAAAGGCCATGTTCCGGTGTTCGGAGTCATAGGGTGTGTTCACGAATTTGGCCACGATTTTGTCGTCCGTAAGATTGGGGGCCACCTCCCGGATCTTGGCCAGAATGGAGGCGGTAATCTCCTCCTGGGCTTTATTAACCGCCTCCGGTCCGTCCCGGTGATATTCCGGCGGCGGTACCTCCTGGTAAATCGGGGAAAGCACATGGTAGCCTCCCGACGTCCGGGTGCTGTCATAGGTGTCGTGGAAGGTCAGGGGAATAATCATCCGCTCCGGATCCAGGGGATGCATATTGCGGCCGTGAATCTCCCGGGCCATATCATAAATGGGTTCCCGGGAATCAATGTTGATCATCACCGTGGCCGGCCAGCGGCCGTTGGCAAAATCCTCGTTGGCCGTACCGATAAATTTCGGCAGTTCTTTGGTAATCAGCGAAAGCACGAACAGGCTGCCGCCCCGCAGATTGGTTCCCCGCACCTGCTCCAGAAAATTCTGGTCCAGTTCCCGGGAAGGCACCAGATCCAGAAAGGTTTTCTGGACATGGGTATTGGAGATGACCGCTTTATCGGCATAGATTTTTTTGTTTTTCACCGGCGCGTTGTCGTTGAGAATGACCCCCTTGGCCTGGCGGTCTTCCACGATGATCTCTTCCACCCGGGCGTTGGTGTAAATTTTGGTACCGTAATGCATGGCACAGCGCACCAGGGCGTGGGTCAGGGAATGCATGCCGCCCCGGGGGCAGCCGCTGCTGTATTCAAACAGCAGGGTACAGGCCAGGCCCGGAATGCCGGTTCCTTTCCAGGAGGGAAAGGGGCCATTATACCAGGCCGACATGCCGGCAATCACTTTCATGGGTTCGTTTTCAAAAAGGGTGTCAAACACGTCAAAGGTGGACATATGGTTCCAGTCGTCGTCGTAAAGCTGCGGAAAAATCTCGTTCATGACTTTGCCCCAAGGCAGTTCCTCCGGGCTGAGATGGACATGCGGCGGCGGGGGGGGGGTCCAGTAAATGGAACGCAGCAGTTTGACCAGGTTGTTATAGGTGCCGTCGATAGTCAGGGCTTCGTGCATGACCTCCAACATCTCCGCGTCCTGCTCGGAAAACCGCCGCAGCAGATCCAGGGAGGTCTTCATGTCATAGAGGCTGAAATAAAACCCCCGGCCGTCGGAGGTCACCCCGCCGCCGGCACTGTAAATATTGAGCAGGCGGTAGCCGAACTTGTGCAGTTCCAGTTGTTCAAAAGCCGGGGCGGCCGCGCCATACATATAGGTGGCATGGGGGTCGATCCGGTAGCCCGGGATGGGCTCCACGTTTTCACATCCCCCGCCGCATTCATTGCGGTCCTCACAGATACAGACCGAAAGACCGCATTTGCTCAAATAGGCGGCAAGACTGAGGCTGTTGATCCCCCCGCCGGCAATGACGACATCATAGACTTCCTTCATGGCTGACCCCCTTTGCATGGCAAAAACAAAGAAACCGGTGGTGACCAATGCTGGTTTCCTGTGATTGAAAAGAAAACGATTAGAGATAGCTGTTTTTCATGGTTATCCCCATTATAACCATGGTCTTTCGAGAAATAGTTGATAAATCCCTACGATTTATTTTATAAAAATCAAATCGGAAACGATTGTCAAGCAGAAAAAATCTTTTGTTATTATTCCAGCTTCGATGGCCCCTTACCACCGGAAAAACCAAAATATGCGCTCCTGCCTCAGCCAGCCTGATTAACACAATTTTAACCGTTTTCTAATATCAATAAGGTATTCTTTGCCAAAATATCAAAAAGATCATACAGCTTTATATGACAGCAAGCGGAGAAAACCATGAAACCGGTTGTTCTTTGGAAAAACATCTGGATCAGCTATAAAACCTATTTTCGCCTGCTGTGGCTGACCTTTTTCAAATCCCGACATACCCAGGGCCGGCTTACCCTGCGTCGATTCGTCATCATGACAATCTTTTGTCCGGCGTTGTTGATCCTGAAAACCATGCACTGGCTGGGATTTATCTTCGACGAAATCTTCTTTCGGGGCTACAAAACGATTGCGATCCAACAACCCCTGTTTGTGGTGGGTGTTCCCCGGAGCGGGACCACCTTTCTGCACCGGCTGCTGGCGGAAGACAAAGAACGGTTTACCACCTTCACCCTCTGGGAGCTCATTTTTGCTCCTTCTATAACCGAACGCAAGATCGTTCTGGGACTCGCCCGACTGGACGGGCTGGCGGGCCAACCCCTGAAGCGTCTGCTGCAGTGGGTCGAACGAAAATCCTTCGGCGGGCTGGAGAACATTCATCTGATTTCCCTGTCTGATGCGGAGGAAGATTATTTTCTCCTGGCCCCGATTTATGCCTGCTTTCTGCTGATTCTTCCCTTCCCCTTTCCGGAGGAGCTGGGATATCTCGCTTTTTTCGACGACCATGCTTCGCCCCGTGACAAAACGCGTATCATGAATTTTTACAAAAGCTGCCTCCAGCGCCACCTGTACGTATGGGGAAACGACAAAATTCTTTTGTCCAAGAATGTCTCCTTCGGCCCTCTGGTGCTCACCCTGAGCCATGTCTTCCCGGACAGCCGCCTGATCGGCACGGTCCGGGATCCGATCCAAGCGGTTCCTTCTCATATCAGCGCCATGATGGAAGGAGCGATCCTGTTTGACAACGATATTCAGGGACATACCTTTCGCAATCATATGATCGCTGTACAACGCTATGCCTATACACATCTGGCGGAAGTACTGCCCCGGCTGCCGGAAGACCGGCAGATGACGGTCCGAATGGAAGATTTGCAGACAAATCTCCACAAAACCGTAATAAATATTTACGAGCGATTCGGATACAAGCTGACGCCGGCTTTTGATCAATTCCTGCGGCGACGGGATCGGGCCCAGAAAACCTACCAAAGCGCCCATGCCTATCACCTGGATGATTTCAGCCTTACCGCGCAAGACCTTTTCGACCGCTTTTCCGACGTCTATCGACGCTACGGGTACCCCCTGCCTTCTGAAAACCACAGCGAAGAAAGGCCGGCCATAGCGGAAGGATAACAACCATGAATCATACAACGACCGAGACGGCTCTGGTTTCTATCCATGACGTGATGCCCGAAACACTGGCGAGAGTTCGTAACATTATTCGTTTTCTGGAATTCCGGGGCGTTCACCGGATGACCTTGCTGGTGGTCCCGGGAAAAGACTGGACACCCGCTCAAATATATGAGCTCTTCCGCTTTCAACAAAAAGGATTGGAGTTGGCCGGTCATGGATGGAAACACCGGGTACACCGTATCCGGGGAATCCGGCACCGGCTGCATGGAAAAGTGATCTCCCGAAATGAAGCGGAGCACCTGTCTCTCTCGGAAGCCGAAATCACAGCCATCATGCACCGATGTTATGGCTGGTTTATTACGGCCGGATTGTCCGCACCGAGCCTGTATGTCCCTCCCGCCTGGGCCATGGGCAGACTGCGCCGCGGTTGCTGGCATACCCTGCCCTTCGATTTATACGAAGCCCAATCTGGCCTGTATGAAGCAGCGTCCGGCAGGCACTACCCGCTGCCGGTGCTTGGTTACATGGCGGATACCCGGCTCCGGCTCGTCAGCCTGAAGCTGCTTAACATCGCAAACCGCCGCCTGCCCCTGGCTCCGACCCGCATCGCCATTCATCCCAACGACCTGTATCTGCCCCTGCAAGCCGATCTTGCCAGACATCTCCAACACTTCCGGCGATTTGCCACTTACGGGGAGATCATTGCCGATATTCTGGCCAGGCGTGCCCCGAAAATCTTTTCCGGTCAGCCAGCGTCAGATTTTATCGAACAAGAAAATCCTGCAACCCCAACCAGAAGCGAGTGTCTTCCATGACCGACCAAAGCTGTAAAGCCGACCTGCATGTCCACTCCCGGTATTCGCACCGCCCTTCTTCCTGGATTCTGAAAAAAATCGGCTGCGCCGAAAGCTATACCGACCCCCTGTATCTGTATCGACTTTTGAAACACCGGGGTATGGATATGATCACCATTACCGACCATAACACCATTGACGGCTGCCGGGAAATCGCCCACCTGGAAAACACCTTTATCAGCGAAGAGGTCACCACCTATTTTCCGGAAGACAACTGCAAGCTGCATGTGCTGGTCTACAACATTACGGAAAAACAGCATGAAGATATCGCGCATATTCGCAAAAACGTTTTTGAACTGACCTCGTATTTGAACCGGGAAAACATTGTCCATGCCCTGGCCCATCCCATGTACAGCGTTAACGGCCTGTTGCAGGGGCATCACTTTGCCCGGTGCCTGCTGCTGTTTCCGATTTTTGAATTAAACGGCGGCCGGGACAGACTGCAGAATACCGTCCTCAAACAGATCGTTTCCGGCCTGACCGAAACCGCTCTTAGCGAGCTGGCCAACCGTTATGATCTTGCGCCCCGGGGAATGCGGCCCTGGGAAAAACAACTGATAAGCGGTTCCGATGATCACTCTTTCTTGTATATGGGATTCTCCTACACCGAAACAGCCGGAGCAAAATCGCCCGCTTCCTTTCTGGTCGGCATCATCCAGGGCCGGGCAACCACCCGGACCCATGATTCCACCCCGGAGACACTGGCCCATAATATTTACAGCATCATGTATCAATTTTACAATCAAACCTTTCAGATCAACCGCTGGATTGACGATGTCGATCTGTCGAATTTTTTCCAGGAGGTCCTGCTGCCTGCGAAACCAGTGCCAACCCCTCCCGCGCCGTCTGTATCCGGAGGAATAACCGCCCGGACTTTTGACATCAAAAGTTCCCCGGCCTCCAGCCAATTTCTGGAAAGCGCCAAAAGCGCCCTGTTTACTGCCCCCGGCCTGCAAACCTGCCCACCCGCAAAGGCCAATCTTTCGGCCAACCAGGACAAAACCTGGCTCCAGTTTGTCAACACCCTTTCCGATACCATTATGCGCCAGTTTGCCAATGACATCCTGAGCCGTTTGACCCAGGCGGACCTGTTCTACCTCTTTACGACCATCGGCTCCTCGGCCTCTCTGTATATGCTGCTGGCACCCTATTTTATTGCCTATTCCCTGTTTGCCCGGGATCGCATTTTCAGCTTCGACCGTCTCCGGGAAAATGGCGGTAATCCGGCCGACTTGAAATGCCCGTCCCGGCATATCGCCATGTTTACGGATACATTTACGGAGATCAACGGGGTGGCGGTGGCCATTCAGTCCCAGGTAAAAGCCGCCCGGCTGTTGGGAAAACCCCTGACCCTCTTTCTCTGCGAACCCGATCCCCGGTCGTCAGCCGACAATGTAGCGGCTTTTGCGCCCATCGGCTCCTTTGATCTGCCCGAATATCCGGAGCTGAAAGTTTATTATCCGCCACTGCTGAAAATTCTGGCTTGTTGTTACCGGCGGCAATTCACCCATATTCATGCGGAAACGCCCGGTGCCATGGGCCTGATCGCTCTGGCCGTGTCCAAAATTCTGGGTCTGCCCTTCCGTGGTACCTATCACACCTCCCTGCCCCAGACCGTCCGGTCCCTGACCGGCGACGCCCACCTGGAGGATCTGTTCTGGAAATACATTGTCTGGTTTTACGGGCAAATGGAGCGCATCTATGTACCCTCCGCCATGACCGCCCGGGAACTGGTGGCCAAAGGTCTTCCCCGGGAAAAGCTGGTGGTTCACCAGTGGGGCGTCAACACCACCGACTTTCATCCGGACAAGCGCAACGGCTTTTTTTCCCGCCGTTATCAGATTCAGGAATCTGCCTTGAAACTGCTCTATGTTGGCCGGGTTTCCCAGGAAAAAAATCTGCAGGTGTTCAAAACCGTCATGCAAAAAATCCGTTGCCGCCGGCCGGAGGTGGCTCTGATTATCGTCGGTGAAGGGCCTTATCTGACCGAAATGCAGACCGAACTTGCGGATCTGCCGGTGGTTTTCACCGGTTACCTTACGGGCGAAGACCTGGCCCAAGCCTATGCCGCCAGCGACATTTTTGTCTTTCCCTCCACTGTAGACACCATGGGCAATGTGGTGATCGAAGCCCAGGCGTCGGGACTGCCGGTTATTGTCACGAATAAAGGCGGTCCCAGCGAAAACATGATAGACAAAAAAACCGGCCTGGTCGTTCCCGCTGACGACGGTCTTTCGAACCACCTGGTGGCGGCGATCCTCCAACTGGCTGACGATCCGCCACGAATGGCCGCCATGAAAAAAAACGCCCGCCGCTATACCCGGAGCCGTTCCTTTGAAAACAGCTTTCTGCGCTTCTGGAACAATTACGAAAAGCCGGTTGCTTAACATCCTGGAAAATCACAGCCTGCTCCCGAAAAAGCCGCCACCGGTGAAGTCCCAGATAACAGGAGACCGGGACAGACTCCGGTCAACGGCGGTATCACTCACTCCTTAAACTGAAGTTCCAGTAAAAAACCACCTTATTTTCG
>CAZWCS010000176.1:0-6406 GCA_964632805.1 uncultured Desulfobacterales bacterium
GAGCACGATTAGAGTATACACTATTTATCCGCCGCGAAGCGGCTTCGTTCAACAACTCCGCCGAGCAGCAGGCCCAGTATTAACTTGAATATGTTTGACCGTAAAAAAGGCATATTATTAACTCCTTACTATAAAGCCGGGCGACCGGGGCCGCCTGCGGAAATTCGATTTTGGTCGCCGGTGAGCGCCGTCCTTCAGGGTCCCTCCTGTCGGCGGGCGGCTGCGATTTTATCTAGGAGATCCTCCAGATCGCAGGGTTTGATCAGGTAATCAAAGGCGCCGTATTTGATGCCGTCCCGGGCCGCGGCCTGGGAACCGTGACCGGTCAGCATGATGACCGCCAGCGCGGCGTCCATCTGCTTCAGTATCCGCAGCACTTCAATGCCGTCCAGGTCTTCCATTTTCAGGTCCAGGATAACCACGTCAAAGTCCTGCCGGCGCACGGCCTGGATGGCTTCCGCGCCACTGACAGCTTTGGTTACATCCAGGCCCCGTTTCTGCAGGCGGTTGGCCAGAACATTGACATAGTCCACCTCGTCGTCGACCAGCAGGACCCGGGTCATATGATGGCGGGAATGGCGCAGAGACGGCATTTTTCACCTTTTACTCCGCCGGCTTTCGACCGGCGGGGAGCTTCCCGGCGGTCTCTCAGACGCCGTGGGAAGACATAACGTTTTCCAGACGCGCTTTTTCGATTCTGGCCGCGTGTTCCCGCCGTTTTTCCGCGGCGGCCGTAACTTTTTCCACCAGTTGCTCGATATCGCAGGGCTTGAGCAGGTAATCATAGGCCCCGGCCTTCATTCCTTCGATGGCCGATTCAATGGTGCCGTGGCCGGTAAGCATAATGACCTCCACCAGGGGATATTTTTTTTTGATTTCCTGCAGGGCGGCAATCCCGTCCATGCCCGGCATTTTGACATCCAGCAGAATGACATCCAGGTTCTGATGGCTGCGCAGCAGGGTCAGCGCTTCTGTTCCGGACAGGGCCGAAATCACGGTAAACTCTCTTTTTTTGAGGCGTTTGGTCATGGTTTCGAGAAACGAGGTCTCGTCATCTACCAGCATAAGATAAACGGGGGTTGTCATGGTTGGTTCTCCTCTGTGTAACGTTTATGGTTTTGTTCGTTGTTTTCCGGTTGCGCCGGCGTTGGTGACGGACCGCCACTGTTTGCCGGAGCAGAAGGTTCGGATGGCTTTTTCTGATAGGGAATCCAGATCCGGAAGCGGCTGCCCTCGCCCACTTTGCTGTGCACATCGATTTTTCCCCCCATCTTCTGGATGATGCCGTAGCAGATGGACAGCCCCAGTCCGGTTCCCTTGCCCACGGGTTTGGTGGTAAAAAAAGGATCGAAAATCAAAGGCAGATTGGCCTCCGGGATACCCGGTCCGTTGTCTTCCACGGTAATCACCAGGTGGTCTTTTTCCAGCCGGCTCATTTTGGTGGCAATGTGAATGGTGCCGCCGCTTTTCTCCATGACATCCAGGGCGTTGTTGATCAGGTTCAGGATGACCTGCTGCATCTCCGAAGGAGAAACGGTGACATAAGGCAAATCGGGCATCAGCGCGGTGGTGATGGTGACCTGGTTGTGCCGGGCCATGGGACCGGAAAGTTCAATAATTTCTTTGATCAGATCATTGATCTGGACGTCTTTGACGGTGGCGTCGGTTTTCCGGGCAAAACTCAGCAGTTTGTGGGTGATTTCCTTGCAGCGCCGCCCCTGGGTGCGGATCTGCCCCAGGGCCCGTTCGATTTCAGGCAGGTCCAGGTTGGCGGCCGGCAGCGCCGCCGGGTTGACATCTTCCAGCAGATCGCCGATCCACCCGGCTTCTTCCACCATGATGGCCACCGGGTTATTGATCTCATGGGCAATTCCGGCGGCCAGTTCTCCTACCGAAGCCAGCTTCCCGGTTTCGATCATCTGCTGGTTCAGTTGCTCTTTTTCCTGGTCGGCCAGGCGAATCCGGCGGATCATCCGCCGGGAAAGCACCATGGCCATGACCAGGATGGCCAGGGCCCCAAAAAGGAAAATGGCAATGGCCAGGCCGAACATCCGGGTCAGTTCCGAATAGGCATCCTGGACTTCCTGTTTGAGGATCAGCATCCAGTTGCCACCTTTCAATCCGGCCACGGCGTAAAGATGACGCTGGCCGGTCTGATCGTCCCGTTCCTCCAGGTGTACGCCGGCATCAATTTTTTTCATGATATCGCCGAAATACCGATAACAGCTTTGACAGATTTCATAGTCAAACGGCGGGCGGGTCTGGAACTGCCCCCGGCGGTTGACGATGAAAGCAAAGCCGGTCTGGCCGATGCGAAGATTTTTCACCAGGGTGTTAAAGGCGTTGAAATCGATGGTGGCCCGCAATATCCACGGCCGGCCCCGGTGGCTGTTGCGGACCGTGATAATAAAATGGGGGCTTTCCCGCAGGCCCAGAAAAACGTCGCTGATGAAAAAGCGGCTGTTGATGGCTGCTTGGAACCATTCTGCCTCGGCGTAACAGGCGTTCTCCAGGTCATAGTGACCGGCGTAGGCGATCTGGTGGCCATTTTCGTCAATCACCCCGAGATCAACGAAAACTTCCCCGTAGGCGGCGCGCAGTATCTGCAGTTCCCGCATGAGAAAAGCCTTGTCCGCCAGGGTGGGATAGTCGTAATTGCCAATCAGGGAAAGGAGGTTGGCCAGTTTTTCGTTTAAAAAGGTATCGATATTCTGTTTGTGCTTCTGGACCAGTTCTTCCAGGTGGGCGTAGGTTTTTTTCTGATAACTGGCATTAAACTGGTACAACAGCATCCCGATAACCAGAATCATGGGCGTAAAAGAGACCACGATCACCGTCAGAACCATATTGCGGTGAAGTTGTCGATAATAACCGTCTTTGCTGTTAGGGGTACTTTTCATCATCTCGTATAAGAGCAAACCGCATGCCACTGTCGGCCGGGCTTGCGCTGCCGGGTAAAATTTCCTGCAAATTAAGATAGATGTAGAAATTGAGCGGATGCCGAGGGTTTTTTGTTACATGTTATATGTCGAAATTTTTTACAGTTTGTCAAAGAACCGGACGATTTATGGGGGCTGGAGGCAGGAAAAAATCGTTCGGAACCGTCCAAAACGGTTGAACCGCTTGTTGGGAAAAAGATCAAAAAAAAAATTTTGTTTTTCGCCAACGCTCTTGACAGTGTGTAAGAAATATTGACATCCGGAATATGCTTTATCCGGCGCGATTCGGACCGAAAGATTGATCCTTCAAGTAAAAAATTATTTAAAAATAAGCATTTAGAAAAGGAAGCGGCCGTCGTTGAAATGGATTTATGGATTGGCATCGGGATTGCTCTTTCTACTTCATCAAAAGGAGATAAGAGCAAGCCATGGACAGACCTTATACCATTCTGGTTGCCGACCACAATTTTCATGTCCGCGCCTTTCTGCGCCGGGAACTTTCCGCGCTGCATTACCGGATCCGGGAAGCAGGCAATCATCTGCAACTGTTCGCCAGTTTTTACGATGAGCCGCATATCCCCGACTTGATCATACTGGATCCCTATATACCGTATATCAGCGGAATCGCCGTTTTGACCCGGCTTCAAGAGATAACGCCGCCGGTGCCGGTAATCCTGTACACACACATGACGGAGTACCGGAATCATCCGGTGGTTCAGAAAACGGCCGGTCTTGTGGAAAAAAACGGGGATACCCGGCTGCTGCAGGAAACCATTGCCCGCGTCCTGCATTCGCATTACGCCTCCGGTGATGGTTCTTCCCGCCAGACCGGGGTTCACGGTGACGCACGGGTGTGATGTGATGACACCGGCTCCCCGCTTCCTGAAAAAAACTGCCCTTCCGGAAAACCGTTCCGCTGCCGGGGATGAAACCACCTACTATTTCGAGCGGCTGAAACGACGACTGCTGATCATTCTGCTGGTGGCTTTTCTAACCCCCCTGGCTCTGCTGTCGGTCTACTTTCATCTGCAGTTTTCCATGACCCTGAAACAAAGCGGAAAAATGCAGTTGCGGTCTCTGGCCGAAAGCCAGCGCAACACCATGGACCTGTTTCTGCAGGAGCGGGTGGTCAATATTTTTAATCTTTTCCGGGGCGGTGATTTTACCATCAATCCCGGCCAGGAGGATATGGACAGGTACCTCCGGGACCTCCAGGAAACCAGTGAGGCCTTTATTGACGTGGGGTTTTTCACACAGAACGGCAATCAGGCGGGCTATGCCGGACCCTATCCCTATCTGCGGCAAAAAAATTACAGCGGCGAAAAGTGGTTCCAGACGCTGCTGAATCAAAAATCCAATTATTATATCAGCGATATCTACATGGGCTTTCGCAACCAGCCCCATTTCACCATTGCCGTCAAGCAGGTGATGGCGGACCGTCATTACATTCTGCGGGCTACCCTGGATCCGGACAAATTTTACCGGTTTTTGCGCACCATCGGCCAGGGCGAACAGGTCAATTCTTTTCTTTTAAACCGGAGCGGCGTTTATCAGGTGGTGGATCCCGCCTACGGCGAAGTACTGCAAGAAAGCCGTTTTGTGCCGGAATATGATTCCGGTTCCCACGTGGCCGAAGTAGACGAAAACGGCGCCGCCAAACTGGCGGGATATGCCTGGCTGCAGCAGGCCCCCTGGGTACTGGTGGTCAAACAGCCCTTACAGATCGCCTATTCCCGGATGTATGACGCCCGTCGCTATATTATCGGCGGCACCGCCCTGACAGTGATGGCAATTTTCGCCGGCGTCCTGCTGTTGACCAGTCGCCTGCTGAAAAAAGCCGAACAGACCGAGCGGGACCGGGACGAACTCAAATCGCAGTTGTACCATGCCGCCAAGCTGGTCTCGGTGGGGGAGCTGGCCGCGGGTGTGGCCCATGAAATCAACAATCCCCTGGCCATTATTCTCTCCCAGTGCGGGGTTATCCGGGATCTTTTCGACCCGGAAGTGGGCGGTAATCCCCAGGGCAGCCGGCAGACCCCGCAGCAGGTTGTCGATGAGCTGACCGTGATTGAAAACGCCGTCACCCGGGCCCGGGACATTACCCAGAAACTGCTCTCTTCCGCCCGGAAAACCGACCCGCAATTGATGCCGTGCAATCTCAATGAAATTCTGGACGAGGTGGTCAGCGGTTTTATGGAAAAAGAGTTCTCCGTGGACAACATTGCGCTGGTCCGAAAATACGACGAAAATCTTCCTGAAATAATGCTGGACCCCGATCAGCTTCGTCAGGTTTTTCAGAACCTCATCAATAACGCCGCCGACGCCATTGCGGGCCCGGGCCGGATCACCCTGCAAACCCGCAAAAAAGACCATGCGGTGGAGGTGCTGATTTCCGATACCGGCCGGGGCATGACCTGCGAGGAAATGAACAAAATTTTCATGCCCTTTTTTACCACCAAGGAGGCGGGTAAAGGCACCGGGCTGGGGCTGGGCATCAGCCTGAGTATTGTCGAGGCTGTGGACGGCACCATTGACGTGCAGTCGCTGCCGGGCGCGGGCAGCACCTTTATCATCACCCTGCCGCTGGACAGCGGGGTTGCAAACGAAGACGAGAGCGACTTGGAAGCGATAACGGAAAACGAATAGACAGGTGGAGGTACGATGTTCATGAATGATACCCAGGAAAATAAAAACGGGAAAAATGGCCCGGCAATATTGCTGGTGGATGATGAGAATCATTTCCGGGAGGCTATGGGCAAACAGTTGTCCGCCCGCGGATATACCGTTTACGACGTGGACAGCGGTTTTGACGCTATCAAGATCGTGCGTCACCAAAACCCGGAGGTGGTCATCCTGGATCAGAAAATGCCGGGCATGGACGGCATTGAAACCCTCCGGGAGATCAAGAAAGTCCGCCCGGAAACCCAGGTAATCATGCTGACCGGTCACGGCAGCACCCAGGCAGCGGCGGAAACCGGCCGGTATGACGTGTTTAAATACATGCAGAAGCCGTGCAGCATCGGCGACTTGATGGAGTCCCTGGAGGCCGCCCGGCAGGAACGGATATACGCCATGGCCCGGCACGAAATACCGGATGTGCAGCGCCACAGCCTCTGGCAGTGGCTTATCGGGGTGCACAACGCCCGCCCCGGTCTGATTCTTCTTGGAGTTCTGCTTTTTGCGGCCATCATTGCGATGCCGCCTTCACAGCGCCTGAAGACCCTGGTTTCCGCCGCCAAGGACAATAATCCGGTTTCCGCCATTGCCGGTTATGCCTATTACCGGCTTATGGCGCCGGGCCAGTCCATTTCCGAATATTACGGAAAAAAAGCCGGATTTGTCTCCGGCAAAGACCATACCGCGGCGGATAAAGCGCTTTTTTACCAAAAAACTGCCTTCCGGGCCCGGGTCATGATCGGGGTGCTGGTGGTGGCGGCCCTGTTCTGGGCCACCGGGGCCGTTCCCGT
>CAZWCS010000177.1:0-6123 GCA_964632805.1 uncultured Desulfobacterales bacterium
AGGGCAGGATCACTTTGTAGCGGCCCTGCTCGTCGATCTCGGCATACTTGCCGGAACCGGCGGCATCAATACGGGCGTGCATGGAGCCGTAAAACCGGGCCTTGGGGGTTTTCCTCTGCGGCCGGAACTGAACGCTCGCGGGCAGAGCGGTAAACTGATTAACATAGTAGGGCCGCTTTTCTTCCGCAGCCAGCTCCGCCGACAAACCGGCCAGCATGTAAGCCGCCTGGCTTCCCTTATGATTCACCTCCACGGCCAGATAATCGTGATTAAAATCTTTGCGGTAATGATCCTGCAAATCCAGAACAAATCCGGGACGCAGAAAGGGCACCGTGCTTTCCCCGTGATATGTCCGTTCCCAGCAGTTGATTTCCTGGGCGCGGATTCCGGCCAGGCGCTGACCTTCTTCCGGTGTCAGGAAATGGTCGCCGTACAGATAGACCTCTCCCCGGCCTTCCTCATATACATCCGCCAGACCTTCAATGGACAAGGACGGTTTTTCATAATTGTAATCTTTCAGACGCACGGAAGAGGGCAGGGTGTTCTGCCGGCAGCAAAAATCTTTGATCACTTCTTCCCGGGCCAGAGAATCCAAAGCCGATGGCGGCGAATAATACATGGCCTTTCCCTGGGGCATGGGCAGATGGGAAAAATTGGAATCGGTAATGATCAGTTTTTCCCGGGCCCCCTCCTGCTCGAAAAAATAATACATACCTTCCCGCTCCATCCAGCGGGAGGCAAAATCCAGATGACTTTCCCGATACTGACAGACATACGCCCACTGACGGTAATCGGCTTCCAGGCGCAATTCGAAATCGTTTTCCGTGAGCCCGCCGTCTCGCAATACTTCTTCCAGAATTTCCGGAACGGTTTTCTGCAGAAAAATCTGATTGTGGTGGGTCTGGGACAGCCACCACAGCCGGGGCGCCAGGACCACCCGGTAAAAAACCGTGCCGTCCACTTCGTGCATCTGCTCAAACGAGATGGGAATGCCGTAAAACGGAATATCTCCCTCCTCCCGCAGGATGGTAAACCGGGCCGGATTCTGGACCACCTCGTTCATATCGACGGCCGGATCTTCAGAGATCAGTTCAATATCGAATTGATACACGGTTGATAATCCCTCAAAACCCGTAAATCGAACCACCCCGAAAGTGTCAGGGGGCATGCTGCCCCGGGAAACAAAAGAAAATCGTTGTGCTTGATCCGCCATTTTTTTCTTTCCTGTAGTATATTAATTTTTCTCCGGAACTCTTCACCATTCGATCCGGAGCAAATCCACGACCTATGATAGCGCCGTAATCAACTACAACTGCATCTTCCGCAAGGCCTCAAATGCGAATAATTCACGCTGCAGCACGTATCTTCTTGTGAAATGTGGTTTAAATCAATGGCAGGGTGTAGGCCTCGACCTCCTCGGCTTCCGAAACAAAGGGGCCAAAAATAAATGCTTCGGGCTGTCCTTTCATCCGGACATAGACCGATTCATCTGCGGAGATGGTATTGTTTGCCGCCCAGGCGGTAAATTCCCGGTCGCCCATGGCCAGCTTCATATCACGGAGGGGATATTCCAGGGTGGACCGTTCCGGTATCTCACCGGCCGGACCGATCCCCATGGCATCGATAGCGGCCGCCTGAGCGCCGAAAAGAACACCGCTCCAGTTGCCGGCAGTCGGGCCGGCTTCCAGCCACAGGCCCACCTTGGGCAGGGCGTAGACGTTCAGCCGGTATTCCGATTCCATTTTTTTCGGCGGTAGATTGGCCTTGGCCGTCATTTTTGCTCCCAGGGAAGGGTTATCCGGCGTCAGCACCTGCGCGCCGGCCAGCGGCAGGGGCAGTCTCTCCGCAAGGGTCTCGGAACTATCCGCCAGAATGATCAGCGGAATCCGAGCGCCTTTCCGGGCGGAAACCGTCAAGGAAAGCAAAGACAAGCCCTGAATAACGGAATCGGTAAAATCCGCGGTATCGCCCACGATCAGCCACAGACCGGTCTGACTTTTGGCAATCTCCGGAGCGGCGCCGGACCATTCCATGTTTTCCAGGTCGTCCTTCCAGAAATGGCCTTCCACACCCAGGCCATATTCCGAAACCGTCTTGTAAATGGCCTGCGCCCTGGCCTCATCCTTTTTGATCATGGTTATCCAGACCGATTGGCTCATAAGTTTATCCCCCTTTCCCCCTTTTTATCAGTACCCGTACAGCGGCGCCCGGCGCCCAGACAATCCTTTTTTATCAATCTTGAAGATGAAGCAGGCTGTTTTTTCCGGGCCCGAAGCTGTTCTTGAAGATTGACCTGTGCATCCTGCAAGGCTTTTTGCATTGTCTGTATCAACTCTGTCATCCACCATTCAATTATTTTCTGTCCCTGTAAAACATATTATATCGAATTATAGATACCGATACCATCATATTTGATAGAACCAAAAAATACGCGTGTCAGGACAAATACAAGACCTTAAACTGTCCGGGTACCAGGGTCATCCCTGCCGGAACATTGGTTAAATTCTGCATGGTGGTGTCCAGCATCCGGGTGGCGGGTGTTCCGCCGGTAATGACTTTCATGCTGCCTTTGGTGTTGCGAACCGGCCCCATCACCATGCCCGACGCCACGCCCAACATCACGCCGGCATTGTCTCCCATGCTGGTGGGGATAGTGGTCGCCAGATTATGGGAGGGCATACACATAAGCAAGTGCTTCATGGAAGCTGTGGGCGGTATCGCCATGGGCCTTTGGCTGAAGTTCGGATAGGGGACAGGCACAACCGCCGGCCCGGCCGGGGTCAGGCAGACATCCGGCATACCAAAATCCATCCCCGGCATGGAACAGTTGGCAAACATATAAAAAACCTTTTTTATTTACAGATTTTACCTACTCAAAGACTTGGCGATTGCAACAAATCACCCCATCAAAATTTTTTCGCCGTCAATTTTGGTACTTTCTTTGCTCACCATGATCGTATACTTGGAATCCAGGGAACACAACCCTGCAACGCTTTTGGTGGCCTGACCGGCCTTGATCTGTTCGGCGCCCTCGGTCTTCCTTGAATATCCTTTGAATCTTTCCAGTACCTGTCTGGCCAGGGTCGTAATCAAGTTGCTGATCAGGTTGACTGTCTTATAACAGGCCTGGAGCTTTTCCCCTTTAGCTGTGACCTCGTCGAAAGATATGGTCGCCTCTTTGCTTTTATGCATCGCTTTTTCAGAGAACAAATGCAGATTTTTTGAGACGATGTTCATGTTGTCAGAAGTAAGTATGGTAATGCTTCCTTCTTGTGATTTCATGGTCATATCTGCCGGGAAAGCCATTTCCATATTTTTTGTTTTCTCTCTTTGTATAATGCCCAGAATATACCATTGGCCTTCCTCATCCCGGCAGCAAATAACCCGGTCCTCCGGCACCGGTTCAATGAAACAGGAAACCGCTCTGGTTGCCCTGACCTGTTGATTCGAAATGGTAACAATAGCTGCGTTACTGGAAACGGCGACTACGGTTCCGTTTTTAATAGCGGTTTTTTCTTCAGTAAAAGATAAAAACGCGGCCTGGTTGTTGCTCAAATTCATTTCTGCCCCCATTTCTCCGCTTTTAAACGTTTTTCGTTAGTTTTTCTGGCCAGGGCTTTATCGGTCCCCGACCATTTGGTTTTTTCTTCTTTTATTTCATGCAGATTGGCCATAAACAGGCGGGCATTGGAAAAATCAGACTGGGTTAAATTGGCATGGGATAGATCGGCATAAGTTAGATCAGCCCCGATAAACATAGATTCCTTCGCTTCAACCGCTTCCATTTGGGCCTGGTAAAGATTGGCTTCGGAAAAATTTGAACCGGCCAGTTTCGCCTTTTGCAAACTGGCATATTGTAAAAAGGCTTTTTTAAAGCTGGAACTGGTTAAATCGGCCTCATAAAAATTGGCCAGTTCCAGATCGGCATGGTCGAAATTTGCCCCTTGCAGAGAGGCCCCCATGAATCCCGCCTGTTTGAGCGTTGAGTTTGAAAAATTACATCTGTTTAACGTACTTTCGTGGAACTGGCACTGGGTCATGTCCATGTTGCAAAATTGCATATTCCAAAGAACGGCCTCATGAAAAAGGCAAAGACAAATAGCAGCGTTTGCAAATTGATTGTTTTCAAAGCCGCACTTGTAAAAGACGGTCTTGTAAAGATCTGTTTTCGAAAAATCAGTGTGTTGCATTTTACATGAGTTAAAAATCACTGTATCAAGTCTGGCATTATTAAAAAACGCCCCCTCCAGGTTGACTTCTGTGAAAAAATTTCCCCCTTCCAAACAGACGTTTGAAAAATTTGCCCGGGGCATCTCACATTCGATAAATTTGACAACTTCTGTTTCAATTTCAGAAAAATCAGAAGTTTCAAGATCGCACCCGACAAAATTGGCGTTTTTAACATTTGTTTTTTTAAAAACCGCATTTTTCATGGGGCAGTTGTTAAAGGTTGCGTCTTTTAAATTGGCGCCGGAAAAATCACAATCATCAAAACAGACCTCGTTAAAGATGCCGCCGGAAAGATCGACATTTTTGCAATCCAGGCCGGAAAAATCTTCTTGTGAGAAAAATTCGCCTTCTTCTTTAACTTTTTTTGAAAGCGCTTCGCCCGTCATCTGGGCCTCCAATGCTCAATCAGGGTGGCATCAAGGTTGCTGTCGCTAAAGTCCGTATCCGTGATGGTGGCTCTTAAAAAATCGGTCTGATAAAGGTTGGCTCTTTTAAAGGAGGCACCGGTGAGTCTTGCCTTGGCCAGGGAACCTTCCGCAAGATTGATGTCGTCTAATTTGGCGCCGTCAAGACTGGCTTTTCTGAACTGGGCACTTTTGGCATAGGCACGGGACAGGTCCGCGCCGCAAAGATCGGTACTGCCAAAAAAAGCATTTTCCAGGTTGGCATCGGACAGGACGGCTTTTTGTAATTTCATATTTTGGAAATTGGCCTGTTTCAGGCAGGCGCTCCTGAAGGTAATCTCTTCCATGATCATTTTATCCGTTTCGGTTTCCGTAAAACAGGCGTTGGAAAGGTCGGCGCCATCAAAAGAAACGAAACGCAAATCTGTATCAACAAAGCCGCATCTTTTCATATCGGCTTCTTTAAAATCGGTATTTTCTATCGTGCATTTTATGAACGCGCAGGTATTGATGTCCGCGTGCTGAAAATTCGCCCGGCAAACGGCTGTTTCCAGAAAAAAGACCTGCGGCAGGTATGCTTTTGCAAAACATGTTTCATTGATTATGATTTCCAGGGTTTGAATGTCTTCGAGATCGGCGCCGGAAAAATCGGCGCCGGTAAAATCCCCTTTGGCAAGTTTCGCGGACTTGAGGTTGGCGCCAGCAAAATTCGTCCCATGGGCATGTACAGCGCCGATGTTGGCTTCTTCCAGGTCCGCGCCGGTCAGGTCGGCATCTTCAAGATTGGCTCTGGCCAGAATGGCGCCTTTCAGTCGGGCGCCCTTGAGGCTTGCCCCCTGAAAATTCACCTGTTCCAGAAAGGCGCCGGTCAAATCAATGCCGTCCAGAATTTCCCCGGAAAGATCGATACAGGCCCAGTCTTTGTCTGCAAGGGATTTCTTTTGGGAAAACGCTTGCAGAAAACGTTCCCGCACAGCTGCTACATCTTCCTGGTGGGGCGAGGTGCCTTCATCCATGAAATGAGCCGCCATGGCATAAGCTTCTTTAAAATTTTTCTCGGCCTGATCCAGGCCTTGTTCAATTTGCACCCGGCTGGTTTCCATTATTTCCTGGACCTGGTTTTCCAACTCGCGGATGCGTTCATCTTCCATTCCCATGGCCTTCATGGACTGAACATGGGCCAGTGCTTCCATAATCTGCGGGTTGACCTGTTCTGTCTGCGCTTTTATGTCATCGGGATTGATCCTGGGCAAAGGGGCTTTTTTCTTTTTGATGCCGTCCAGATCAATTTCATCAATGGCCTGTATGCTGTCCTGTATTTTTTGTTTGGACGCTTTAAGCGTGGCCGCCTCTTCTGAATCATGCAATTGCCCAGTCAGGGCTGCTTTATCGATCTGCCGGTCAATCTCTTCAACCTGTTCTTCTAATTCATTTCTGGCTTTATCCAGCTCCTTTTTTGCCAGGTCCTTGGCCGTTTTCTTTTTTTTTT
>CAZWCS010000178.1:0-5919 GCA_964632805.1 uncultured Desulfobacterales bacterium
CGGCCACCCGGGCGATATTAATCCCCTGTTCACCGATCTGGGACAGACAGCCCACGACCACGTTTTCGATGTCCTGCGGGTCAAAGTTTGGCGCTTTGGCCTGAACCCGGTCCACCAGCCCCTTCATGGTACTGGCCAGCAGGTCCTGGGCCGAAGCCTGGCAGAGCTGCCCGTTCTTTTTCATGCCTTTCCATCCGGATTTGCCGATGGGCGAGCGCACCGCATCCACCACCACACATTCTTTGATTGTCTTCATGTCCTCCTCCTTTGGGGTTGCATCTGTCAGCTCTTCAGTTGCTTTTTTTGTTATAATTTATACAACGGGGAAAAATTATACCCAAAACGAAAAAAAATTCAACGAGCGCGCAAAAAAAAACTATCCGGGCCGCAGGCGGGGGCTGGGCCGGCCCTGAAAATGGAGTTTGATCCACTCCCAGCCGAAGGTCATCAGCTCGGTATCGCTGGCCCGGAGTTTTTTCAGCTCTGCGGACTTGACTTTGAATCGCTTTAAAAAAGTGCTGTGAAAAACAAATTCCCGGAAAGCGTCCACGTTATAGGCGGCCATGAAGGCCATTTTGGCGCCGGGACTGTAAGGGCCGGCCGCGCCCCAGAAGTCATCCGCAAACAGGGCTTTCACTTCCGCCCACTGCCGGGTCAGGCGGGTGTAGGCTTCCGCCTGCTGATCGGCAATCCACTGCTGCGGCGTGAGGGGCCGTTCCTCATGCCGCCCCCGGCAGAAATCCGGCGGCCGGTAAAAATACACCGTTTCCGCCTCGCGGCCGGCTTCGTCATAAAGCAGGCCTTCCTCCACCGGAAACAGGCGGCAGGAGTAGGGTCGGTCTTCGTAAACGGAACAACCCCGGTCAGTGAGAAAGGGACAGGTCTTTTCCGCATTGTCGGCCATGGTCAGCAGAACATCGGGAAAATGACTGCCCTCCCGCAGAACCAGGTCCACATGGCGGTCGATAAAAGCACCGGCGTCCAGCCCGAGCCGTTTGCGCAGACGCAGAACATCATACGGATACAAAAACAGGTTCAGGTTCCGGCAACAGCGGTTGAAACAGTCCAGCCCGTGATGGCAGGAGAAGGAAAAGATATCATCCGCCGCCAGCCGGCGACCGGCCACCGTTTCCAGATGATTGCGATCGAATATCTTCACGGGGAGGCTTCCTCCGGGTTATCCCGGTAAAACGGCAGATCGGGGGGCGACACGATCATTTCGGCAATGGTTTTTTTAAACTTCTGTGAAACATCCAGGGCCTGGCGCAGCTCTTTTTCCAGGGCGGCCAGGGCGTTATAGAAGGGTGTGCGGTCAAAGGGAATGTAGGCCGCCTCCGGGTGGCGTTCTCTGAATATCTGACAGCCCTGACCGTAAAACGGCTGGCGGCCGGGCACATGGAGTTCATGGGGCAGGCCGTGCAGACGGCAGATCATCAGGCGATGTTCATATGCCCCGCACAGGCCGTCCACATTCAGCGGGCACATCACCCGTGGCGTCCGGTCGGCCGCGTCGGCCGCGGCCACCTCCCGGCAGACGTCCTCCGCTTTGTTCCGGATGGCGGCCTGACGATCCGGGGGAAACCCGGCCAGACCCTCCATGAGGTGAAAATATTCGATATAGGTATGATTATAAAAGCGGGTGCGGCAGCAGTTTTCCGGGCAGCCGCCACAATCGAAGCCATACTGCTCCGCGACTCTGGCGTAGGTGCCCGCCATATCTTCGTAAAGAGCGGCGATTCGCTCCAGAAAGAATTCCGCCGAAGTCAACACATCAGAAAGACGCATAAAAATTCCTGAATAAAACGGTTTACACAAACGGAGAGGGGAAAAACAGTTTGGTATACAGGGCCATGGCATATTCATCGGTCATACTGGCGATCAGATCACACACCAGCCGGTCGGTGTCGTCATCGCTTTCCAGGCATTTCTCCATTTCCAGTCGGGTCAGTTCCACCTGCAGACGGTCCGGATGGTTATAAAAAAATTCGTACAGTTCCGAAAGGATCCGCCGGGCCTTGATGAACTCGTTGTGCACCTGCGGCGACCGGTAGACATTTTCGTAGAGAAACCGGCGCAGCTCGGTCATGGCGGAAAAAACCGGATCGCTGATACGCAGTTGCAGGCGCGCGCCCACAACCTGGCTGGTATAAACGAGATCGCGGATCATGGTGGTAGCCCGCTCGGAATGGGTTTTGCCCAGCACGGATACGCAGCTTTCCGGAACCTGAGCGCGCCGGATAACGCCGCTCCGGATGGCGTCATCCAGATCGTGATTGAGGTAGGCCATGATGTCGGCCACCCGGACCACCTGCCCCTCTACGGTGACGGCCATTTCCGCGGGATCGTCATCCATGATGTTGCCGTAGCCTTTGGAATGCTTCAGAATGCCGTCAAGCACCTCGCAGGTCAAATTCAGCCCCCGGCCGTTGTTTTCCAGAACCTCCACCACCCGCAGGCTCTGCTCATTATGGGCAAATCCGTGGGGAGAAATTTCATTCAGGACGGTCTCCCCGCCGTGGCCGAAAGGGGTATGGCCCAGATCATGGCCCAGGGCAACCGCCTCGGTGAGGTCCTCATTCAACCGCATGGCCCGGGCAATGGTTCGGGATATCTGAGATACTTCCAGCGTATGGGTCAAACGGGTACGGTACTGATCCCCAAAGGGAGATAAAAAAACCTGGGTTTTGTGTTTCAGTCGCCGGAAGGCGTTGGAATAAACAATGCGTTCCTTGTCCTTCTGAAAGGAAGTGCGGATCAGCCCCTCCGCTTCCCTGATTTTTCGTCCCCGGATTTCGGAACTGAGACAGCCGTGGGCGGAGAGAAAGCCTTTTTCCCGTTCTTCAAAATCCTTGCGTATCGACATCACCGTCTGCCGCCGGTTGTCACCGGAATTTCCCTGATTGTACATAAGGAAACAGTTATCCCAGATCGACCGCCAAAAGTAAAGATATTTTTGACAAAATCATGCCGACGTGGTTATCATCGGGGCATGAACAGTCACCCCCATTTTATGGCGCTGGCCCTTGAAAAGGCCCGCCAAGCGCTGGATGCCGGAGAATTTCCGGTGGGCTGCATCATTGCCGGCAAAGAGGGCGTCCTGGCCTGCGGCCGCCGCCGCAGCTCCTCGGGAAAGGCCCCCGGTGAAATTGACCACGCCGAAATCAACGCCCTGCGGAACCTGGAGACGCGGGAACAAGAGAGCGGCGCGCTGGACCGGTCGGAGCTGACCGTTTATGTAACCCTGGAACCCTGCCTGATGTGTTTCGGCGCCATTCTCATCAGCGGCATCCGCCGCATTGTTTACGGCCTGGAGGACATCATGGGCGGCGGCACCGGCTGCCGGCGCGACGCCCTCCCCCCCCTCTACCGGGACCCGAAAATCCGCATTACCCCCGGTGTGATGCGGCAGGAGAGCCTGCACCTGCTGCAGGCCTTTTTCCGGGAACCGAAAAACACCTACTTGAAAGACAGCCTGCTGGCCCAGGCCATTCTGAACGCCTGAAGCTGCCTTTCTTCCGCCTGCCGGCCTTCGCCAGCCGAATTCGATGACGGCATAAAATGTGCATAAGTAACAGATTTTCCCGGCAACAGCCCGGATTGGAGATAACATATTATAAATACTGAAAATAATAAGGAGGCCGTCATGAATCTGCGCGATTACTTTGAAAACACCGAGGGAACCGGCATATTGTCCACAGCGGACGCCGGCGGCCGGGTCAATGCGGCCATTTACTCCCGGCCCCATGTCTTTGAGGACGGAACCATCGGGCTTATTGCCCGGCAACGGCTGACCCACGCCAATCTGCAGGAAAACCCGCAGGCCGCCTATCTGTTCCTGGAAGCCGGCGAAGGCTACCGGGGCAAACGCCTGTATTTGACCAAACTGTCCGAAGAAAAAGAGAGCGAGCGTCTTTATCAACTCAAACGCCGGCATCATCCGCCCGGCGAAGACCTGGCCAAAGGGCCCAAATATCTGATGATTTTTCGGGTGGACAGAGAACTGCCGTTGGTCGGGGACAAGTAAAGGAAAACAAACCACCATGACCGAAATTCGACCTGTGCAGAAAACCGCTGATCTGGAAGATACCGCCATTAAATACCTCCTGTATGAGGGACCGGAGCCCGCCATGGTGATGCTCCACGCCACCGGCTTCATGCCCTGGATGTGGCATCCCATCGCCCGGAAATTGGCCGGCAGTCATCGCATCATCGTCCCCTATTTCTGCGACCACCGCTATTCCGACCCGCGAGAAGGTGGTCTAAGCTGGCTGCAGCTGGCCCGGGACATCGCCGACCTGTGTGAAATCCTGGGCATTGCTTCCCCGCTGCTGGTGGGGCACTCCATGGGAGCCGCCGTGGTCACCCTGGCGGCGGGAAAATTCGGGGTGGCGGCGCAGAAAATGATTCTTTTTGAACCCATCTTTCTGCCCTCGGAATTATATTCTCTGCCCCTGGAAGTGGAGCAGCATCCCCTGGCCAGCAAATCCATCAAGCGACGGAACGGCTGGGAAGACCGGGAAGCAGCCCGGGCCTATCTCAAATCCAAACCGCTGTTTGCCCGCTGGGACGAGGAGATGCTGGACCTGTACCTGAATTTCGGCTTCACCGACACGGATCAGGGAGAGATCACGCTGGTCTGCCACCCGGAACGGGAAGCGGCCATGTTCATGGGTTCCATGAGCTACGATCCCTGGCCTGTCCTGCCGGAAGTGCCCTGCCCGGTCCTGGTCCTGGAAGGCGCGGAAACCGATCACCGGGGCATTGTCAAATTTCAGAAGGCGGCGGAAATGTTTCCGCAGGGGGAACACCGGAAGGTGGAGGGGGCCGGACACCTGATTCCCATGGAGCAGCCGGCGGCCGCTACCGCTATCATCAAAGAGTTTTTTGACGGTTCAGCGTGAGTCTTTTTTCTCTTTTCGGCATCGCCGTAGCCCTGGCCATGGATGCCCTGGCGGTGTCCATCGCTTCCGGCGTTTATTTGCGGGACGTTACGGGACGACAGTTTTTTCGCCTGTCCTGGCATTTCGGCTTTTTTCAGGCCATGATGCCCGTTCTGGGCTGGCTGGCCGGTCTCTCCGTGCGCGACGCCATGCTAGCCTACGACCACTGGGTGGCCTTCGGTTTGCTGGTCTTTGTAGCCACCGGCATGCTCCGCGAAGGCCTGAGCGAAGATGAGCCGGATCGTCAGCAGAAAGATCCCACCCGGGGCTGGCGCCTGGTGATACTTTCCGTGGCCACCAGCATCGACGCCCTGGCCGTAGGACTGAGCCTCTCCCTGCTGAAAATCTCCGTCTGGGGGCCGGCGGTCCTCATCGGCCTTACTGCCGCGGGGTTCACCGTTCTCGGCCTGTGGACCGGCAGCCGGGCCGGAAATATCATCTGGATCCGCCGCTATGCCGAAATTTTTGGAGCGCTGGTCCTGTTCGGCATCGGCCTGCACATCCTTTATGAGCATGGGGTCTTTGCGGCGTAAATTTCTTCCCGCTTTATTATGTCCTTCGCATGTATTATGAAACAATTATGTATCAAATTGTTGTTTATGCAGAATATAAGCAGAAATTTCAAAACTGGAAACGCCGCCTTCAGGTTCCCATTGCTCTTACGGCCAGCAGGAGGGAGGTGCCAAAGAACGGTTTTTTATAAAGACGGGTTTCAGCCATGCAAATTCCTTTCAATAAGGAATGAAAGGGCCAGGGCGGGGCTCTGAACCCCCTTGCAATTGTTTCTTGCGGAGACAGTGCTTCGGAAAGAAAGATTGTGCGCAAAAACAGCAGGGGCAGAAGACACATTCCCCAATAGCGCAAATCCAGAATTTTCGCTTCTTCTATATCAAATTCCCGTAAGAGGGAAGGTTTATCATATCTTCGCAAATGGCCCGAGGCATTGTCGTATGCCCCGAAAAGCCATGGTACGGCGGGT
>CAZWCS010000179.1:0-5771 GCA_964632805.1 uncultured Desulfobacterales bacterium
CTGGGTGATATTGCCGCCCATGAACCGGCCGTCCATACCGATAATGGTCTCGTCTTCACTGACGGCTTCCGGCAGGGGCTGACCGCCGCTCATGCCGATGGACTGGAAGGGCCGGCATTGGAGCAGATTGATCTGGATATCGTCGGCCTGGTTAAAATTGACGGTAAACTCTACATCCACCGGATAGCGGTAGGTTTTTTCCAGCCGTTTGAGCAGAGCGCGCATGAGATCAATAAAGGGGGTTGCGGTCAAAAACGGATCAAAGGTCAGAATCCGCTGATCTCTTTCCGGCCGCCCCATATCCCGAAGCGCTTGCAGGGCCCCCGAATCCTGCGTCGTCAGCAGATCCATGTGCGCGGGAAGGTGCTTTTCCAGCAGAGATTCGAAAGCGACGCTCTGGAGACGGTTGTCCGCGAGGTTCAGCAGGTCCACGTAATGCTGAGAAAAACGGCGGATATCCTTCATTTCCGCCAGGGGTTTGACCAGCGGATCATCCACGGCAATAATGCGCGGATAATCATTTTCCACCCGCTCCACGGCCCGGGTTCCCAGCCCGTAAACCAGGCGGATCATGCCGGCCCGGGCATCCATGTCTTTTTTCCAGACAAAGGGATTCTGGGAAATGCCCACCCCGGCCATTTCCGGAAAAAAATAGTGCTGATGATACGCCCCGGAGACCCGCTGCACCAACAGAGCCATCTGTTCGTCCATGCGGTCCAGTCCCCGCTGCATCCGGTAGGCCAGGGCGTCTCCATTCATGGCGCTGGCAAAAATATAGCGGACCGCTTCTTCGAACTGTTCGTAGCGTTTTTCCGGGGGGCCCTGATTGACGCAGAAACAGCTTTCATATTTGCCGGCAAAGGCGCTGCCGAAAGCATCCTCCAGCAGACTGGAGGACCGCACGATGATCGGGGATTGACCGAAATATTCCAGCATCAGTTGAAACTGTTCCGTGATCTCATCGGGGAACACCCCGGTCAGCAGTTTCTCGCGCAGTTCCTCACCCCGTTCAAAATACCCCTCCGGGGTCTTATGGGCCATGAACAGTTTCCACCAGCCGTTCTGCACGATATAAGAATAGAATACGTCCGAGCCGATATAGAAGGAATCATGGTGTTCCAGCACCCCGGCCCAGTCAAAATCGGTGTCATTGGACAAAATCTTCCGGGCCAGAAGCATGCCCACGGATTTTCCGCCGATAAATCCGGACCCGATCAGGCGGAGTTTGACCCGCAAAAGGTCGTCCAGCGTCAGGTGTTTCCGGATCAGGGACAGAATCTTTTTGTTGCGGCTCAACATCAGGCGGCTGAGCTGTTCCACCATATCCTGTTTTTCCTCGGCGCGGGAATCGGATTCCGCCAGATTCCTGGCCTGCATGAACAAGCGGTCCCAGTAATCCAGATGCCGATGAACCTGGCTTGTTTTCTGGCTGGCCAGGTGGGTAAAAAGCTCGGTCGCCTCCACGCTGTTGATCACCGGCTGCAAAATGCCTTTTTGCCTGATATGTGGGAAAAACATGGTGGGAGAATACCGGTGCTGCACTTTTATGGGGTGTATGCAGACCTGTCCCTTGTAGTTGTAGACATCGATGAGCACCTGGGTGATCTCCCGGATCCGGGCAATGGCATTAAACGAATGCCGGTCCCGGAGAATAGCAAAATAGGCGATGGTATTGAGCTCGAAAAGATAGGGGCAGGTGATGGAAAAAAAATCGCCGATCATCAGGTCTGTTGCCCAGAAGTGCAGCAGGTCGGACAGAGAGTCAAACACATAATAAATATTTTTCCCTTCCCGGGTGATGATGTTGTGCACCTGGGTGGAAAAAGACTCAAATCCTTTGCCTACATCAAGGCGATATACTTCCAGGTTCTTCCGCTCCTCCAGTAGCGCCGAGTGACGAGCAAATCGGAAATATACCACCCGCTCGTTATTGGCCAGCGCATTGTTGACAAAGATTGTCACCAGGCGTTGATAATCCTCAATGGCATCCACCTGCCAGACCACATTGTCCCCGCGGCGCAGGTGGTCGATAATCCCATCCAGACTTTCCCAGCCCGTGCTGACATCGGAATATAAGGTCATGATGCCCGCTCCTTTGCCATCCTCAAGTTGCTCTCGAATTTTTATCGAAATTACGCCAATCATAGCCCATAAGCGTTTTGAATTCAAATGTTCCGGCCGGCACTTCGGGTTATCGCAGTTGGGGGAGTGGATCAAGGCTTCAGGGAATGTTTGTTCTTTCGCGCTTGCTTTTTGCAGAAAAATCGTCTACTTTTCTGTGTCTACTGCCGCCGTGAAGGAGCCCTTGAAAGAAAGAAAAAGGATTCAACGATGCCTGTGTTTGTATCCGTGGTCGGACCCACCAAATCCGGGAAAACATCCCTGATTGAAAAAATCATTCCGGAACTGAAAAAACGCGGCTATAGCGTGGGAACCGTGAAACATACGCCCCACGGTTACGATCTGGATAAAAAAGGCAAAGACAGCCATCGCCACCGCCGGGCGGGGGCCGCTGTGGCCATTGCCGCCGGCAACCAGGAAATGGTTATTACCAGAGACCTGCCGCCGGCATCGGCCGAAGAAACCCTCACCTCCCTGGCGTCCTGGTTTACCGAAGTGGACCTGGTTATTACCGAAGGGTACAAACAGGCGGACAAACCCAAAATCGAGATCCTGGCCCCGGACCGCCCCCCTATTTTTCTGGAAGACCCCGCCCTCCTGGCCCTGGTGGGCGAGCCTGACGGCCTGCCTTCCGGCCCGACCACTTTCCGTCCCGACGATATTATCCCCCTGGTGGACCTGATTGAGACCCGCTGCCTTTTACGGGAAGACAGCACCGCCTGACAGACGTTTTTTTCAGAAAGAAACAAACCGGCAAAACAGGCAGATAATGAACATCTTGAAAATCGTCCCATTTGGATTATACTGAACAATTCTTTACAAAACATACAATAACCTCCCAAAACAAACAACAAGGAGGCTCATCATGGCACAACAACTATCGGACCGGCGGGATATCGATTTTGTTATCTGGGAACAGTTGGCGGGTGAGACGTTTTTGAAAGATTACGGCTATGCCAAAGAGTTCAATAAAAAAACCTGCGACTTGACCATTACCGAAGCCCGGAATCTGGCCGTCAAGGAACTGCTGCCCACCCTGGCGGAAGGCGATGAAAAAGGCGTCACCTATGCCGACGGGCAGGTCCACGTGCCGGAATGCTTTCATCATCCCCTCAAGCTGATCGCGGAAGGCGAATGGCAGAACCTGCAGGTCAAAACGGATATGGGCGGCCAGGGCGCCCCGCCCTTTGTGGCGGCCGTGGCCAACGAATATTTCATGGCCGCCAACTATTCCCTGTATATTTATGCCAGCCTGGGATGCAGCACCGCCGGCATGATTTACAATCACGGCACCCCGGAACAGATCAAGACCTATCTCCCCAGGCTGGTCTCCGCAGAATGGGGCGGCACCATGCTGCTGACCGAGCCCCAGGCCGGCACCGACGTGGGCGCCCTGGAAACCTCGGCCGTCCGCAACGAGGACGGCACCTATTTTCTGACCGGCAACAAAATTTTCATAACCAATGGCGAGCAGGATGTGACGGAAAATATCGTCCATCCCGTCCTGGCCCGCGTGGAAGGCCACGAACCCGGTACCCGGGGCATCTCCATTTTTATCGTGCCCAAATACCTGGTGAACGAAGACGGCAGCCTGGGCGAACGAAACGACATCGTCTGTACCGGCGTGGAAGAAAAACAGGGCCTCCACGGCAGCGCCACCTGCAGCATGAGCCTGGGCTCCAAAGGAAAATGCATCGGCTACCTGCTGGGCGAAGAAAAACAGGGCATGAAAATCATGTTCGAGATGATGAACGAAGCCCGCATGTCCACCGGGCTCCAAGCCTTTGCCTATGGGTCCGCAGCTTATCTGATTGCCGTCAACTACGCCCGGGAGCGTATCCAGGGACGGGATATCACAAAAGCCCGCGATGCCACAGCGCCGTCGGTGCCGATCATCAAGCATCCCGATATCCGCCGCAATCTTCTCTGGATGAAAGCCTATGTGGACGGCATGCGCAGCTTTTTCTATTACACCGGCATCGTCGGCGACAAGGCCCATACAAGCACCGACGAGGAAGAACGCAAAAAATACGCCGGTCTGTTTGAACTGCTGACCCCCATAATCAAAGAATTCCTGGCCGCCCGTGGCTACGAGGTCTGCGTACAGGCGATCCAGGTCCTGGGCGGATCGGGCTATATCAAGGAATACCTGGTGGAACAGTACGTGCGGGACTGCAAAATCACCTCGATCTACGAGGGCTGCAGCGGGGTGCAGGCCATGGACCTGCTGGGGCGCAAGCTGCCCATGAACAAGGGCAAGGTCTTTGGGGATTTTCTGGAGGAAATCAATCGCACCATCGCCGACGCCAAAACCGTGCCCGCCACGGCCGACCTGGCCGGCAGGCTGGAAACCGCCGCCAACCGCCTGAGCGAAACGGCCATGCACCTGGGCAAGGTTGCCATGGAGGGCAGGGTAAAGGAAGCCTTCGCCCATTCCCTGCCCTTTCTGCACGCCATGGGCGACGTGATTATGGGCTGGATGCTGCTCTGGCGGGCCACTGTAGCCGCCCCCAAAATCGCAGGCGCCAAAAAAACCGACGCCGCCTTTTACGAAGGCCAGCTCAAAACCGCCGAATTTTTTCTCAATACCGTTTTGTACGAAACTCTGGGAAAACTGGACGCGATCCAGTCCACCTGCGCGGCCGCGATTGAGATTTCCGATGAAGGATTCGGCGGGCTGTAAACAATTATTAATTGTCAATTGTGAATAACAAATTGGTAAAGGGCATAATATGACCGATACTGAAAGCCCGAACCGTCCAATCTGGCTGGCCGACAACAACACTACCGTGCAGATTGTGGATCAGCGGCACCTGCCCCATATACTGACCATCGTCGACCTGCATACCGTGGACGACACCATTGCCGCCATCAAAAACATGCTGGTCCGGGGCGCACCGCTTATCGGCGCCACCGGCGCCTTCGGCGCCTACCTGGCCACGTTGAACACAGACGGCGCCGACGATTTTGCGGCCTGTTTCCAATCCGAAACCGATCGTCTGAAGCAGGCCCGGCCCACCGCCGTCAACCTGGCCTGGGGGGTGGACCGGGTGGTTGCCCGGACCCTGGCGGCTGCCGGCAGTCTGCCGGAGAAACAGGCCGCCGCCCGCGAAGAAGCCCTGGTCATTGCCGAAGAAGAAGCGGACAACTGCCGCCGCATCGGCGAATACGGTCTGCCCCTGATCCGGGATCTCAGCCGGCAGAAAAACGGCGCCACCGTCAACATTCTTACCCACTGTAACGCCGGCTGGCTGGCCTGTATTGAATACGGCACCGCCACCGCCCCCATTTATGCCGCCCAGGCGGACGGCTTGAACATTCATGTCTGGGTGGACGAAACCCGGCCGCTCAACCAGGGCGCCCGCTTGACCGCCTGGGAACTGGGACAGGCCGGCATCAGACACACCGTGATCACCGACAACGCCGGCGGACACCTGATGCAGCACGGACTGGTGGACATCGTCATTGTGGGCACGGACCGCTCTACCTGTACCGGTGACGTGGCCAACAAAATCGGCACCTACCTGAAAGCGCTGGCCGCCAAAGACAATAACATTCCCTTTTACGTAGCCCTGCCGTCCAGCACCTTTGACTGGGATACCACCGACGGCCTCCGGGACATCCCCATTGAGGAACGCGACCCCGACGAA
>CAZWCS010000180.1:0-5667 GCA_964632805.1 uncultured Desulfobacterales bacterium
CGCGGCCACGGGATACGAAAAAAATCTCTGCATCCCATTGTTTTTCCGGCAAGCGCGGAAGCATCGTTGCCGCTATATTTTTTGCATTTTTTTCATCTCTTCTTCAAGCGGTTTCATTTCTTTCTCCCGGCCCAGTTCTTGCAACCGTTTTTTGAGTTCTTCCATTTTTTCCCGCAATTGCGGCAGGACCTCTTCTTTTATCGTTTTTCGTGTCTGTTGGCCGGAGCGCTTCATCTCTTTTGTCAGACGCCTGAGTTCGTTTTCCAGTTTCGTAAACTCCTCACTTTCCGGTATCTTTTTTATCTCATTTGCAAATTGTTCCACCTGGTTTTCAAAGCGTTCCAATCCGTCTTTGATCCCGTCGGTAATTTGCTGGAAGAGAACCGACGTTTCCGTAGAACCCTTTACTGTGGTATTATCCGGTAAAAGGGATCCTCCTTCGCGAAGGTGAACCAGCCGAACGGCCTTTCTGTTTTGCTCTGCGGGGTCGGAAACGATAAAAAAACGGGCATGTTCCGTAGCGGTGTTGGTAAAATGTTCTTCGATATGGACGCTGACCAGAAAAATTCCCTCCTCGGAATAAATCACTTCCGTAACGCTTCCGATTGGATTTTGTTCGAAAAGCACACGGTTTCCCGGCTTCAGGCCTTCAACCCGCGCAAAACGAATTTTCAGTGAAAGACCGTTCTGGTTGCAGGCCGGAAGAACAGACCAAACCAGCAGTATGAGTACAGTCAGGAGCTTTTTGCGCATAACGCCCCCTTTCGTGGAATTTGCAAAAATTTGTTTTTGAGGACGTTTTTGGGCCCTTTCATTTGAACGCCGTGCGGGAATAAACATCGGCTGTTACGTCCAGGCCACCGTTTTTCTGCAGAAGGAAAAATCCCGTTGCCGCAATCATGGCGGCATTGTCTGCACAATATTTTTCGGGCGGAATATAGACCCGCAGGCCCTCCGGACCGGCATCCGCCAGCAGTTTTTCCCGGATCCGGCGGTTGGCCGCTACCCCGCCAACCAGTGCAATGTCGCGACATTGCTTCACCCGGGCCGCATGGATCAGTTTGTAACACAATACATCCGCCACCGCTTCCTGAAATCCGGCGGCAATATCCGGCATGACTTCCGGCAGGTTGTTCCCGGCGGCAGTCACGTACCGGCCGACCGCTGTTTTTAATCCGCTGAAACTGAAATCAAACTCGGCTTTGTCCAGATAGGGCCGGGGCAGGGTCACTTTGTCCGGATCGCCCCGGGCGGCATATTCGTCAATAATACTGCCGCCGGGATAGCCCAGGCCCATCATTTTGGCCACTTTGTCGTAAGCTTCTCCGGCTGCGTCGTCCCGCGTCTGACCCATGAGGGCGGCTTCGGTCCGGGAGGTGACGTAATAAACGGCGGTATGCCCGCCGGAGGCCAGCAGGGCGATAAAGGGAAAGCTTGGACAGTGGTCCGCGAGAAAGACAGAGGAAATATGACCGTCCAGGTGATCAACACCCACCAGGGGCAGCCCGCGGGCATAGGCCAGCGCTTTGGCGAAGGAAAAGCCCGTCAACAGGGCACCCACCAGTCCCGGCCCCCGGGTGACGGCCACTGCCGCAATCTCTTTCAGGCTGCATTTGGCTTCCGCCAGGGCCTGTTGGACCACCGGCACAATTTTTTCAAGGTGATTCCGGGAAGCCAGTTCCGGGACCACCCCGCCATAGGGGCGGTGAATGGCCACCTGCGATGCGACCACGGAAGAACGCACGGTCCGCCCGTCAGCCACCACGGCGGCGGCCGTCTCATCACAGGAAGTTTCAATACCCAGAATGTTCATGGATTTTCCATAACTAAGATACGTGGGAGCTCATTCAGCGATCTTATATCTATTTTTCTCAAAATAGAGACGCAGATATCCATCCATTAACCATTAGCAATTCTTAATTAACAATTAATAATTATTTCCGCCGGACCGGCGTGGACTTGCGCGGGGCTCAACAGGCACCCGGCGGCTTTTTCTGCTGGGCCGCCTCAATTTTTTTCATCCAGTTGGTAAAGGCCGCCCGCATCCGGGCCAGCAGGGGGATATTATCCGGGGGATTTTTCATGCCTTATTTCCATTTCACCTGGGGCGCGTCACCTTTTCTGGCGGTTATTTCGCCAATGCAGAACGCTTTTTCGTTCATAGCCCTGAGGCTTTGCAGCACCTCCTGGGTTTCCTTCCGATTTACCACCAGGACCAGGCCAATGCCATTATTGAAGGTACGGGCCATTTCTTTCTCTGAAATATTGCCGCCCTGCTGTAAAAAGGGAAACACGGGGGGAACCTCCCAGGAGCCCGCGGATATTGTAGCCACACAGGATTGCGGCAAAATCCGGATAATATTGCCGGCCAGCCCGCCGCCGGTGATATGGGCCAGGCCGTGAACGGCAAAGCGTTTAACGGTTTGCATGATTGCCTGGGAATAAATTTTGGTCGGCGTCAGAAGTTCTTCGCCCAGGGTGCGACCGAAATCTTCAATATAATCAGTTGGTTTTTTTTCGAGAACCTCAAAACAGACTTTTCGTACCAGCGAATAGCCGTTGCTGTGCAGACCACTTGAAGCCAGGCCGATAATCTGATCGCCCACGCGAATGTCCGAACCGTCAATGATTTGGTCGTTGTCGACAATACCCACGGCAAAACCGGCCAAGTCATATTCGTGGTCTCCGTAAAGCCCCGGCATCTCTGCGGTTTCTCCACCGATCAGGGCGCACTCGGCCTGTTGACAGCCGGCGGTGATCCCTTGGATGACCTCTGTAGCCGTTTCCACCCGCAGCTTGCCGGTAGAAAAATAATCAAGAAAAAACAGCGGCTTGGCTCCATGAACGAGAATGTCGTTGATACACATGGCCACCAGGTCGATACCGATGGTATCATGCTTGTCCATCATAAACGCCAGCTTGAGCTTGGTGCCCACCCCGTCGGTGGAACTCACCAGAACCGGGCTTTTCAGGGAAGAAACATCCAGGGAAAACAGCCCGCCAAAACCACCGATTTCCTCCATGACGCCCCGCCGGGCCGTCTGCTTAGCGAGCTTTTTGACAACATCAACAAAACCATCACTTTTTTCAATATCAACGCCAGCATCCGCGTAGGTTAATGAGGGCATGTCCGCTTCCTTCTCTTTTCTGCATCCGGGTAGCATCCGGGGTCGTCTTACGGGTGATACAGCCAATTTGACCAAATGTGTATAATATCCCCAAGTATTGCTGAAGTCAAAATATTTTTTGACAAACCGCCCCGGCTATAGTAGCATCAAGCTGTTTTGGCGGTACCTCAAAAAATTCTGAACCAGCCGGGCCCTATCCGTCTCAACGAATAACAGTTTGGTTTTACAAAAAATATAATCAGGTGGCCCTTATACGGAACAGGACAAAGACCCTATGACAGATCGCTTTGGAAGACTTGACCGGCTGCCCCCGTATGTTTTTGCCACCGTTAACCAGATCAAAATGGAAGAACGGCGGGCGGGACACGATATTATCGATCTGGGCATGGGCAACCCCGACCTGCCCACCCCGGATCATATTGTGGACAAGCTGGTGGATGCCGCCCGCAAGTCGCACAACCACCGCTACTCCGCTTCCATGGGCATCAAGAAGCTGCGTATGGCCATTGCGGACTGGTACCGCCGCCGCTACGACGTGGCCGTGGACTACGAACAGGAAGCGATCGTCACCATCGGGGCCAAGGAGGGCTTTTCCCATCTGATTCTGGTCACCATCCGGCCGGGGGACCTGGTCTTCACCCCCAACCCCACCTATCCCATCCACCCCTACGCCACCATCATTGCCGGCGGCAGCGTGCGGGGGATACCCGTGGGACCGGGCGAGGATTTTCTGAAAAATCTCATCGACGGCACCCGGCAGAGCTGGCCCAAGCCCAAGGTGCTGGTCATCAGTTACCCGCACAACCCCACCACCGAAGTGGTGGATATTGATTTTTTCAAGGAAATCGTCAGGTATGCCAAAAAGTACAACGTCATGATCATCCATGACTTCGCTTACGCGGACCTGGTTTTTGACGGCTATACCGCCCCCAGCTTCCTGCAGGTGGAAGGCGCCAAGGAAGTGGGCGTGGAGTTTTTTTCCCTGTCCAAAAGCTACAGCATGGCCGGCTGGCGGGTGGGCTTCTGCGTGGGCAACCCGGAGATCGTGGCCGCCCTGCGCCGGATCAAAAGCTATCTGGACTACGGTATTTTCCAGCCCGTTCAGATCGCCGCCATCATTGCCTTGAACGAAGACCAGAGCTGCGTGGAGAGCATCCGGGAAACCTACCGCTCCCGGCGGGACACCCTCATCAACGGCCTCAACCGGGTGGGCTGGCCCATTGAAAAACCCAAAGGCACCATGTTCGTCTGGGCAAAAATTCCCGAGCAATACCGGGAGATGGGCTCGGTGGAATTTTCTAAAATGCTGATCCACAAGGCCCGGGTGGCGGTTTCACCGGGGCTGGGCTTCGGCGAATACGGTGACGACTATGTCCGGTTTGCCCTGATTGAAAACGAAATGCGCACCAACCAGGCCATCCGCGGCATCAAAACCATATTGTAACCGAAATACCTTTACCGGGATAAAACCTTTTATGAAGCAAATCAACATAGGCCTGCTGGGATGCGGCACGGTGGGTGCGGGCACGGCCCGGATTCTGCTGGAAAAACAGGAACTCATCACCGCCCGCAGCGGACTCGCCCTGAACCTGAAACGGATTGCCGACATCGACACCCGGGACCGGGGACTCAACCTGGCCCCCGGGGTCATGACCGCCGAAGCCGGAGACGTTATCGACGACCCCGATATTCACATCGTGGTGGAGCTGATCGGCGGCGACACCGTGGCCAAAGAATTCATGCTGCGCGCCATTGACAACGGCAAACACATTGTTACCGCCAACAAGGCGCTGCTGTCCGCCTGCGGCGGAGAAATTTTTCCCCGGGCCGCGGAAAAGGGTGTGGACATCGCCTACGAAGCCAGTGTGGGCGGTTGCATGCCCATCATCAAATCCATCCGGGAAGCCCTGGTGGGCAATCACATCCGCTCCCTCCGGGGCATCTTGAACGGCACCTGCAACTATATTCTGACCAAAATCACCGAGGAGGGCTGCCAGTTTGCAGACGCCCTGGCCGAAGCCCAGGAAAAGGGCTTTGCCGAAGCCGACCCCACCCTGGACGTGGACGGCTTTGACACCGCCCACAAGCTGGCCATCCTCAACGCCATTGCCTACGGCATGGAGATCAACCTGAACGATATCTACATCGAAGGCATCCGCAACATCACCCCCCTGGATATTGAATTCGCCCGGCAGTTCGGCTATACCGTCAAGCTGCTGGCCATCAGCAAACAGATCGACGGGGCGGTGGAGGCCCGCATTCATCCCACCATGATCCCGGCCGGCCACATGCTGGCCGGGGTCAACGGCTCTTTGAACGCGGCCACCATTGAAGGCGACTGCGTGGAAGAAATGCTGCTCTACGGCCACGGCGCGCTGCAGCTCATCGACCGATAGGTGGACCACCACCGTCATGCCCCAGGCGCGCAGGCGCCGCTCGAGCGCAGCCCGGCGCAGCGGATGCGCGACCAGCAGCCAGGCTCCGCTGCCGGCGATCGCTTCCGCCACCACCGGCCGCTCTCCGCCCCTGTCCACCGCCA
>CAZWCS010000181.1:0-5657 GCA_964632805.1 uncultured Desulfobacterales bacterium
TTTGGATAAAATCCTTTCCTTTAATGCATCATTGCCTTTGATAAATTCTTCAGAGCGTTCAAAGTTCGGAGGGGTGGCACTAAAACCGGCTATCCGTGCAGACCTTGGCGGACAGTTTCGCCAAGAGACCGCGACACGGGGGGGGGCAGCGTGTGAAAAAAAAAGTTGTCTGGATTCTGATTATCATTATCGCCGGAGCGGCGTTTGTCTTTTTCTGGATATGGCGCCCCCCTCCGGAAACCATCACTTATACCATCCCCCGCCAGATCCGATATCGCTTTACCGTTAAAAACACCACCAATCAAGTGATTCAGAATGCCGGGTTATGGGTCTATGCCCCGGTGAAACAAACCCCGACGCAGATTTGCAACACCATCGAAACTTCCCATCCTTATAGATTGACCGCCGACCCGCTGGGCAACCAGATCCTTTATTTTTCCTGGGCGGCGATCCCGCCGTATGCTTCCAAAATTGTTGCCGTCAAAGCCGATCTGCTGCTATCCGAAAAATCCAATCCGATACATTCGGCCATTGCCCCTTCCCGGTTCTTACCGCCGGAACGTTATGTGGAAGCCGACCATCCGGATATTGTCGCCCGGGCCGAGAAACTGAAAGTACCGGAGACCCTGTCCACCGCCCGGGCCATTTTTCACTGGGTGGCCGGTCACCTCGACTATACCGAATACCTGCGGAACGAGCGGGGCGCGTATTATGCCCTGTCGCAGCGCAAAGGGGACTGCACCGAGTATATGGACCTGTTTACCGCCCTGTGCCGGGCCTCGGGAATTCCCTGTCGGCGGCTGGGGGGGTACGTCTGCTCTCGGAACACGGTGCTTACGGCCACCGGCTATCACAACTGGGCGGAGTTCTATGCCGACGGGAAATGGCATCTGGCGGATCCCCAGAACAATATGTTTATGGAAAAAGCGGACGATTACATCGTCATGCGGATTATCAGCAGTTTATATAAAAATGAGTTGCAGGATTACAACCGCTTCCGGGTGAAGGGCCAGGGATTGAATGTCAAAATGCATTGAACCGCCCGGCGGGCGTAGAGAAAACCACCACAGGTCGGGGGAAATAATGAGAACGCATAACAGCATCAAAAACGGGGTACCGGTTTTATTATTGGTTTGTCTCTGTCTGATTGTCGGCGCGGTTCCGCCGGCGGCAGCAACGGACTCTTTATGCGCTGAAGTCAAAATTGAGATCCGGCAGGAACTGACCCTGGAACGACAAGCCTTTGACGCCCACATGAAAATCAACAACGGGCTGACGCATATCGCCCTGGAAGATGTTTCCGTGGAGGTGACCTTTGCCGATCAGGAAGGAAATCAGATCGAGGCTTCCACGGATCCGAACAGCACCACCGCGCAATTTTTCATCCGCAAGGACTCCGAGGGGTTTGCCGCCCCGGCCGAAAACAGCGACGGCACCTGGAATATAACCGATGTCAATCCTTCTTCTTCGTCGGATCTGCACTGGCTGATTATTCCCACCACCGGCGCAGCAGACGGCCGGCAGGACGGGAAAGTGTATTATGTGGGTGCCAAACTCACCTATACGCTGGGCGGCGAGGAATATGTCACCGAGGTGACGCCGGATTATATTTACGTCAAACCTCTGCCCGAACTGGCCCTGGATTATTTTTTGACCCGGCAGGTATACGGCGATGATGCTTTTACCACGGAGGTTGAACCGCCGGTACCGTTTACCCTGGGGGTGCGCGTAAAGAATTTTGGCAACAATACCGCTTATGACCTCCAGATTGATTCCGCCCAGCCGCAGATTATCGAAAACGAGCAGGGCCTTCTGATCGGTTTTTCCATCACGGATTGCCGGGTGAACGGCGTTCTGGCACCGGGCAGTCTGCTGGCCGATTTCGGCAATATCGAACCGGACACCGCCGGTGTGGGCCGATGGATCATGGAATGCACACTGTCCGGTGAGTTTACGGAGTTTGCCGCCACAATTACTCATGCGGACGAACTGGGCGGGGAACTCACCTCTTTGATCAAGCAGGAGGACGTCAATACCCATTTTCTGGTGAAGGATGTGCTGGTGGATATTCCCGGCAGGGACGGTATCCATGATTTTCTGGCCCGGGACGGTGATATCTTTCGCGTTTACGAGTCCGGCTGCGTGGACACGGAAACCGCCGACCCCTCCGCCCAGTCAACCCTGCAGTTTAGCGGCGCATCCGGATCGCAACAATCGTACACCCTGACAACCCCATCTTCGGCCGGATTTATTTACGTCAAGCTGCCCGACCCGGAAGCCGGTGAAATGGTTGTGGCCGAAGCTGTTCGCAGCGACGGCAAGCAGATTCATCCGGCCAACGTCTGGCTGTCCAAGGAAAGGAAAGAAAACCCCGCAGACGGCTGGAATTATTTTATCAACCTGTTTGATGTGGACAGCACCGGCAGCTATACCATTGCCTTTGGCGATGCCGCTGCGGTTTCGCAGGCGCCCGTATTAAGCTTTATTTCCGACAAATTCCTGGCCGAAGGCGAGCCACTGGGATTTCTGGTGGAGGCCTCGGACCCCAACGGCACGGTTCCGGCGCTTTCTGTTTCCGCCCTGCCGGCCGGCGCCGTATTTACGGATCAGGAGGACGGCAGCGGCATATTCGACTGGACGCCCGCAGTGGGGCAGGCCGGTATCTACTCCCTGGTTTTCACCGCCTCCGACGGCGAACGGGAAGACAAACAACTGGTGACCATTACGGTCTGCCCGGTGGACGATACCGATTGCGACGGTTTACGCGACGACTGGGAAATCACCCATTTTGGTGATCTCTCCCGGGACGGCACCGGCGATTACGACGGGGACGGTATCAGTGATCTGGATGAATTCTTAAACGGCAGCGATCCCAACGATGTCGATCTGGCCGGTCCCTCCGCCCCGGTGATCGCAGCCCCGGCAAACGCCGGGGAGACCACCACGCTCTCTCCGCAACTGGTCATTGAAAACAGCCTTGATCCCGACGACGATTTCCTGACCTACACCTTTGAACTCTATACCGAACCGGAATATAGCAACCGGGTTGCTTATGCCGCAGAGGTGGCGGAAACCACGGACACGACCGCCTGGACCGTGACCGAGACGTTGAGTGACAACACCACTTATTACTGGCGGGTTCGGGCCTTTGACGGAGCCGCTTACAGCCAGTGGAGGTACGGCCGTTTTCTGGTCAACACCGCCAATGACGCCCCGGGAAATTGCCGGGTCAGCAGCCCCCCGGACGGAACGGCTGTCGATGCGCTGTCGCCGGTCCTTGAAATTACCAACAGCACGGATATTGATGGCGATGTTGTAACCTATACTTTTGAGATATATGAAGACAGCGGGTTGACCACCCTGGTTGCTTCTGCAACCGATATACCCGGAGAATCCGACGGTACCACCGGCTGGACGGTCGACACGGTCCTGACCGATAACACCGATTATTACTGGCAGGTGATTGCCACAGATGAGCACGGCGCCCAAACCGAAACCGTCGCCGGGTCGTTTACCACCGATACCGCCAACCAGGCGCCCACGGCCGGTGCTGTATCAAGTCCGGCCGCAGATGCGGAAATCGCAACAACGGCCCCGGACCTGGTGGTTAGCAACGCCACTGACGCTGACGGCGATCCCCTGACCTATGCCTTTGAACTGGATACGGTCCGGACCTTCGACAGTGCCGATAAAGTCAGTCTCAGCGGGTTGGCCGAAGGCGTTGATACCACCGTCTGGTCGGTCCTCGACCTGGCGGACAATACGGCCTATTACTGGCGGGCCCGTGCCAGTGACGGCGCCGCCGCAGGACCCTGGACAACAGGCCGGTTTTTCGTGAACACGGCCAACGATACCCCGCCGGCCCCCACCCGGAAAAATCCGGGAAAACAGGTCTGGGTGGATGTGCTGGCGCCGGAGCTGGCAGTCAATCCGGTGCGGGAACCGGACAATGATGATTTGACATACCGGTTTGCAATCTATACGGACAAGGCCCTGACGGACCTGGTGGACGAATTCCAGTCGTCGCAGCCGGCGGTTACGGTCTCCCCGGAGCTGACCGACAATACCCGCTACTACTGGCGGGCCCAGGCGGAAGACATACATGGCGCCGTGGGCGAGTGGTGCGAGGCGGTTTCCTTCTTTGTCAAGTATTATAACCGGCCCAGCCCGCAACCGCAGATTACCCTTATCGAGCCTGCCGTTGATATATTGACCAACAGTGCGGTGACAATTGCGTGGGAGGACGCGGACACGGACAGCAACGCCGCCATCGCCCTCTATTACGATACCGACAATACCGGGGCCGATGGCACCTTGATCGCGGACAATCTCTGGGAAGACCCGGACGGCAGCGACGACACCTATGTCTGGGAGGTGACCGATCCCGCCCTGGAGGGCACCTGGAATGTTTATGCCGTTATCACCGACGGGGAGACCAGCGCAACCGCGTATGCCCCGGGCGCGGTGACCATCGACACCACCCCGCCGGTTGTTACCGCTGCACCGGCCGGCGGCACCTATATTCAGGAGCAGGTTATCACCCTCAGCGCCGACGAAGCAGCCGACTTTTATTATACCCTGGACGGCACCGACCCGGACACCTTCGCCACGCTGTACTTATCCCCGTTTACCATTTCCTCTTCGCTGGTTTTGAAGTACCTGGGGATAGACGCGGCCGGCAATCAGAGCGCCGTCGGCAGCGAAGAATATGTGATCTCTTCGGATAATCTGCCGGTAACGGTGACCACCGATGCCGGTGCGCCGGTCAGCGGGGTGAATGTCTACGCTTTCACCGAATCCGGCACTTATACCGGTCTGCAGGCAGCTACCGACGGGGAAGGGGCCGCCTTTTTTACGCGGGACGACTTTGCCGGCGGAAATTATAAGTTCCGGGTGGACTACCTGGGCAGCCAGTTCTGGACAGAAACAGTTGCGCTGCCCGGAACCGCCGCGGTGGAGAAAGTCATCGCCGTGCAGACCGTGGAAGTAACCGTTACCACCGCTGCCGGGGTAACGGAAGGGGTGCCGGTGTATCTCTTTACGGAAAGCGGCACCTATCTCAATAGCAGTGCCGCCACCGACGTTGCCGGGCAGGTGAGTTTTACTCTGCCCGTGGGCGAAACCTATCTCTTCCGGGCGGATATCATGTCCAGCCAGTACTGGAGTGATACCGTCACGGTGGCCGCCGGGGGCGCCACGCCGGCTTCAGTGGCCGCAGGCGGCGGCCGGCTCAGCGTGTATGTCGAAGACGAGTCGCTGCTGCCCCTGGAAGGACTCAATACCTATCTGTTTCAAAACACCGGAACCTATCTGAATCAATATGCGGTGACCGATGTCAGCGGTGCCGTATTTTTCGATGTTTCCGAAGGAACGTATAAAGTGCGGGCGGATTATCTGGGGTACCAGTTCTGGTCCGTCGAAACGGCTGTTACCACCGATACGGACCTTGCGCTGACCATTCCCCATCAGGACGTTGTGATCAGCGTTAACAGCCTGTTCCAGGGGGTGTCCGACCCGATGGAAAATATCGACACCTATCTTTTCACCGCATCCGGTACCTATCTGAACCGCACTCAGACCACGGATGCCAACGGCCGGGTTTACCTCACTCTTCCGGAACAGCCGTACCAGGTGCGGGCCGATTATCTGGACCGGCA
>CAZWCS010000182.1:0-5657 GCA_964632805.1 uncultured Desulfobacterales bacterium
CGTTTGGAATGGATAACCGCTGAAAGCATCTAAGCGGGAAGCCAGCCTCAAGATAAGATATCCCCTTCTGGTGGCAACACCAGAGCTGAAGACCCCTTGAAGACGACAAGGTTGATAGGCCGGAGGTGTAAGTCCAGCAATGGATTCAGCTTACCGGTACTAATTGGTCGTGCGACTTAGCCACAATTTTTTGCCACTTAACCCACTCTGAACGTTTTAATGGGTTCACATTCGAGTTGTTGAAATCGATTTTTTCGGTGGTCACAGCAAAGAGGACACACCCGTTACCATACCGAACACGGAAGTTAAGCTCTTTAGCGCCAATGGTACTGCGCGGGAGACCGTGTGGGAGAGTAGGTCACTGCCGAAATTTTTTTATAAATCCGGGGGGAAGCGATTTCATCGTTACCCCCGGATTTTTTTTATTGAAAAGTTTCGCTCGCCTGCCCTGTCAATCGGCGAAGGCAGATTATGAGGCCAACCTGCGTTGGCCTTTTCATGTTACCCCGTGGAAGAGAATCCACGAATGTTGTTACTGGCGGGATTCGTTCGTTTGGCCACTTCTTAAAGAGCGTGGCGAAAACCCATATTCAGAATCAGGCAGCGTTATTTCTTAGATATTTTGGGCGTCCGAAATTCTTCCGGTATCACAAACAATCACAAGTGGCAAAACGATTTCTAACGCCAAGTTCCCATTGCAGTTTGCTGTTTTTTTTTCCGGAAAAGCCCGGCAGGTAAGTGGATTTGGGAAAGAGCAGCGGGAATTGGGACGGCAATGAATTATATATCTATCAGGAGATTTGTATGAGGCAAAAAAAAACTGTTTATACACTGCTGGTACTGGCCCTGTTGGGGCCGATGACGACAACCGTATTTGCTGCCACACAGGTGGCCGGCGGCGGTTACCATACTGTCGGTCTCAAAACCGATGGCACGGTAGTTGCCGTAGGAAATAATTTCTATGGCCAATGCAATGTGAGTTCCTGGACCGATATTATTCAAGTGGCCACCGGCGGTGGCCATACCGTCGGTCTCAAAATTGATGGCACGGTGGTAGCCGTGGGCGACAGCAATGAAGGTCAATGCAATGTAAATTCCTGGACCGATATCACCCAGATAGCCGCCGGCGCCAGTTATACCGTTGGTTTAAAATCAAACGGCACAGTGGTGGCTGTGGGCGACAACTATTTTGGTCAATGCAATGTGGGCGCTTGGAACGGTATTGCCCATATAGCTGCCGGGAACAGTCATACTCTCGGTTTAAAGACAAACGGCAGAGTGGTGGCCATGGGGTATAATTATGCCGGTCAATGCAATGTGAGCGGCTGGAGCGGCATTATCCAGTTGGCTGCTGGCAATTATCATAGCATTGGCTTGAAAACAGACGGTACGGCAGTCGCCGCGGGGAATAATTACTATGGCGAATGCAATGTGGGCTCTTGGAGCGGTCTTGAACAGGTTGCTGCCGGTAATTATCATACCGTTGGATTAAAGACAGACGGTACGGCGGTCGCTGCGGGTCAAAATGAGAAAGGTCAATGCAATGTGAGCGCCTGGAGCAATATTGTTCAAGTGGCCGCTGGCTCAAAGCACACCGTTGGCGTGAAAACCGACGGTGCCGCGATAGCCGTTGGATACAATGAAGATGGCCAATGCAATGTGGGTGACTGGCGCCTCGGTGATGATGCCTCCACCCCTGAGATGCCGGGGACTGCCCTGCTTATTTCTCCCGACAGTTCTTCCTCGGCAGGCAATCCGGTTACTTACACTTGGGACGCGGTCTCCAATGCCACCTGGTATTATCTCTGGGTCAATGATTCCTCAGGCAATCAGGTCAGCCAATGGTATACGGCCGCAGAATGTGACTGCCAATCCGGTGCCGGGAATTGTACCGTAACACCCTCGGCGACCTTGGCCGCCGGCGACTGCACCTGGTGGGTAAAAACCTGGAATGAAAATGGCCTGGGGAGCTGGAGCGACGGCCTGAATTTTACCATCGAAGGTAGCGCTACGCTACCTTCAGCGGCCACTTTAATCCACCCGGATACTGCCGAAAAAAGCAACCCGGTTACTTACACCTGGGAGGCAGTGCCGGCAGCCAGCTGGTATTACCTGTGGGTGGATGATTCTACCGGCAATATGATAAAAAAATGGTATACCGCTGCAGAATGCGGCTGCGAATCCGGAACGGGGGAGTGTTCCGTAACGCCGGAGGTTTATTTGAATGCCGGCAGTGTCGAATGGTGGATCCAAACCTGGAACAGCTACGGGTATGGTGACTGGAGCAGCAGCCTGACATTCACGGTCGATTCAGAAGGAGCGGGCCCGCCTTCAGCAGCTATACTCGACTCTCCCGACTCCTCCACGACCGTTTCCAATCCGGTCACCTTTACCTGGAATGCGGTTCCCGGTGCCAGCTGGTATTACCTCTGGGTGGAGGATACGACCGGCCGTAAAATAAAAATATGGTATACCGCTGCACTATGTGACTGCGAATCCGGAACGGGGCATTGTTCGGTTACCCCAGATGTTTCTTTTTCCGGTTGGTGCAGTTGGTGGATCCAAACCTGGAACAGTTACGGATATGGCGACTGGAGTGATGAATTAAAATTTGAGGCAGTCGATTAAAAAAACAAAGGGTTCGCCACCTGCCTGGAGTTTTTGCCCCAGAGATTCAATAATTAACTAACCCCTCGGTGAAAAATCCGGAGATCGTCAGGGTTCCCCGGACCTATGTGCGTGCGGGCAAAGCAATTACAGTCTGGCAGGCGCGACGGCGGTTCTGGGAAAGAGCGATCTGGTCCAGGTCCTGAAAAATCTACGGCCCGGATTCTACCCCGTGATCTGTTCACCCTCAGGTTCTATGATAAGCGGCCGCCTCTTCATTTTTTTCGTGGCGTGGATTGCCATTCTATCAGGCGGATGATCAGGGTAAGCCGCTTGCCGGCATCCGGCGCTGATATCGAAGGGGCGTCTACCTGGCCCGTGCGGGTCAGGTGCCGAATAAAATCCGGATATTTCCGGGCAGGAATGGATACGGTTAAATAGGCAGGCAGTTCGCCGGCGGCCGGAGTAAAAGTCAGAATTTTTCCATTGACCGCCCGCACTGGTTCCCCCAAGCGGTTTTTTACCGGTTCCGGAAAAAGATTTTCCCCTTTGATTTCCGCCGCTCTCCTCTTTTCCGGTTGATCCCCGCCAGCGGACGCTTCCGGCTGTGGTGCCGTCTCCCGGAGCCTGTAAATCTGGCATCCCCCTTCGGGTTCTTCTAAAGCCGCCTGTGAACGGCTGGTCTTTCCGCGTGAACCGGTGCTCCCAAAGGAGTAAGGCTGCGGATCCAGAGTCAGGGTGATCGTCAGCGGCCCGGGGGAAGGTCCGGTCGCCGTGGCTCTTCTTTCGGCGGTTATCTGTGGCGGTTTTGCAGGCGCGCTTTCAGCCGGCCGGTTTGACAGATCCTCTTCGACTGCTTCTTTTTTCCCGGCAGCGCGTGAAGGCGTCCTCATTTCGTTTTGAATTTCTCTGGTGGAAGAAGGTTGGGCCGGCACAGCCGCAAACTTTTGTGTTTCGGCCCAAGATTTTGCCGCGGATTTTTTCCGGGTGTCCCTTTTTGCGGTTTCCGGAACGAAAGACGTATCTCTGTTTTCCTGCCAGGCAGGGGACTCGACGACCGTATCGGTCCGGCCGTGTTTTTGCATAACGGTTTCCGAGACCTTTTCCATCTCCGGCGAGGTCACCACCATGATTACCACTGCGGCCATAACGGTGGCCGCGGCCAGTTGCACGGGAATTTTGATCCGAAAGGGGACAAACAGATATCGCCCGATGGTTTTTCCCAATGATGGTTGTTGCTCCCGAGTCTCAAGGGCGGCGTTTACCTGTTTTAGAAAATGATCCGGTGCGGGTGTTTCCGGCGCGGTTTGCAGCAAGTGCACTGTTTCTTGCAGGTTTGCCAGTTCCCGGCGGCAGTGCGGGCATTGCGCCAGATGTCTCTCAAGGCGCTCTTTTTCCTGTGCGGACAAAAGGTTGTCCATGTAGGCCGACAAGCGGTTTTTACTCTGTTTGCAACGCATGGCCTCCCACCTGTATCAGTTTTTGTTTTACTTCCGCCCTGGCGCGAGCCAGGGCGGACCGTACCGTGCCGAGTTTGAGCCCGGTAATGGCGGCGATCTCTTCATAGGCACAGCCTTCGATATCGCGCAACAGGATCACGGTGCGCTTTTTTTCGGTCAGACTGTGAATGGCTTTCTGCACCATCCGAACCGTTTCCCGGCTGTCCAGCTGCTGGCCCGGGTTGAGAGCGTGATCCGGTATTTCCGGGTTCCGCTGGCCGTTTTCCTGCTGGTCGATGCTCCGGCTGCGCCGCCGAAAACGGAAATCGGCCGATTTGCTTTTGTTTTTGCAGGTATTCATAGTGATCCGGTACAGCCAGGTGGCCAGGGAGGATTCGCCCCGGAAGGTTTTCAGCGCCTGAAACAGCTTGATGAACACCTCCTGAGCGGCGTCGTCCGCCTCCTGATAGTCGTTAAGATACCAGAAACATACATTAAAAATCCGGTCTTGGTGTCGTCGCACCAAATCATCAAAGGCCCGGCGGTCGCCGGCACGGGCCTGTTGGATCAGCCGGGGCTCGGGATCGCCGTTTTTTGGGGATCCGATTGCTGTCGTTGTCATTTAATTAGACAATTTTTATCGGTTAAAAGTTCCGCAGAAAATGCAATACAACGATTGAAAGGGCCGCTAAACAATAAGTATGAAGGCCCGAATATGGTCTGTCAACTTTTGTCAATGGTTTGTTCCAATAAACAGATTGACATCTGCGGCTGTTTTTCGCTATATATGTTCAGCATAAGAGCGACCTCCCTCTGTTTTTACACGCCAAATGGCGTTGCAGGTTTAAATTTGTTTTACTACACTTTCAACCTGTTCTGGAAAATGTTATGACCGCCGCAAATTTTAGAATATGGCGGATAATACCGGGCTGGTGGTGTGCTGCGGGGCGGAATTTTTTTGCCGTTGCGCTGATGCTCTATCTGATCGGGCTCATTTGTCTGTCAGCAGCGGATCGGGCCGTCGGCGAAACTCATTTCCAGGAGGGTATAGAGGGCGTCAGGGTCCCCCGGCAGGAAATCGCTCTAGCGGAACTGGCCTATGAACTCGAACAGGGATTTCAAACCGCACAACCCGAACGAATCCTCCAATTTTTTCATTTTTTTCCGGAAAAGGCTGCCCCGGAAGACCAGTTCAAGCTGCGCCGCCAGGCCCGTCATTTTTTCCGCCTTTTTTTCGAAATTTTCGGGCCGACCCAAGCCTTTCACGAAGGCACTCCTTCCCAGGAAAAACTTCAACTGTCCCGGGTTTATGCCGTGCACAGCGACGTTCTCGACCAGGTGGAATGTGATTTTGCCTACCACAACTTTCTGGCCACCCTGAAAAGCGGCAAAGGCGCAGTCTGGATCAACGCCGGGGTCTGTCGGACGCCGCAAAACTCCCGTCAGCCGGTGTGGATTAAAGATCTGGCCGTGGCTTTGGTAGCGCCCGATAAGACGTTCCGGGATAAAGCCGCCACCTTTCAAGAGCGGTACAAGCAGCAGATCAGGGCGGTGCAGTGGGAACAGGGATTTAATTCCCGGCCATTTTGAGGGATTTTTTCCCGGCCACTT
>CAZWCS010000183.1:0-5505 GCA_964632805.1 uncultured Desulfobacterales bacterium
TGGCCCGGATATATTCTGATGCAAACTCCCCCATAAGAGCTTGTTTTTTGCCCCCTCGTTTTTGCCGCTCCCAGTGAACCCATGTGCTTGAGGATATGATAATTTATCGTTCAAATCAAACTGTTTGTGGCGGTTAAAAAGAAAAGGGAGGTTTTACCGGCCGTTGTTGTGATCGTGGAGACACTGGCTTATTTCGGTGATGTTGGAAGCGATCCGGCGGGCGATAGAGGCCACGGCATGGGGGTTGACGTTGAGTTCGGCGTTTTCGGTTTCTTCAAAGAGCAGGCAGAGCACATGGGCCAGGCCGTAAATTTCATTGATCAGGATGGTCAGGTTTTTCTTGTCCATAAAGACGCTCCTTTGTTCAGGCGCAGGTGTCCTGTGGTTATGCGTTAATGATTGTTTAAAATGGGGCTGGATTGCCCGCGTGAAGCGGGCCTTGATAAAAAAACAGGCTACGCGCTGACAGCGAATTCTGAGGGATGATACTTGCTGTGGATCTCTTTTAAATCGTTGATGGTAACGCGGGTGTAAAGCTGGGTGGATTCTAATGATTCATGGCCCAGCATTTCCTGAAGATGCCGGACCGGAGCCCCGTTTTTAAGCATGTGGGTGGCGCAGGTGTGGCGGAACGTGTGGGTGCTGACGCTTTTTTTGATGCCGGCCAGGCAAGCGCAGCGCTTGACAATGGCCCAGATGCCGTTGGGGTCCATGGCCTTTCCCCAGCGGTTTAAGATGAGATGGCCGGAGTCTTGTCCGTGGAGGTAGTGGGGCCGGATCATCATGATATAATTTTTGACCAGGCTGCATACCCGCCGGCTGATGGGCACCACCCGGTCTTTGTCCCCCTTGCCGTGAACCAGGATATACCCGGCGGCAAGGTCAAGGTCGGCCAGGCAAAGCCCGGCCAGTTCCGAACGCCGGATGGCGGTGTCATAGAGGATTTCCAGGGCGATCCGGTCCCGGTAGCCCTGGTTGGTGTGCATGTCCGGGGCGGCCATGAGCTTGGCGATATCGGTTTGGTTCAGGATTACTTTGGGCAGGCGTTGGGGCTTTTTGGGGAGATGAAGGGATTCGCCGGGATCATGCATCAGATAGTCCTGTTCTTTTAAAAACCGGGTAAACGCTTTGACCGTGCCTAACAGTTGGCCTTGCGTGCGTAAAGACAACAGCCTGCCCTGGGCGGTGTGCCGGAACGCCAGGTCCTGCTGGTATTCGTGCAGGATATCACTGGTTAAGGCGTCAAGGCTGGCGGTTTGTTCCTGTTTCAGGAACCCGGCCAGGTCTTTTAACCCGTACCTGGCCCCTCTGATGGTGTAATACGACCGGCCAAGGATTTTCAGATGATGAAGATAGACGGGGATAAGCTCGTTGATGGTCATGATTCCTCCTTTACGCCGGGATGGGTCCGGTCGTGGACCTGCTTGACGTCCCGGGGCATGATTTTAGTATACGCTTGAGTGGTCTTGAGGCTCCGGTGGCCTAACAGCTCCTGGATATAGCGGATATCGGCCCCGTTGGCCAGCAGGTGGGTGGCGCAGGTCCGGCGAAGGGTGTGCGGGGACGCGCTGGTGGTGATGCCGGCTTGCCGGCGGTAGCCCAGCAGCAGGCCCCGGACGCTGGCCGGGGTCATGGCCCGGCCGGTGTTGAGCAAAAACAGGCGGCGTTCTTTGGGGTTCTTTTTGGCATAATGGGGTCGGATCTTTTCCAGGTATTCTTTGACAAAAGCGGCGGCCTGCCTGCCCAGGGGCACCACCCGCTGTTTGCCGCCCTTGCCCTTGCGGATGTATAAAACCCGCTCTTGTAAATCCACGTGATAAATCGCAAGGCACAACAGCTCGTTTAACCGGATGCCGGTGGCGTAAAGCACTTCCATAATGGCCCGGTCCCGGATATGGGTCTTTAAAGAAAGATTGGGCTGGTCCAAAAGCCGTTTAACCTCGTCTTTGGTCAGGACCGGCCCGATGTTCCGGTTTTTGCGGCAGGTCTCCACCAGGCCGTCCGCCGGGTTGACCAGCAGTTGGTGGGTTTGCTCCAGGTGTTCAAACAGCCGCTTGACCGCCCGGAGCTTTAAGGCGCGGGTTTCTATGGCAAGGGGTTGGGCCATGACATGGGTTTGATAGTCAAGGATAACTTGACGAGTAACGGCCCGGATATCGCTGATCTCATGGCCGGTCAGCCAGGCCGTGAACTGGTCCAGGTTTTTTCGGTATATCTCGATGGTGGCCGGGGCGTAGCCTTTTGCTTTTAAGTGGTGTTTGAACTCGGCTATGGTTACGACTACCTTCATAACACCCCCCTCTCTCCCCCGGCTGTTTCTTGCGCCCCGACCTCGTAGTTGTCCGGGATATGGTTTAACATCAATGCTTTAAGTGCCATTTTAGCGACCCTCGTTGTTCCCTCGTAGTGCCTTGATTTACCCTCGTAGTTGCCCGGTTTGCCCTCGTAGTGCCGCTATTGCTTCTCTTTTTTCATCAGCTTTTTGATTTCTTCGATGGGCGTCAGGTTCAGATAAAACCGGGTCTTGTCCTCGCCCTGGCCCTGATAGTTCAAAGCATAGGCGTATTCTTTGCCGCGATGGCCGAACCGGACATGAAGGTATTCCAGGTCTTCCAGCTGGCGGATATGGGCCCGGATCTGCCAGTCGGTCCAGTTCATGTATTCGCGGATCATGCGGCGGGTAAAAAAGATTTCATCTGCGGGCAGGTTTTGTTTTTTGGCCATATCCTTGACCATCTGATAGATACCGTTTAATAAAATCCGGGACGGCCGGGCCAGTTCGTCCAGGCTCTGGCCCAGAACATCGTCTGCCAGGGCGTTGGCCTGCGCGATATCGTCCAGGGTGACCTCGATGTATGCCAGATTTTTACCGCCGGCCTCGGCGGTTTTGATGTCTCTCTGGTGCTGGTGTAAAAACGCGATCACCTCGATCAGGCCCAGGTATTTGTCATGGTCCCGCCGGCTGATAAGCGATTTGGTGGGATAGGACAGATACGGGGTATAAGGATTGACCACGGCCACGGGCTTTAACATCTGCTGGGCGATCTGGTGGATCCGCTGGATATGGGTTGAACGGGTACGGTTGATCAGGCCGTCCAGGGTTCTGGCCTGTTTTTGTTTATCGTGGATGGCGGCGGTCATTTTTTCGGATTCGTCGATGGATAAAAACAAAAACCGGGAAGCGGTCTCCTGGTCAATGTCCGCGGCCGTGGTGGTCAGCATGACCGCCACCGGCCCGTCCACGGTGTAGGTCTCGGTTTTCATCTTGCCGGTGCCCGGGTCCTTGCCCGTGGCCGCCACCCTTATCCGGCCTTCGGACTGGATGTTTCTTATCGAATAGGCGGCCCCGCCCACGCCGGCTTCTTCTTCAATGGCCAGGATTTTGTGTTTCAAGGAGCCTTCTTCTTTGTAAAACAGGGCCTGGTCGGTGACCCGGGTGTATTTTTCCTGCTGGTCTTCGGGGATGAACTTTAAAACCGCGTTCTGCAGGGTGGATTTGCCGGCCCCGCTTCGGGATTGTATGAGGGTTGACAGGGGTTTGGGCAAAAGCCGGGATACGGCGGTTAAATAACAAACAATCTTGTTGGTTTCTTCGCCCACAATGCCGGTGATCTGCAAAGCCTCCAGGATGTCGGCGAACATGTCCGGGGATTTTAAAAACTTTACGGCCGCTTCTTTTTCTGCCCGGGTGGGTTCCAGGGTTTTTGATTCCCGGGTTTTGGGCTGGTAGTTTTCCACCAGGGTCAGCAGCTTGCCGATGTCTTCTTTGACCAGTTCTTGGGCCGCCCCGAACAGGTCGGCGCAGAGCTTGGCGAACCACAGCCTTGAGCGGGACGAATAAAGATCAATGGTGGTCAGTTCAAAGGGCAGATTGCTGTCAACGTCAGGGGATGCCTTGATCACGGCTTTTAGCTGGGTGTCGCCGCGTTGGATGCCCTTGACGTGGTATTGCCGCTGGCCATAGCCCACGATAAAGCCTTGTTCCGTGTGCTTGTACAACGTCTTTTTGCGGGGGTGGACCTGGTCGGAGAGTTCCAAAGATTTGGGGTTGGCTTCTTTTAAAAGCTGCTCGAACTGCTCCGGGGTGTGGCGGTTAAAATAGAGGTTCGCATCTTTTACGGGGAGCTCGACAATATGGGGCGTGATCTCTTTTTGTTTAAGCTGGTCGGCCACGGCCCGGGCGGCATTGCGGCCGGGGTCGTCCGCGTCAAAGACCAGATAGGCCTCTTTGATTTTGCCCTTAAAAAAACAAAGGTGGTCGCCAATCAGGCCGTTGGTGCCGTATAAAGGCATGACGTTCTTAAAGCCCTGGTCATACAGGGTCAGGGCGTCGATGACCGATTCTGTTAAAAGCAGGGTTTGGGATCGTTTGACGGCCCCGGCATTGACCAGGCCGGACCGCTGGCCCGGCAGGTATAAGTGGGTCAGGTCGCAGGATGCGTCTATGTTGCGGCCGTACAGATTCACCACGGCCCCGGCCGTATCATAGAGCGGGAACACGACACAGTTTAAAAAGCGTTCGTTGCCTTTGGGGTTTAAGATGCCGAGGGTTTTTAAATCGGTGATGATGGCTTTGTCTTCCGGCAGGATGGACAGCAGGGTACCGTTGACATAGCCGGTGCCAAAATCTTTTAAGGTCTCGTTGTGGCTGATGCCTCGAACGTCTTTGAGATATTCCCGGCCCTGGGTGCTTTCTTCAAAGGTGTGCTGGTAATAGCCGATCACCCGGGCCAGGAGCTTTTTTTGTTTGACGGTCAGTTTACTGGCTTGGGTTTGAGGATTGTCCGGGGGGTCTTGTTTGGGGCTGGTTTTGGTGGAGGGTTTGGGGTTGGCCGGTTTTTTTCCGGTGGCATGGCCCCTGTTGATCCCATTGCCGGATAATCGGTTGACCGCTTCTTTAAAATCCACCTGGTCAAACAGTTCAATAAACCGGATCACGTCCCCGGCGGCCCCGCAGCCAAAGCACTGCCACAGGTTGGTCTTGGGATTGACGGACAAAGAGGGGTTTTTATCGTTGTGGAAGGGGCACAGGCCGAAGTATCCCCGGCCGTTTTTTTTCATGCGGATGCCCTTGGCTTCCGCTAATGCCACCATGTCAACAGTGGCTTTGATATGGTCGATCTTTTCTTGTTCTATCATATCTCGTCTCCCGTGATTGGCTGGTTCTCAAGTGTTTAAACAGAATGTCCCGCAGGTGGTTCAACGCCTCCCGAAACTGTAAAGGATTGACCAGGGCGTGGCCGTCCCGGTAGGCCCGGTCATGTTCGGCCAGGTCCGGGCCGGTGAACATGAAGGATGCGATCTGCTTGCCGTTGCCGGCAAACCGGATGTCTTCCAGGTGCCCGCCACAGCACAGGTAAAAGGCCCCGCGGAAGATGTCGGTGGTCTCCAGGGTGGATGTCATGGGGTATCACCTCCTTTCATTTTGACCTGCCCCGCCGACGGCGGGGTTGATTTTTTGCGGGAGATGAGATAGAAAGAAAAAGAGGTCAAAGGACGCAAATC
>CAZWCS010000184.1:0-5237 GCA_964632805.1 uncultured Desulfobacterales bacterium
GGGATGAACGTTCGCCTACCGGCCGGCCTGCGAGACACACAGCCGGAAGCCCAGGCTGAAGCTCGTGTGGCCGGGCGAATCGGAGCTGCGATTGGCCGACCGGCAGCCCAGCGCGTAGCTGAGCCAACTGCCGCCGCGCGACACGCGGAGCGAGCCGGATGACGGGCCAGTAGGATCGGTCACACTGCCGGACGGATAATCCCCATACCGATCCTGACACCACTCCCAGACATTGCCGTGCATGTCATACAACCCCCAGGCGTTGGGCGCAAAACTCGCCACCGGAACCGTCTTCCTCCGATACTGCCCCTTGGAACAGCCGGATAATGGATAATTGCCGTCATAATTCGCCTGAGATGTGGACAAACAGCTGCCAGTATGAAACGGCCCGGTTGTTCCCGCCCGGCAGGCATACTCCCACTCGGCTTCCGTGGGCAGGCGGTAGGTCTGGCCGGTCTTCTGCGACAGCCAGTCGGCAAAGGCCCTGGCCCCGTGCCAGCTCACCTCCACCATGGGCTGATCACTGCTTTGCCCGAATTTGTTACCACGCAAACTGTAACTGCTGTTGCGCCGGATGGGACAATCGTCATCGCCCCAGTCCACCCCGCTTTCCTTATGCGTTGCCTTCAAAAATTCCCGGTACTGACCAATGGTCACCTCGGTGGTCTGCATGTAAAAGCCGCGAGTCAAGGTCACCCGGTGCTGACGCTCATTACTGTACCGGCCGGATTCAGACGACGGGCTGCCCATCATGAATGTCCCCGGCTTAATGTACACAAACTTCATCCCCAAGGAGTTGGTAAAGGACGAACCAGACGGGGCAGTTGCATTCGGGCGGCTGCTGCGGGTGGAAGACGGCCGCTTGACCGGCGACGAAGACTGGCGGCTGACAGCAAAATAGATTCCCAAAAGGACAACGACAACCAGCAGGGGAACAGCCAGGCCCAGAATACTGTTGCGGCGCCTGCGGGCCGCCGCCTCCTGCTGCTGTTTTTCCTGGGCCGCCTTTTCTCTTTCGGCCTGCTCCTGTTTTTTTCGCTCCTGTTCCCGGCGCAGGGCCTCCTGCTTTTCTTTTTCCGCTTTTTGGCGCTGCTCTTCTTCCGCTTCTTGTTCCGCCCGTTTTTGTTCCAAAACTTTCTTGCGCTGTTTCAGGGCATTGTGCTCGGCTGTGACAGGAAACAGTTTATCAATGATTTGCAGGGCTTTTTCAATATTTCCGGCGGCCTCGCTCTTTTTTAAATCGCTTTCCAGAATCTGTTTGCGCTGTTGCATGTCCCGGGCTTCTTGCAGCATTTCCTGGCCGGTTTCATGCCCCGCATCCATTTCCAGCAGCTTTTCCAGATGACCGATGGCCTGGTCCCACTGGCATTTTTCCAGGGCCGCTCGGCTGTCGGCCAGCAGTTGATCAATCTCTTGCCGGCGCTTTTTTTCGGCTTCCTTTTGCGCCTTTTGTTCGGCCTGTTTTTGCGCCAGCGCTTTCTTTTTTTCTTTTAATCCGGTTTGGTCGGCGGTCAGGGGCAATAGTTCTTCAATAAGGGCCAGGGCTTTTTGCAGGTCGTCAGCAGCCTCTGCTTTTTCCAGGTCGGCTTCCAGTTGCTGCCGGTTTTTCTGCTTATTTTGCGCCTGCTGTAATAGAGAGGCGGCTTCTTCATGCTCCGGATCAATCTCCAGCAGTTCCTGCAGAAGACGGATGGCCTCCGGCCATTGGCAGGTGCCCAGGGACGCTCGGCTGTCAGCCAGCAGTTGATCAATCTTTTGTTGCTGCTGCTTTCCTTCCTGCCAAGTCTGCCAGGCCGCCTCGGCCGTGTCCAGGGCATCCCGCATTTTCCGGGCATCGGCAAAACGATCCTGCGGCTCGGGCGCCAGGGCCCTGTCTGTCAATTCATCCAGTTCCGGGGGCAGGCCGTCAATGATTTCGCCGGGCAGCTTGAACCGCCCCACCGCTTTTCTGCCGGTGAGCATTTCATACAAAACCATGCCCACTGAATAAAGATCGGCCCGGTGATCGATGGTTTTGGCCCCTTGCATCTGCTCCGGGGCCATGTAGTAGGCCGTGCCCAGAGACTGAGCCGTTTGGGTAAACCGGGAGGGAGAAAGCGTTTTGGCAATGCCGAAATCCAGAATTTTCAGGCCGATGTCCGGAAAATCACCGGTGAGCATGATGTTTTCCGGCTTGATGTCCCGGTGCACGGTGTGCTGGTGGGCGTATGCCAGGGCTTTCAGCAGGGGCCTGGCTACGGCCAGGGTTTCGGCCAGGGTAAAGGGCGGCCGGGCATTTGAACTGGACTCCGGGTCGGGGCCCGGAGTGACGGAAGGGGGGTCTTTTGAACTGGATCCCGGATCGGCGTCCGGGATGACGGGAGGCGGGGCCGGCGTATCGGGCAAGGGGTCCGAAGCTACGGAAGCCTGTCGTTCTTCCATCCAATCGCGCAAACTGCGACCGGCCACATACTCCATGGTAAAAAACCGCAGGCCCTGCCAGGACTTTAAATCATAAACCCGGATAATGCCGGGGTGTAAAAGCTTCAGGCAGAGCACCACCTCTTCGGAAAACCGCTGGGCCGCCTCGGGATGGGCCACCAGGTGGGGATGGATCATCTTCAGGGCCACTTTCAGGTCGCCCAGCTCGCTGTCTGTCACCAGATAGACCACTCCCATCCCGCCCTGGCCCAGAATTTTTTCCACCAGATAGCGACCGGCGATCAGGTCTCCGGGAGCAAAGGAATCCGGCATCTGCTCCTGGAAAGTGGTTTCTTCGGAATAAAAGGCCGCGTCAAAAGGCGTGGCGCAGCCTTCGCAAACCACGGCATCGGCCGGGTTTTCGTGGCCGCAGGCCGGGCAGATTTTACTGTTGTCGGCGTCGGTCATGATGTTTTTTCGTTTGGATGCTTATAACCGGGTCTATATATGGCATAATCGGCATATATTTTCAAGGGTTTTCCGGGCCATTCCCACGGGCAAGGCCTGGCGGCCTTCGCCCGTGCCACCCATTAAAGCTTATTCTCGATTGCCCTGAAAAGGGTGCCACGGGCTAAGCGACAGCTTGGCCGTGCGAAGGCGGCTATCTCTCAGAAGTCCCCACAGTCCCCACGGGCAAGGCCTGACGGCCTTGGCCCGTGCCACCCGTTAAAGCTTATTCTCGATTGGCCTGAAAAGGGTGCCACGGCCAAAGCGACAGCTTGGCCGTGCGGAAGGCGGCTCTCACAATCTCACCCACGGGCACCCGGGCCACCCGTCGGAATGACGAATGGCCTGTTTTCCATTTTATTCCGGGACCCGGCTCGGGGAGGCCGGATCACAATTTGTTTTTTGTTATTGCGAGGCGCGCAGTGACGAAGCAATCTCTTTTTCAACCCTTATCAACAGGCGCTCAAGATTGCTTCGCTTCGCTCGCAATGACAAAAAATGCGCAATGATAGCCGTTGGCGGCCGTTTCCGGCTCCCAACTTTGCCCTGCCTGTCATCGCGAGGCGCCAGCCGAAGCGATCCCCGGCTTCCCCGGCGCAGAGCCTGGCGGCCTTCACCCGTGCCACCCATTAAAGCTTATTCTCGATTGCCCTGAAAAGGGTGCCACGGATCAAGCGACAGCCTGGCCGTGCGGAAGGCGGATGTCTCTCAGCAGCACCCACGGGCAAGGCCTGACGGCCTTCGCCCGTGCCACCCAACAACGTTTTTCCTCTATTGGCCTGAAAGGGGTGCCACGGCCAAAGCGACAGCTTGGCCGTGCGAAAGGCGGCTCTCACAACATCACCCACGGGCAAGGCCTGACGGCCTTCGCCCGTGCCACCCATTGAAGTTTATTTCTTCAAAGCTTCCCATCCGAGGGTCTCACCCACGGGCAACCGGGCCACCCGTCGGAATGACGAATGGCTTGTTTTCCATTTTATTCCGGATTCCGGCTCGGGGAGGCCGGGTCGTAGTCCGTTTTTTGTCATCAGGAAAAATAGGGATCATACACCGCGATGCGGCGGGTGACCCGTTCCAGATACTCACTGGTTTCGGCCGGGGTATGGGCCGCCAGCAGGGAAAAAAGCGCTTCGGCGGACATGCCGGCCACATCGTAGCGATTAATAATCTTTTTCCGAACGGCGGTGGGGCCCCAGTTGTAGGCGCAAACCGTCAGGTAGAGCCGCTTGCGGGGATCCGGAATGTCCTTGAAATATCGGTTCTGCAACAGATGAACATAGGCGGCGCCCAGCTCCAGGTTGATCCCCGGCGCGTAAAGATAATCCGGCGCAAGGGGCTGGTCCCGCTGATAAAGAAAGGCCTGGGCCTCCCGGCCGGCATAACGGGGGATGATCTGCATGAGGCCGATGGCGCCGGCGGAAGATACCGCCAGGGGATTAAAATAGGATTCCGTGTGGATAATGGCCATCAGCAGCCGGGGATCAAGGCCAAAGCGGTCGGCATTGGCCGTAACCGCCGGCACATAATCTTTCGCCCGGATATCCAGATGTTCCGGCACCAGCTTGCAGGTGGCCTGATAGCGGAGGCGCTTTTGACCGTCTTCGGCGATATACCCGGAAGAATCGGGTTCAATGGCAGGCGCGATTTCGCTGGCAAAAAAGGTGTCCAGGGTATCGGCGGTAACCGGGCGGCCGTCTTTATGGCGCAACTGGTTTTGCAGCACCGGCCGGCCGGGGGCGGCCTGTTTTTCCAGAACGGCCTTGATCTGTTCGTAAATTTTCCGGCCGGCCCGGTGGCGGGCGTCCATGGTGTCTGCCGGCAGGATGGTTTCAATGATGATCCGGCCGTTCTCAAAATCCACCCGGCCCCGGGCGTCTTTTTCCGCGCTGTAGGTCACCCATTGCCGCCGGGAGGAAAGGACAACGGTCTGCCACTTCTTCCGGATCTGCCGGCGAAGCCGGTTCCACTCTTGCTGCTGGGCGTCTGCCAGCGCGTCCCAGTCCCCGGCAACGGTGTTTTTTTCGGCTTCAAAGGCCTTTTCCAGTTGCCTCCGGGTGTCGGCAAAAGGCTGCTGGGCCGGGGCGGGGATGGCCCCGAAAATTCCAGTTAAAATCAACAGGCTCAAACCGAAATCCCGGCTTCGGATCAGGCGTTGCATCATCCTGGCCTCCTGTCTATAAAAAATTGTGACCCCGGGTCAGGCAGGCGGGGTGCTAAAAATATTTGTTCCCATTTCGTGCCGATATGATATTATAATCCCGATTTTCATACTATATAGTGTCCATCCACGGGTATAACTAGTTGAAAAAAATAAAAAAAGCGCATTTTGT
>CAZWCS010000185.1:0-5095 GCA_964632805.1 uncultured Desulfobacterales bacterium
TTAGAGACCACCGACATCTTCAGAGGGGCCTTTTACCTGTGCATGGGCGGGAACCTTGAGGACATCCGCTTTAACGGCAGCCGGATCGCGTCCTTTATGTTCACCGGCCAGGACCTGGCCGAACATGACCGGGCTTATAGAGACGGCCACGCCCTGGTCAATCCGGTCCAGTTCCGGGAGTCCTTGAACCACCTGCGGGACATTCTTTTTAACCAGCTTAGAAAGCGGGAGACAACGAGATATGATAGAACAAGAAAAGATAGACCACATCAAGGCCACTGTTGACATGGTGGCATTAGCGGAGGCCAAGGGCATCCGCATGAAAAAAAACGGCCGGTCATACTTCGGCCTGTGTCCCTTCCACGACGACCACAACCCATCCTTATCCGTCAACCCCAAGACCAACCTGTGGCAGTGCTTTGGCTGCGGAGCCGCCGGCGACGTGATCCGGTTTATTGAACTGTTTGACCAGGTTGATTTTGTGGAGGCGGTTAGGCAATTGACAATGGATAATGGACAATTGAAAACGAACAAAAAGCCGGACAAATCAGAAGCCCCCGCCAAAACCAAACCGACCCGGGAAATCCCATCCCAGCCCCAAACCAAACCCTTAACCGTCAAACAAAGAAAGCTCCTGGCCCGCGTGATCGGCTATTACCAGCACACCTTTGAAGAAGCGGCCCAGGGCCGGGAATACCTCAAAGATGTCCGGGGCATCAGCCACAACGAAACCTTAAAAGACTTCGGCACGGGCTATGTTAACGGCACCTTGCTGTCCATCCTGCCGGAAGATAAAGATATCATCAACGACCTGAAAGCCGTCGGCATATTAAACGCCAAAGGCAACGAGCGGTTTTTTAATTGCGTGGTGTTCCCGCTCTATGACGCCAGCGGGGCCGTGGTCAACCTGTACGGCCGCAACATAGACGAGACGTGCGAGTTGACCCACTTGTACTTGCCGGGCCAGCGGTCCGGCCTGGTCAATGCCGGGGCCGTCAAACGATCCCAGACCATTCTTTTAACAGAATCGGTCATTGACGCCTTGACCCTGTATGACCAGGGCTTTAAAAATGTAATGCCGTTGTACGGCACCAACGGCCTGACAGGCGACCACCTTTCTTTTTTTAACCGCACAATAAAAGAGGCCTATCTTGTGTTTGACGCGGACGACCCCGGCAAAAACGCCGCCCAGGCCGTGGCCGTGCAGCTAAAAGAAAAAGAGATCACGCCCCACATCGTGGAACTGCCGGTAAAAGATGCGAACCTCTATTTTAACCGCCACACGCCCGAGCAGTTCGAGCAGCTTTTAAAACAGGCCAACCCCAAATCTTTGGAGCACTCCGACCAGGTCCACCCCCGCAAAAAGACGTTATACAAACAGACGCAGCACGGCTTTATCGTGGGATACGGCGAACGGCAATACCACGTCAAGGGCATCCAAAGAGGCGAGACCCAGCTTAAGGCCGTTATCAAAGCCTCGCAGGACGTAGAAAGCAACCTGCCGTTTGAACTGACCACTATTGATCTTTACTCGTCCCGGTCCCGGCTGTGGTTCGCGAAATTGTGCGCGGACTTGTTCGGAGCGGCCGAAGAACTGATCAAGGAAGACATCGGCAAACTGCTATCCCTGGTGGAGAACTTCCAGCCCAAAGCCCGGACAGCAAAAGCAACGGAACCCAGCCAGGCGGACAAGGCTGCGGCCACAAAGTTTTTGAAAAGTCCGGACATGTTCAAAGAGATATTGGACGCCTTGCAGGTGATGGGCATTGTGGGCGAAGAGACCAACAAGATCGTATGTTACCTGACGGCCGTGTCTCGTTTGCTTCCCAAGCCCTTATCCACCTTGATCCAGTCCAGAAGCGGGGCGGGTAAATCCACCTTGCAGAACGCCATATTAAAGTTCGTGCCGGAAGATGATCAGGAGAAATACACCCGCGTCACCGACCAGGCCTTGTTTTACAAGGAAGAAGACTCGTTAAAACACAAGATACTGGCCATTGAAGAAGACGCAGGCTGCGGCGGGGCGGCGTACTCCATCCGCAATATCCAGTCCGAAGGCAGGATTAGAGTGGCCGCCACCGGCAAAGACCCCGGCACCGGCAAAATGAAAACCGAGACTTACACCGTGGACGGCCCGGTCTCGGTGATGCTGACCACCACGGCGGCGGACATTGATGCAGAAACCGCCTCCCGGTTTATCTTTTTATCCATAGACGAATCCGAGAAGATGACGGCCGCCATCCACGACAAACAGAAACAGGCCAGAACGCTGGCAGGCCTGGTCAACCGGACGCAATCGGCCCATATCGAGCGCATCCACCAGACCGCCCAACAGATGCTGAAACCCGTGGCCGTGGTCAATCCCTTTACGCCGTATCTGTCCTATCCTACCCAATCACTTATCAGCCGGCGGGACCATGACAAGTATTTGGGTTTGATTGAGGCCATCGCGTTTTTGCATCAGCACCAGCGAGAAACCAAAACCGTGGAAGTGGCGGGCAAGGCCGTAGAATACATTGAAGCGACGTTAGACGACATCGACAAGGCCAATGCCCTGGCCAATGACGTGCTGGGCCAAAGCCTTGACGAACTGGCCCGGCCGTCCCGGCTTTTGCTTGACGGCATTTATGGCATGGTCAAGGCCCTGGCCAAAAAGCAGGGCCGGGCCGTTGATGAATTCTTTTTTACCCGCCGCATGATCCGGGAGCAAATGAACTGGACGGACTGGCAGATAAAGGCCCATATCAAGCAGCTTGAAGAACTTGAATATCTGCACGTCCGCATCGGCAGCCGGGGCAAAGAATACGCTTACGCCTTGAACTACAAGGGCCAGGGCGAGGACAACAGTAAATTTTATTTGAACCTGACGCCGGTTGAAGAAATCAAGAAGCTGGCCCGGCAGGAGAAACAGCCCAACAAGTAGGCACTTTTTAACAACTAGTAGGGTAAAAAAACAGACAAGTAGGGTGCAAGTAGGGCGGCTATTTTTCTTTTAACCGCCCGTAAATAAAGGCCAAGCCGGACAAGTAGGAGGTGGCGGCCCAAGAAACAGCGGGGGGAGGGAGGGGGGTATAAATGAACGTTGTCGTAGTTATAGCAGAATTTAAGCACCATCTAACAGCCAAAGGCTACGCCCCGGCGACCATCGAGATATACAGAAAAGGCCTGGACCAGTTCGCGGCCTGGCTGACGGACCATGACATTAGCGATATCCGGGCCGTAACCGCCCAGGTCATGCTTGACTACCGGGCCCATGTCATGGCCCGGCCCCTGGCCATGGAAACAAAAGCCTTACGGCTGCGGTCGGTCCGGCGGCTGTTTGAACATCTGGAACAAACCCACCAACTGCTGGTCAACCCGGCCGAGAAGATCGTGGAGACCTGCCGCAAGAACCAGAAAATAGGCCCGACCCTGACCAAAGAGGAAGTCAAGAAACTGATGGCCCAGCCCAATCTTTCTTTAAAGACGCACATCCGGGACCGGGCTATTATGGAGGTGCTTTATTCTACCGGCATCCGGCTAAACGAGCTGTTGTGCCTTGAGGTTTATCATGCGGATTTAAAAGAGCGGGTCTTATACATCCGCAAGGGCAAAGGCAATAGGCAACGGGTGGTGCCGCTGGGCAAGCAGGCGGCGGCTTTTGTCAAAGAATACTTAGAGAAGATCCGGCCCTATTATGCCCGCAAGCACCCGAAAGAACGCCGCCTGTTTTTGCTTAACACCGGCCAGGCTATGACGCCGGCGAGCGTGCGGGGCCTGCTGCTGACGTACCGCCGGCAGGCGGGCATAAGCACCAGCACGTCCCCGCACACCCTGCGCCGGACCTGTGCCACGCATTTGTTGCAGAACGGGGCGGACATCCGCTATATCCAGGAACTGCTTGGCCACCGGAGATTACAGACAACACAGACTTATACCAAAATCATGCCGAGAGAAGTCAAGCAGATGCATAGCCGGACGCACCCCGGCGTAAAGGAGGAGCCATGACCGTTAGCGAATTGATCCCCGTCTATCTTCACCATTTAAAAATCCTTGGCCGGTCACACTACACCATCCGGGGGGCCAAGTATGGACTAAGGGACCTGGCCGGGTTCCTGGAGCGGGAGCAGGCCGCAAGCCTTGAGACCTTAAACGCTGACGTTTTGTATGAATACCAGCAGGACCTGGCGTTCCGGCACACCGCCCAAGGCAGGCTTTTGTCTTTACGCACTCAAGGCCAGATGCTGGGCACGGTCAAGGCGTTTACCCGGTTTTTAAAGGAACAGGACTATCTGATGTCTGATCCCGGAGAATCCCTGCATCTGCCGAAAAAGCCCAAACGCCTGCCCAAAGTGATTTTAAACCCGGCCGACATCAAGCAACTGATGGCCGCCCCGGACATGCAGACAAACAAAGGCTTTAGAGACCGGATCGTCTTAGAAATCCTTTATGACACCGCTATCCGGCGTTCGGAACTGGCCGGGCTTCGCCTGGCCGATCTGGACCTTAACGCCGGTTACGCCCTGGTCCACGGCAAGGGCGATAAAGACCGCGTCGTGCCCGTAAGCCGGAGAGTCTGCGGCCTGGTTCAGAATTATATCATGATGGTTCGGCCGGAGTTCTTGCAAGGCAAAGACAGCGGCCATTTGATTTTAAACCGCTGGGGCCAGAGCATGGACCCCAACGGCATCTGGGCCATTGTCAAGCAGTGCGCCCGCCTGGCGGGCATTAAAAAGAGCGTCACCACGCACACGTTCCGCCACACCTGCGCCACCCACATGTTAAAGAACGGGGCACCCGTGCGGCATCTGCAAGAGATGCTGGGCCACGAGTCCTTAGAATCCACCCAGCTTTATACCCGCGTCACCATCAATGATCTAAAAGAAGTTCACAGCAAATATCATCCGTCCGAAGCTCCCGCCGGTCGTTAACCGGCAGCTATCCGCCGCAGTTAAAAAGAAAATATCCTTTCTTTTTTTAACAGCCATAAACCTTGATTTGAAATGTGGATTGTCATACCCTTGGGAAGTGGGCTTTTTAGCGGACGCCAAACCAAGGGGGTAAAAAACAAGTCTTTATGGGGGTTTTTGCATCAGAATATATCCGGGCCAGTACT
>CAZWCS010000186.1:0-4987 GCA_964632805.1 uncultured Desulfobacterales bacterium
ATCAGTTTATCGACCAGCGCCGCCACGGCATGGTTCTGGCCGAAGATCTGCGCCGGATGGTAGAAAACCGAACCTTCTCTTACGGGGAAAGCACTTTCGACGTTACCATCAGCCTGGGGGTTATTGAAGCCGGGGGAGCGGATATCACCTTGGATTCCTTGTTAAAAGAAGTGGACGACGCCCTTTATTCGGCCAAAAAAAGCGGCCGCAATACCGTGGTCAGCATGTAAAAAAACCGGCCCCGCCCCTCTCCCATCGCCCTCCCCGCTTTTTTCCGCCACCGGCGTTTCCGCCGGACTGCCGCCCGATGGAAAAAAATCTTTTCAAAACGGCAATTATCGGACATAATAGATGTTGACCGGGGCATTTCCAATATTGAAACTTCTGTGTTTATAATATATTAGAAATTTCGGACAACCAAACAGGGAGACAGAAAATCATGGGAAGCAACAATGTTTTTTTTCTGGAAGTACTGGAGTGGTTTGATGATACCGGACAACAGTTTGTGCAGCGACTCCCCGAAGAAGGCTCCGGAGAAATCAAGTACGGTGCCCAGCTTACGGTCCGGGAAAGTCAGGCCGCCGTCTTCTTCTACCAGGGACGCGCCATGGGCGCCTTCGGCCCCGGCCGCCACACCCTGAAAACGGCCAATATCCCCCTGCTGACCAAAATCGCCAGCATTCCCTGGGGGATGACCAGTCCCCTGCGGGCGGAAGTCTATTTCACCAACCTCAAAACGTTTACCAATATGAAATGGGGAACCCGCGACCCCGTCGCCTTCAAGGACGCGGAGCTGGGGCTGGTCCGGCTGCGGGCTTTCGGCATTTTCAATGTCCGCATTGTCCAGCCGGTGCTTTTTATCAACAGCCTGGTGGGCACCCAGGGCATCTATACCACCAATGAAATCAGCGAATATATCAACCGGGTCATTGTCTCCCGCTTTAACGACTACATCGGCGATCATATCAATTCCATTCTGGATCTGCCCACCCAGTATGACGAACTGGCCGAAGGGCTGTCTTTGAAACTGAAAGAAGATATGAGCCGGTTCGGACTGGCCCTGACCGAATTGTATATCAACTCCATCACGCCCCCGCCGGAAGTGCAACAGGCCATTGACGACCGCAGCCGGATGGGTGTATTCGACGATATGAACAAACTCATGCAGATGAAAGCGGCCATGGCCATGGAAAAAGCGGCGTCCGGCTCGGACGGCGGTGACGGCGCCGGCGCCGGCATGGGCATGGGCATGGGGGTCATGCTGCCGGGCATGTTCTCCCAGTATTTCAACCACCAGCCGGCGGCCGGCGGCGGCCAGGGGCCGAACGCCGCCCCCCGGACGCCCGCTGTGGCCTGCCAGGAGTGCCAGAACCCCATTCCGGCGGACGCCAAGTTCTGCCCGCAATGCGGACACCAGCAGGTGATTTTCCAGAAATGCGGCAACTGCGGCAAAAACATTACCCCCGGCGCCAACTTCTGCCCCCGGTGCGGGCACGCCACCACGGAGAAACAGGAAGCCCGGTTCTGTGCCAAGTGCGGGGCCGAAAACCTGCCCGACGCCCATTTCTGTGACAGTTGCGGGGAAAAACTGACCTGACCTGCGGGAGGCGCTTATCAACTTCCAGGTTGAACATCAATGCCCCCAGTGCGGCGCGCCCGTGGTTCTGGACGAGGCGGACCGTTTCTTTGTCTGTGAATTCTGCCGGGTTCGTTCCTGCATTCACCAGAAAAACTATTTCCGCTATCAGTTCACCCCCTCGGAAAAGGTTCCCCAAAACGAGGAGATTTTTTACCTTCCCTACTGGCGGTTCAAAGGCGTCTCCTTTTCCTGTTCCACGGACGGCCAGGTCAACCACCGCTTTATCGACCTGAGTCAGTTGGCCCTGACGGAAAACAACCGGCGCCTGCCGGTTTCCCTGGGCGTTCGCTCCCAGGCCCTCAAACTGAAGCTGGTTTCCGAAGAATCGCAGGGAACGTTTCTTCAACCCCTGGGGCTGAAAAACACCATGACCAACTTCGACAACTTCTGCAGTCTCCAGCGTTCGGGAGAAGACACCCTGTTTCAGGAATACATCGGCGAAACCGTCAGTCTCATCTATTCCCCCGTTTACATATACGGCAACGACATCATTGACGGGATTCTGAAAAAGCCCCTGTCCACCTGCCGCGCGGACGAGGTGGACCTGCGGGGACTGGAAACCTGCCGGCCGGAACAGGAAACGCTGTTCATTCCCGGCATCTGTCCCTCCTGTGGCTGGGATCTGGAAGGGTCTTCCGATTCGCTGGCGCTGGTCTGTCACAACTGCAATACGTTATGGCGCCCCCACGGCAACAAACTGGCCAAAATCCGATTCCGCCGCGGCTTGTCGCAAAACCGGGAGGCGGCCTACCTGCCCTTCTGGCGGATTGCCGCCGATGTCTCCGGATTGGAATTGCAATCCTACGCCGACCTGATTACCATCGCCAACCTGCCCAAGGTCATCCAGCCCCAGTGGCATGACCTGCCCTTTTATTTCTGGGCGCCGGCCTTTAAAATCCGGCCCAAAATTTTTATGCGCCTGACCCGGCAACTGGCCATCACCCAACCGCAACTGGAACTGGCGGAATCCCTGGACAAGGCCACCCTGTATCCCGTAACCCTGCCGCCCGGGGAAGCCGTGGAAAGCATGAAGCTCACCCTGGCCGCCGCCATGAGCAATACCCGCAAAAATCTCACCCGGCTCCCGGAGGTGGAAATCACCCCCAGAAAAATCAAACTGATCTATCTTCCCTTTGACCAGCGGCACCATGATCTGTATCATCCGGAACTGAGGGTCAGCATCAATAAGAATATTCTGGCGCTGGCCAAAAATCTGTAAACGGCCCGGGGCGGCCCTTCGGAAAAAATACGAATCCGGACGACAAAAACAAAACCGGACAACCATGCCGAAAAAAAACACAACCTGTTACATCATCACCAAACTGGTGGTCCTGCCCGGCAGCGGTCCCGGCAAAAGCCCGAAATCGTCCGGCGCCCTCTGCCCGGATCACTTCATCACGGACTGGAGCCAGTCGGCCACCGGGCCGACCACTTCGTCCGCATAATTGGTCAGCACCAGATGATCCCGATCCTTGACCAGCAGGTATTTTTTGGCGCCGGTCAGGCGGGCAAACAATCCTTCCACGTATTCCCGGGGAAAAATGTTGTCCTTATCGGAATGAATCAGCATTACCGGCACCTTTATCCGTTCCACCGGCCGGGCCAGGGGCGTCTTCATCAAAGAGCGCAGCGCGCGCAGGGTAATCCAGGTGACGCACAGGGGGTCCTCCCGCACATAGGTGGCGGCATCCGTACCGTCTTTCAAGATTTCCTGCGACAGATCCAGGTAAAGCCAGATGGGAACGGCAAATTTTTGGTATATCGAAAGGAAAAGATCATTTACCGGCACGCTCCAGGCAGGGACGGGAAAACGGGCCAGGATCAGGTTGTCGCGGCCGTTTAAATCGGCAATATTGTGACAGACCACCGCCGCCAGGGAGTCGTCCCGGGCGGCGGCATAAAACGCGGCCATACCGCCCTGACTGCTGCCGGCCACGGCCACCGGACCGCCGAACCGCTTCCGGGCATAGTTCACCACCGCCAGGGCATCGTCCACAATGGTGTCCATGGTATAATCCCCCCGCAAACCGCTGCTGCGGCCGTGCCCCCGGGGATCAAAACCGATCACCGTAAACCCCCGCCCTTTCATGGCCTGCAAAAATTCCACGTAAATGCCGGCATATACCGAAGTGCCGGGGATAAACACCAGCACCGGCGCCGCCGGCGCCTCATTTTCCAGAATATCCAGATGCAACCGGAAGCCGTTGGCTTCCAGGTATTCTTCAACAATTGCCTCCGAATCCACGGCAATCCCGAACCGCCGGTACATGTCGGCCTGAAAGGAAGCCACCGTGGTTTCCTCCGGAAGCGGGGCCCGGGTTCTGGCCCGGGTCACCCCGTACCAGGCAAGATGCAGCAAAACAAGAACCAACAGAATAAACCAGCCCATAATGTCTCCTTTCGCAAAGCCAGGTTACCTTTCCGTTTCCGCGCCCACCCTTTTCAGCCCGTCCAGGGGGCTTTGCAGATGGTCACGGCTTTTCTGCATGACATGGGTATAAATTTCCGTGGTTTTCACGTCCGCATGCCCCAGCAGGTCCTGCAAAACCCGGATATTGACCCCGTTTTCCAGCATATGGGTGGCAAAACTGTGACGCAGGGTGTGGCTGCTGACCCGCTTGTCAATCCCGGCTCTTTGGGCGGCGGTTTTAATCGCCTTCTGCAGCCCCGACTCCAGCACATGATGCCGCCGGGTCACCCCGGAACGGGGATCAAGAGAGCGTTTTTTGGCGGGAAAAACATACTGCCAGCCGGTTTCCGTTTCGGCCCCGGGATATTTTTTGGCCAGGGCCTGCGGCAGATAGACCCGCCCGTAGCCTTCCGCCAGGTCCTGCTGATGCAGCGCCTTCACACGCTCGATATGCCGGCTCAGGTCTTCCCGGACACCGTCCGGCAGCAGCGTGGTGCGGTCCTTGCCACCTTTTCCGTCCCGGACGAAAAGTTTCCGCTGCCCGAAATCCACGTCCTGAATCCGCAGCCGGACGCACTCCATCAGGCGCAATCCCCCCCCATACATCAGTTTGGCCATAAGGGCGTGGGTGCCGGTCAACTGCCCCAGCAAAGAAGCCACTTCCGGCTGCGTCAAAACCGTGGGCGGCCGCCGGGTGGTTTTGGTCCGCGCAGGAGCGATTTTATCCTCCAAAGCGATATCCAGCACCTCCCGGTACAGAAACACCAGGGCGTTCAGGGCCTGCCGCTGGGTCGAAGCCGAGACCTTGACATCGTTTGCCAGATGCGATAGAAATTTCTCAATGTGTTTTTCATGCATTTTGCGGGGGTGGGTTTGACCGCCATGTTGAACGAAGCCGCTTCGCGGCGGATAAATAGTGTATACTCTAATCGTGCTCA
>CAZWCS010000187.1:0-4852 GCA_964632805.1 uncultured Desulfobacterales bacterium
CGCTACAAAGTGATCCTGCCCTTTGACCGCAGCGGCCGTTTCGGAGGGAAAGCCTCGGCCTGGATCCGCATGATGCAGCCGTATGCCGGCCCGAATCAGGGCATGCATTTTCCCTTGCATAAGGGAACGGAAGTATTGCTGACCTTTATCGACGGCGATCCCGACCGGCCCATCATTGCCGGGGCGGTGCCCAATCCGGAAACTATCAGTCCGGTCACCAGTGCCAATCCCACCAAGTCTTCCATCAGAACCGGCCGCAGCCCTCAAAACGGCTCGGTCGGGGCGGCCGCCGCCGACCAGTACGCCAGAGACGATTCCGATCCCAACAATTATATCGAGTTTGATGATGCCAGCGGCAGTGAATCCATTACCATTCATTCGCCCCGCCTGGTGGAAACCTTTGCCGGCGGAAAATACATACGCCGAGAGCTGGGGCCTTCCGAAGAAAGCGGTCATGATAAGATCAATGAGGATGGCACCGCAGACATTTCCACAACCGATGCCGATAACAATACGGACGGCCTTATTGACACCATTATCGGCCTGGCCCCAACCAATGCCTACGGGTATGATGAACAGGAGGTATTACAGGCCAGCGGCACTCCCCCCAGCGGATTTCCAGAGGAGTATATCAAAGCCCCGGTGTCGACAGTTCCCGCCAGCTTTTTGGCATTTTACCTGATGACGTCGCCGCAGATATGGTGTTATACTGATGGCGGGGCCGATGATTATGGTTATCATATCCTTTCCGGGCTCTATGACAGTGTCGATGACGCCTGGGAGGATTACTGGAAATACTGGGTCTATCGGGAGCATCCCAACGCCAAGGGCTATAAGAATCCCACCTACATCAATCATACACCCAGCCGGCCCATCAACGCCCCCTGGTTTATCGCCAATAACTGGTTTATGGCAGACAATTCCAATCTTTCCGACTATCTGGACACCGCCATCTGGGACAGTCATTGCGAGACCGAATGGAGCACCTGGGTGACCGAAAAGCAGGAAGACTGGGAAGAGTGGTGGCCGCACGTGGCCCGTGGGCATATCCGCGCCTCCCATCGCGATACATTCAATATCCAGGAAGGCAATATCTACGATTTTGGCGGCTACTGGAACTACAACCTGGGCAATTGTTACGTGGAAGAGCACCTGGATCAAAGCGCGGAACTCAACAAAACCCGTAACCATGACCTGCTGGACATCGGCGGTCCCGCCTGGACCAAGGTGGACTGGAGCAAGGCCCAGGACAGCGAAGCTGATGACGATCCTTCTGAAGACGACATCAAACTCAGCGGCAACTGGGACGACAGTGAGGGCGCTACCAATGTCTGGGTCAACAAAAGCTTCGGCAATGCTTATAATTATACCGAAGGCAAAACCATCGACGTGACCAAGGCCGATACCCTGGATATTCAGCGCGGCGGCCGGCATGTGGAGATGGCCTTCCGGGGGGACGGCACGATCAAATCCTGGAGCTGGTCCGAATCCGGCGTCAGCAAAGAAAAGAAATGGACAGATGCGGGAACGCTCTGGTACAAAAAACATTATGAAGCTTCCAGCAATATTACCACGGAGCATACTTACTGTGTTGATCACGGCGATCTCATATCTTACAGCAGTAAACATCAAGGGGCCAGGGGGTTTCACAGTTTTGATTACAACTGGGCCAATACCGCTTCCGCGGCCGTCAACCTGGCCGCCGGCACTTCTTTTGAATTTAAATTGGGCTTTAACTTGGACGTGGCGATTTATGCCGCCGCAAATATTGATATATCAGCTTATGTCGCTGGAAAAATTGATATATCGGCCCATGCCGGGCTGAGCCTGGCGCTGGAAGCCTATGCCGGGTCCAGTCTGAGTCTGGCTGCCTATGCGGGCACAAAACTTTCCATGGAATTTGATGCTGCCCTGACTCTTGAAGTGCAAACAGGCAGTGCCCTGGTCGCCAAGTGTGATACCAGAAAAACTGCTAAGCTGGAATATGATGACGCATCCGGAACATTCAAGGTAAAAGCTGCTGGTATGACAGAGTTTGAGAAGGCCCCGTCGTTAAAAGCGGCGGCAGATATTCTCCGGGCCCGGATGTAAAGGACAAAACCACAAATGCACATCGTCCAACCATATCGCCCCTTGCAAGTGGGCTTCAACAGCCGGGTGCTGGAACAGAACCGCCGCTTCTTTTTTGTGGTTTCCGCCATCCTGGGAATCAATCTCCACTCCGGCCAGGCCCTTCTGGATGTGGATTTTTTGAAAGATGCCTTTGAAAGCATGGGTGACACCCCCACGCCGGAAGCCGGGATGCCCAAACCATGCGGGGAATTTCTGATAACCGGTTCCTATTTTGCGCCGGAGGGGCAGGCCGTGACCGGGGGGGAGGTGAAGGTTTGCCTGGGAGAAAAAGAAAAATCGTTGTATGTATTCGGCCCGCGGAAGTGGGACGCGACCGGCCTACCCTCCAAGCCCGAGTCGGTCACCTCCCTGCCGATTAATTATCGTCACGCCTTTGGCGGCGAAAAATATGATAAAAATCCGGACGGGATGGGATTTCAGGACGGCCGGCTGCCCTGCGTGGAGGATCCCAAAAAGCTGGTCACCTCACCCAATGACCGGCCCGAACCGGCCGGTCTGGCACCGCTGGCCCTGGACTGTCCCCAGCGGATGCGTTTTAAAGGAACCTATGACGGCGACTATAAGAAGAAATATTTCCCCGGCTTTCCGGAAGATTTTGACTGGCATTTTTTCTTGAACGCGTCTGAAGATCAGTGGATAAAAACGTATTATCAGGGAAACGAAAGTTTTGAAATCTATAATATGCACCCGGATTTGCCGCTGATAAAAGGAAAACTGCCGGATCTTTACGCCCGGGCCTTTATTCGTCATACGATCAACAGCGAGGCTTCGGCTTTTGGCGAACTCCCCTTGAATCTGGATACCGTCTGGTTTTTTCCGGAAAAGTTGCTGGGCCTGCTGGTTTTTCGGGGTGTAACGGAAGTAGCTGATGACGAGGCGGAACAGGTCAGCGAAGTGTTGCTGGCTTATGAAAATCGCAAAGATTCGCCGCGATCCCTTGATTATTACCGGCAGGCCCTGGAAAAACGAATGACTGGTGAAAATCCTTTTTTGAACTATTTTCAAACCCAGGATCTGATTCCACCGGGTGCCAAAACCGCTTTGGATCTGTTCCAGGAAAGGGGGGAAGTGGAACTGGATGACAGTGCCCTTTCCCAAAACATTCAGGCCCGGGTGGACGCTTCTCAGGAAATGATTGACGACCGGATTGAAGAGGCGATTCAAAAGGTCGAGGGAGAAATGCCGGGGATGGAAATGCCGGCGGACAAGGAGACTTTTGATCTGCGGAAAAAGATCAAGGAACCGCCAAAGCAGGAGCCCGACCCGGATGTTGATGAATTTACCCGGAAACTGGAAGCCATCATGCCGGGCATCACTTCCGGGGAAGCCGGAAAACTGGATTTGAATAATTTTCCTTTTGACAAAATCGGCGAGATCGGTGCGGCGGCGGAAGCGATGGGGAAAAAAAAACAAGCTCAGGCCGGGGATAAGCTCAGGGAAGAGTTGAATAATGCCAAAACACAGATTTTCGATAAAATGGCCGATCTGAAAAGCGGTGGGGAAGAGATTCCGGATGATTTGCAGGATAAGCTGAGCGAGCTTGATAAACTTCTGATTGATCTGGATGGGAATGCCGATACCCCCCCAAAAAAAGACCCCTTGCCCCGTTTGAAAGCACAGGAGCTCATCGAACAGATACCTCAAAAATTGTCGCCTGAGTCTTTGGCGGCTATGCAGCACTTAGATGGCATGAGAGCCGCGGGGATGGAGGACGAAGCTTTCCATGGTCTGCAAAAACAGGTTACAACGCAGATGGAGACGGCAGCCCAGACGATTTCCGAATCGCTTTACCAACTGGAAGAGCAGTTTAAATCCGGTTATCTCATGGGCGCACATTTTATGGCGGAGGGAATCTCTCCGCATAAAGAGCCCGTGGAAGCGGTACGGGCGCGTTTTTTGAAAGCCGTAGCAGAGAAAGAGCGTGTTTCCGGCGGTGATTGGGCCTGTCTGGATTTGTCCGGGCAGAACCTGGATAATATTGATCTGTCCGGCGCGTTTCTGGAACAGACCGATTTTTCCGGCGCCAGCCTGAAAGGCGCCGATCTTTCCGGGGCCATTCTGGCCAGGGCCGATCTTTCCGGGGCGGATTTTTCCGGCGCCAACCTGGAAGGGGCCAATGTGGGCGCGGTAAGGGCCGAAAAAACCATTTTTTCTACGGCCAGTTTAAAGGGCGCCAAACTTTCCAAAGGTAATTTTTGCGGAGCCGACTTCACGGAGGCTAACCTGGAAGATGCGGAATCATTATACCTGAAAATCGATTATGCGGATTTTTCCCGGGCCAACCTGCCGGGTCTACAGTTTCTGGAAGCAGAAATCCACGAAGCCCGCTTTGCCGGCGCCAACCTTTACACTGCTTTTTTTATGATGAGTCAACTGGAGGATGTGGATTTTACCGGGGCGGTTATGAACCGCTGTCTGTTTGCCAATGTGCGGTTGAAAAATGTCTGCTTTGACAACGTCGAGTTCTGCGGCGGCTGCTTTGCCGGTACCGATGCCGAACAAACCCGTTTGGATGGACTCACTTTCCGGGGAGCAATTTTACAGAAGACCAACTTTCAGCGCATGATTTTGCAGGATGCCGATTTTACCGATGCCGATCTGGAATATGCCTATTTTGAAAGCGCCGACCTGTCCGGCGCCAATCTTTCCCGGGCATATGCCCGATACGCGCAGTTCCGAAGTGCCGATCTGACCGGCGCCCGGCTGGATGGCATTAATT
>CAZWCS010000188.1:0-4518 GCA_964632805.1 uncultured Desulfobacterales bacterium
CATTTTGGGGCTGTTGAGAGAAGTCAAAAAACCGGTATTTATGGATGGACACTATATAATTTTGCTGCCGGCCGGAACAGCGCCCGCACAAACCGCCAGGCAGTGGTAAAGACGAAAAAAATCCCCGAGTTCTTGCCAAAAATATCAAAAACAGAAAAAAAAGGAAAGAACCCGGCCGGCGGGATCGTCATTGAATACCAGCGATGATCCGTTTTTTGATTGTAAAACGCCCAATTCCGATGAAAGGAGCCGCCATGAAAACCCACCAGATTTTCACATTATTATTTTCCATCGTTAGCATTGTATTTGCCCTTAATTCTTCGGCATGGGCCGCAGATTCTGTATCGCCGGTCATACAACTCGACAAACCCGTCATCATGAAAAATGAAGTACAGACTGTCTATGCCTTGATCGATTTTGATGTCATTTCCTCATTGGCGGAAAAAAATGAAAAAAGACCTGATTTAAATATTGGTCTGGTGATCGACAGATCCGGTTCCATGCAAAGCAAAGGCAAGTTGACTTATGCCAAAAGTGCGGCCAAAACCCTTGTTGATCAGTTGCTGCCGTCCGATCAGATTTCAATTGTCGAGTATGATGATCGTATTTCCGTTGTGTGGCCACTTGCTCCGATCAAAAATCCGGACAAGATAAAACAAACTGTCGATCAACTGACTCCAGGGGGATCAACCAACCTTGCCGGTGGTTTAAAGAAAGGCATAGATCAACTTTTTGCGGGAGAATCGCAGGCGATCAGAAGAGTCATCCTGATGTCTGACGGTCTTGCCAATACGGGAATTACCGATCCCGATCATATCGCTTTAATGGCAAAAAATGCCAGCGACAGGTCCGTCAATATTACGACCATGGGGCTGGGACTCGACTACAATGAAGACTTAATGCAGGTTATTGCTGAAAATGGTGGCGGGAAATATTATTACATTGAAAATCCGGATCAGATGGCAAGAATTTATAGTGAAGAAATGTCCATACTTTTCAGCATGGTAACAAAAAATATGGCAATGGCGCTTGAGACCGGAAAAGCGGTCAAACAGCTAAAGGTGTTTGGATATCCGGTGGAAACCGTAAATAGCAAAAACATCATAAAACTGAACAATTTCTATGCAGGGGAAAAAAGATCATTATTGGTCCAATTTGAATTAAATAAGATTGACCGGGAAAAAACAGAAATCGCGACACTCAGATTGAAGTACCATGATCTTGCCGACAAAAAAGAAAAAAAAATCACCAAAAAAATTGTTGTACAAAGCACAAAAGATGCCAACAAAGTGGCCGAAAACGAAAATCGATCCGTGGCCATTGAAGCGATTTTGATCGCCGCAGACCAGAAACATGAGGAATCGGTGCGGCTTTACGAAAAAGGCAAGAAAAAAGAAGCCAAGGAAGCGCTGGCCGCGTTATGCAGTCGCTTGAAAGACCACAATAAAGGCTATAACGATGTTAAAATAAAGAAGAAAATCGATGCATTGGAAATGGAAGAACAGGAAATTGAAAGGGCTGAAAAAAACAGACAGTACCGACAAAATTATCTTAAAAAGAGCAAACAAGCATTTTATCGATCAAAAAAAGGAAAGCGCGGTAAATACCTGCTTCAGGAAGGTGCTCAAGGGCTTGAAGTGGAAAATCTGCAGATGGCGCTACGAAAAGAAGGGGTCTATAACGGTCCCATTAATGGCCGATTCTCCCTGGAGGTTAGGGCTGCTGTGGAACAGTTTCAGGCAAAAGAGGGCCTTGCGGTTGACGGTGTCGCCGGGCCGCGGACGTTGCGTGCTTTGGGTCTTTATTAGAAAATGGGTGCATTGTGAAAATAAATGGGAAAAAAAGGATGATAGCCGGCGGTTTGGGGATTGTTTTCTGCCTGGCGTTCATGACTGTGCAGGTTCGGGCGCAGCATTATCCCTGGATGGGCGCAGATGACTATGTTTTGAATCAAGCCCTGGTAAATCGTATCCCGGCACCAGCGGGATTTGACCGGATGCCGGTACAGGAGGGCGGCTTTGCCCAATGGCTGCGGCAATTGCCCTTGCGGCCGGAAGGTTCACAGGTCAGGGTGTACCCGGTTGAGAGCGGCGGCATTAAAAAACGAACGGATGTGCACCAGGCGGTGGTGGACCTGGATGTCCTCCGTTTTCAGGAGTGCGCTGACGCTATCATCCGGCTGCGGACGGAATACCTGTGGGCCGCAGGCATGGCGGACAGCATCTGCTTTCATTTTACCAGCGGCGATGCCTGCTGCTGGAAAAAATGGAAAGAAGGCCGGCGGCCGACGGACAAAATTGACGCCAACCCGTTTAGGTGTATTAGCTCCGATAATATCTGAAACAGGGCTATCTGTCCGGTTTAATCAAAATACGAAGTAGTTTGTATTGCGAAAGTATTTGACATACGCCCTTATTTGATGGACTCGTAAAAAGTCGGAAAACGGCTTTTTTGTCATACCGGGCTTGACCCGGTATCCAGTTTTTTCAATTAAGAACAAAAAATCTTGTTGTATTTTTGCTTTTGTTCATATACGGATCCGGGACAGATTGTGTTTTTTCATGGGCATCAGGAATACTGCCGTACCAAATCAACCGTATTGGTATGAATCTCCACACAATCATTGATTTTTCTGGGATACCCGCCGGCGGTGGTGATGGCGATGGGAACCCCGTGTTGTCTGGCCGTTTCGATGACAAACCGGTCTCTTTGCCGCAACCCCTCTTTACTGAGGTGAAAAGCGCCCAACATATCGTTTTTATGCGGGTCCGCCCCTGCCAGGTAAAGAATCAAGTCTGGTTGTTCTTTTTTCACGGCAGCCGGTAAGCCTTTCAGGGCGTTCAGATAAAAATCATCCGTGACGCGGCCGGAGACCCGCTTGGTATCGATGGGCACAGAATATTCAACAGGATATTTTTTGTATGGATAAGTGTTTTCCTGATAAACATCAAAGATGGCCACTTTCGGATCATTGGCCATGATTCTGGCGTTGCCGTCTCCATGATGAATATCCAGATCAACCACCAGGGCTTTTTTTATTTTATTTTCAGACCGCAATTTTTTAATGGTGATGGCGGTGTCATTGATAAAGCAAAATCCGTTTTCATGGTCTGCCATGGCATGATGAAAACCGCCGTTTATATTCATGGCAATTTTTTTCTCCAGGGCAATTTGGGCGGCGGTATAGGTGCCGCCCCCGGCAATCCGGACATATCCCGGCATTTCCGGCATTAAGGGGTTTTCGCCATTGGCCAGCCCGAGAAAGGAGTAACTCAGCAGATATATTTTGAGAAGATACCCTTTGGAATGCACGCCGGCCAAGTCTTCGATGGAAAAAGGAGCGGTGGGGGAAAAATCTTCGGGGGCGGCAATTTTTTGGGCCAAAGCGTTTTCTCTGGTTAATCGATATTTGTCAATGGGAAAGGGGTGGGCGGTAATATCGGCAAAAAGGTCTGATTGGGTCATGTCTTGCATTTTTTTTGCAAAGTCTATGTACTTATGCGCAAACTGCAAATCGTATTGCCCGTCCCAGACCAGATTGCCGGCAGTGGCGGGCAACTCTGTTTTTGGTTCCCCCCTGCCCCCTTTTTGGGCAAAATCCGGTATGGGGTCCAGGATGTTTTTTTTACCCCAATACCCCAGGCCCACGGCTGCTGAAAACAGCCCCAACTGCAAGAATTCCCGCCGACCCAGGGAGAAAAACGCTCTTTTGGGTTTATTTTTTCGGTTCATAGCACGCCGGGAATTGGTTTAGGTCTTTTTATTTATACCTAAATGAGACAGGAAAATCAACAGCCGCAGGCTGACCGCCAATCATCCGGGGGTTTAAAAAGGAAAACGAGCTGGAACTCTGGGCGCGTCCGGAAGCAGATGATTCGTTAAAAAAAGTCACGACGTACAAGGTATGTAAACATTTCTGGAAATCAGGTCCGGCCTCCGGAAAACTGGGCCCCAAACGGCAGCAAGGGGACGAACAGATTCCCGAGGGATTTTACCATATCAGCCGGAATTGATCGCCTTCTGGGAAAATCTGAAACCGGTCTATGATTATTTCGAAGCCCGCCATCAGGTCCCCGATGTATATGTTGACAACCATGGCGGATATCATCTGCAAAAGGCAACAACACAAGAGATTCAGGCCATGCTCAACGAAATGGGCATTAATGCCGGCCCTGTGGACGGCCTTTGGGGCCCTTGTACCCGCGCGGGGGTGAGACGATTTCAGCAAAGATACAATTTAGACCGGACAGGCTGCCCGGATGAGGCCACCGTTTCAGCGCTTCTTTTTGCCCACGCTTTTAAGAAGGACGAGTCTTCCGAAAAATCAAGCAGCAGGTAATCAATAAAATTCCTTTTCAGGATGATTATCCCTGTTTTTTGTCCATCCCGGATCAAAGCCTGCCCCGGACCCCGATCCGGTGGCCGCTCACCCCGTCGTCCCGGACCCCGATCCGGGACCCAGGATAAGAAGGCGTTTTCCGTTTTATTCTGGATTCCGGCTCACGCTCCGCTTCGCTC
>CAZWCS010000189.1:0-4362 GCA_964632805.1 uncultured Desulfobacterales bacterium
TGCACGGTTTTCGGCCCGACCATCAACAACTATGTTTCCCGCCTGGTATTCCGGAAAGTCACGATCAACTTTCCCGATACCAATCCGGATTTTCAGTTTGTTCATGAAGATGACTTTGTCGGTGCCTGCCTGGCCGCTTTGGACAAAAAAATTTCCGGGGCCTTCAACATCGCCGGAGACGGCACCCTGACCATCCGGGAAATCGCCGCCAAAGTGGGAGCAAAAACAGTGACTATCCCGGCCTGGTTGATCTACCCTCTGCTGGAACTGGCCTGGAAGCTGCGTTTCAAAGGCGTGGAGACCAACGCCGGGGTGCTGGATTATCTGCGCTTTCCCTTTGTGGGCAGCAACGAAAAAGCCAAAAAAGAACTGAACTTTTATCCCCGCTACTCTTCCGCGGAAACCCTGGAAGAAACGATCAACGCCCGAAAAAACAGGGAAAAACCATGATACCGTTTATCAAACGCCGTACCGTCCGGCCCGCCTACACCCTGGCCAACAACTGGCTGAGCGCGCTATTGCTGCTGCTGATTTTCCTGGTCGGCCTCTTCCTGGCCGCCGATCTTGGTCCAACCGGCCTCACCACCTACCTGCTGTTATGGATCCTCTCCTATATCCTGGTATACGCCGGGGCCTGCCGGCACTGCGCCTATTACGGAAAACGCTGTCCCGTACCTTTGGAAGGCGGTCTGGTCAATAAATTTTTCCGTCAAAGCAACCGTAAGTTCAGCGTCAACTGCCTGGGATGGGCCGGCCTGGCCTATGTACTGCGCATTATCGTGCCGCTGGGAGTGATTTTGATATCGCAGCGCTATCTGGCCGGAAGCGTCTTTCTGGCGGCCTTTGTCGGTTTCTGGGGCGTGCATCTTCTGTTTTCCGGCTGCCCCCACTGTGCCAATACGGAATGCCTGCTCAACCCGGATTGCAAAAAGGGCTGAGCGCATATTTCCCCAAAGCAGCAACAGAAATAAAATATTCAGAACCCGACTGCTCTGGCTGCCCTTCATTAATTTCAGGGACGATCCGTCCAATTTCTGGATTCGCTTGGCGCTGGTCAACCTTTGTAATTGGAAAACTGAAGTTATTTCCTTTTCTTCCGCCTTGAATGATTTTTGTTTTGAACTTATGGATAAACACCCCACGGAGATCCCGCTTTTTCTCTGTACCGATGGATCGGTTCTCGGCAATCTTGCTTACCTGTTTATCAAGAGCGCTTTTCTCTTGTTTGCTGATTTTTTTAACTTTTCGTTCAAAAGATCGGGATTGGAAAATTTTCATTTTCGATTATCCAAAAATATATTCAGATGATTCTCCATACACCACATCCCCGCCTTTCTCCGATTACTCCCTGTCTGAAAAAAGATATTTTCTTAGAGCGCACCTTCGGGCGGGTTTGTTCAACCACCGGATAAGATCGTAGCTCGCTTCGCTCTCACGATCTATCCTTTTTCGTTACGCATCGTAAAAAGACTTGACAAAGCGTACGTAATAACGTACCTATAAATAGGTTCAAAAATTTTATTATAAGAGGTAAATCATGCCGACATTAACTGCCACAGAAGCAAGGTCAAAACTCTATGGCCTGATCGATGAAACAACTGCGTCCCATGAGCCAATAGTTATAAAAGGCAAACGCGGTAATGCAGTGCTTATCTCTGAAGATGACTGGCGCTCTATCCAAGAAACAATTTATCTCCTGAACATTCCAGGTATGCGGGAATCAATACGAGACGGTTTAGCCACCCCCGTCGAGAAGTGTACAAAGGAACTTGACTGGTGATGTGGCAGGTCGTCTTCACAAAGCAAGCGCAAAAAGACGCAAAAAAACTTTCCTCTGCCGGTATAAAGCCAAAAGCAGAGAGGCTGATTGAAATTTTAAGCGAAAACCCTTTTATGACACCCCCTCCCTATGAGAAATTATTGGGTGATTTATCCGGTGCGTATTCCCGTCGCATCAATATTCAACATCGTCTTGTCTATCAAGTTCTTGAGGCTAAAAAAACAGTTAAAATTATACGAATGTGGACTCATTACGAATAATTTTTTTGCATAACCTCCCTGCTTCACGCTGACCGGCGTTCCGCTGCCGCTCACACCGGCAGGTGAGCAGGCCGTTGGGCAGTGACTGAATCTATTCACACGCGAAAGGAGATTTTCTACGTTGGATATTCCACGGATCTTCAACATCACTGAGAGTGCTCACCGCATCCACAACCCGATCACACCCGAAAAGCTCGCCACTCTCGGCGCGGCGCTGCGTCTGGAGTCGGGGACTCGAGTGCTCGACCTCGGTAGCGGTTCGGGAGAGATGCTGTGCACTTGGGCACGCGATCACGGCGTCATCGGCACCGGCATCGACATGAGCCAGTTGTTCTCCGAGCAAGCGAAACGCCGTGCTGAGGAACTCGGCATCGCCGATCAAGTCAAGTTCATCCATGGCGATGCCGCCGGCTTTGTCTCTGATGAGAAAGTCGATGTGGCAGCCTGTGTCGGTGCGACTTGGATTGGTGGGGGGGTCGCCGGCACCATCGAGCTTCTGACGCGGAGCCTGCGAACCGGAGGGATCATCCTCATCGGCGAGCCCTACTGGCGGCAGTTACCGCCAACGGAAGATATTGCTAAGGGGTGTCTTGCCGGCTCAATTTCCGACTTTCTTATGCTCCCAGAACTTCTCGCATCTTTCGGTGACCTTGGTTATGACGTCGTTGAAATGATTCTGGCTGATCAAGACGGCTGGGACAGATACGAGGCGGCCAAATGGCTCACTATGCGTCGATGGCTTGAAACCAATCCCGACGACGAATTAGCCAACGAGGTTCGCGCCCAACTAACCTCGGAACCCCTACGCCACGCCGCTTACACGCGTGAATACTTTGGCTGGGGCGTGTTCGCGCTGATGCTGCGGTGAAGCCCGATGACGAGTAGCATGTGAACTGAGTTGCCGCCTTGGCCTAACCATTGATTGTCAGCCCCCGTCAGCTTCGCCGCCGAGCGGTTCCTCAAACTGAATATTGGAGCAAAGAAAAAAGCTCATGAAATATTCAATCAGTCAAATATCAAATATAGACCGAAAAGCAATAATGGATATATTCAACCATTACGTTGAAAATTCTTTTGCGGCATTCCCAGAAAATAAACTTCCATATCAGGCATTTGACATATTTGTGCAAATGTCTGGTGGATTCCCGACAGGATCTATAGGGGATCAGAGGGGAAAAGCAGTGCAGCATAACAGATAATAAAAAAATGAAGATGTAAAGGAGACTTCATGTCCTACACCGCCATTCTGTTGAATGTCGAAGATGGTGTCGCCACCATCACCTTGAATCGGCCAGAGACAATGAATACCTGGAACCCGGCCATGTCCCTGGACCTGGGTAACGCCCTGGCAGCCCTGGATAAAGATGATGCCGTTCGGGCAGTGGTAATCACTGGTTCAGGCCGGGCCTTCTGCGCCGGTGCCGACCTTTCCGGCGAGGCTTGGGCCCTTAATGCGGAAAACCGGGAGGAAGCCCGGGCCGCACTGGCTTTTCCGGCGGTCATGCCCTATCAGATTCGGAAACCGGTACTGGCCGCCATCAACGGTCATGCCATCGGCGTTGGGATAACCTTTTCCATGACCTGCGACATTCGTATAGTTGCAGAAGATGCCAAAATTCAGTTTGCCTTTGTGCGCCGGGGACTGACGCCGGAGCTTGGTTCCCATGTGATCGTGCCCCGTATTGCAGGTTTTTCCGTAGCTGCGGATCTGATGCTTTCCGGCCGCATGATCAGTGGCAAAGAATTGGCCAGGTTGGGGCTGGCTTCAGAGGCCCTCCCGGCTGCAGACGTTCTGCCGGCAGCCCTTGAGCGGGCGCGGGATTACAAAAACACTGCGCCGGTGTCGGTGGCCATCACCAAGCATCTGTTGTGGCAGGGGCTCACCGCATCCATTTCTGAAATGGATGAGTCTGAATTTTCCCTGTTCCAGTGGGTTTGCCGCCAGCCTGATGCTGCGGAAGGGGTGATCTCCTTTATGACAAAGCGAATGCCGGAGTGGAAGATGTCGGCCAGTAAAGACCTGCCCGATCTGCCGGGTAAATGAATTATCCCATCTTCTGAAATTTTTTTATCATTATGTCCATAATGAGTGAATACAGCTATGGCATCCATTGATGAATCCGCCGCAATACTTTCGTGTGGAACGAGAATATGATGGCGGTTCGGCTGATCAGTTGATGGGAGGGTTGACTTATCGTACGGTTCCCTGAAGTGTTTACATTGTTTTTTTCTGCTATTCTCTAGAGACCGAAATTCTCGTATATTCAAACTGATTTTTAACAGTTCAATTTTTATTTTTCAACAAAAGCAATAAGTTGCAGG
>CAZWCS010000190.1:0-4357 GCA_964632805.1 uncultured Desulfobacterales bacterium
CTCGCCGGCATTGCCCTTTTCTCGCCGCTGTTCGTGCTGATGACAGATTTGGCCCTGACAGACAATACCGCGGAACGATGTTATCTCTGCAAAAAGATGATGTGGGCGGAATGCCGGGCAGCGGTTTTCCCCCTGGGGTTTGCCTGTCTGGCGGATGGTGTCAATGCCGATGATCTGGACAAATATCGCCCCGGGCTGGCCGCCGGCAGGGAAATGGGCGTCGTCTCTTTGCTGGCCGAATGCGGCTTCAGGAAAAACGAAGTGCGCGGCCTGGCAAAAACCATGGGTCTTCCCTTCTGGGACAAGCCGGCCAACTCCTGCCTGGCGACCCGTATCCCCCAGGGGGTCCGAATCACCCCGGAGCGGCTGCAAATGATCGAGCAAGCGGAAAGCCTGCTGCATAAACGCGGTGTGCGGCAATGCCGGGTCCGGTATTCCGGCGACGCTGCCCGCATCGAAATATCGGAAAACGAAATAAAAAAAATTACGGATGCGCCGCAATGGCGAATAATCAGGGACGAGTACCGCCACCTCGGGTTTTCCCAGATTACGATTGCCCCCTGCCTCGGTGACAACGGCACTCCGGTTGACAAGGAGCCCCTTTATGGAAAAACAGGAAACTGATTTTATAAGAAAAATTGTTAGTGCGGACATCGCCTCGGGAAAATATCCCCAGGGGCTGCAAACCCGGTTTCCCCCGGAGCCGAACGGCTATCTTCACATCGGTCACGCCAAGTCCATCTGCCTGAATTTTGGACTGGCGAAGGAATATGCAGGCAGCCGCTGTAATTTGCGTTTTGACGACACCAATCCCGGCAAAGAGCGTCCGGAATACGTTCAAGCCATTCAGGCTGACGTCCGGTGGCTGGGGTTTGACTGGGAGGACCGGCTCTATTTTGCTTCCGACTATTTTGAAGAACTCTACCATTTCGCGATCCAGCTCATTCAACAGGGCCAGGCCTATGTCTGTGATTTAAGTCAACAGGAAATCCGGGACAGCCGGGGAACCTTGAAAGAACCGGGGCAGCCCAGCCCCTTCCGGGAACGAACCGTGGCGGAAAATCTGGATCTGTTTGAACGCATGCGGGCCGGAGAATTTGCCGAAGGAGAACGGGTACTGCGGGCGAAAATCGACATGGCCTCCCCCAACCTTTGCCTGCGGGACCCCACCATCTACCGCATCCTGAAAAAACCGCACCACCGCACTGGCGATTCCTGGTGCATTTACCCCATGTACGATTTTGCCCATCCCCTGTCCGATGCCCTGGAAAAAATCACCCATTCTTTCTGTACGCTGGAATTTGCCAACAACCGGCCCTTATATGACTGGTTTATCGCCCAGCTTATTCCGAAGCCCCGGCCGCGGCAAATCGAATTTGCCCGTCTCAACCTGAGTTATACCGTGATGAGCAAACGCAAGCTGAACCAGCTGGTTACGGAAAGCCATGTCAACGGCTGGGACGATCCCCGTCTTCCCACCATTGCCGGACTACGAAGACGAGGGGTACCCCCGCAGGCCATTCGGGAATTCTGTGAAAAAATCGGGGTGGCCAAAAAAGAAAGCCTGGTGGACCTGGCTCTTCTGGAATATACCATACGGGATATCCTGAACAAGCAAGCCCCACGGCGACTGGCGGTATTGCGACCGCTGCGGGTGGTAATTGAAAATTATCCGGAAGGACAAACCGAGGAACTGGAAGCCGTAAATAACCCGGAAGACCCCTCCGCCGGCACCCGCCTCCTCCCCTTTTCCCGGGTGCTGTATATCGAACAGGATGATTTTATGGAAAACCCGCCCAAAAAATTCTTTCGACTGGGCCCGGGACGTGAAGTACGATTGCGCTACGCCTACTTCATTACCTGCCAGTCGTTTGTCCGGGATCCGGATACCGGGAAGATAACAGAGTTACGCTGCACCTACGATCCTGAAACCAGGGGCGGAGACGCCCCGGACGGCCGGAAAGTAAAAGCCACCCTGCACTGGGTATCCGCGCCCCATGCCGCAGAGGCGGAAGTGCGACTTTATGATCGCCTCTTTCTGACGGAAAATCCGGGAGCGGAAACAAAAGAAAACGATTTCCACCGGCAACTGAATCCCCACAGTCTGGAAACCCTTTTCCCCTGTTATGCGGAACCGGGTCTGAAGGACAGCTTACCGGAAAAAACCTTTCAGTTTGAACGCCTGGGGTATTTCTGCGCCGACAAAGAAGAATCTTCGCCCGGGCGACTGGTCTTTAACCGCACCGTCACCCTGCGGGACAACTGGGCCAAACTGCAGAAACAACAGCAGAAACAACCGGGAGCCTAGCCCCGGAATTCCCGATCCGCTGCCCGGCATTCCTTCCCGCTGCAAATGAACGGGGAGGAATGCCGTTGTTCATTCTCTCCGCAAATCGATACCGGCACCCTCCGGGGATTTCTCTGGAGCAGACTTTATTTTTCTTCCCCCTCCACGCCCAGATTCACGCCCCAGGCTTTCAAGCCGGCGACGCCGGCCCCCACACTGACGGAGTCGCTTATTCCGGCAGCGGCCAGATCCAGCTGGGCCTCATAGGAACGTACCCCGGTATTGCAGATCAAAACCAGGCGGCGGTCCCGGGGAACCTCTTCCAGACGGTCGCGCAACTGATCGTGGGGAATGCTTTTCCAGATATCCGGATATTTGTCTTCAAACGGCTGGGCGTCGGCTTTGGCCCGGCAGTCCAGATAAAAATGTTTGCCGTCGTCCCTACCCGTCCAGCATTCGGCAAATTCGTCCATCTCCATGGGTTTATAGAGCCCGTCCAGGTAGTTGGCGGCGGCATTGCCCAGGGCGTTAAGAATGTCCATGGCGGAAGCAAACGGCGGCGAATAGGCCAGCTCCAGATTGCTGATCTCTTCCACCGGGGGTTTGTATTTCAATATGGCGGCCACGGCGTTAATACGGCCTACCATTTCGCTGCCTTCCCCGCCGAAGCCCTGGATGCCCAGCACGCGCCGAGTGGCCCGATCCACCACCAGCTCCAGAAAAATAATTTCTTTTTCAATATAAAAATGGGCCCGGTCAAACTGGGCCACCTGGATTCCCACCGCGTCAAAACCCGCCTGTTGGGCGGTTTTTACCGTCAGGCCGGCTCCGGCCAGGGAGCTGTCAAAAATTTTGACCACAAAACTGCCCACCCCGCCGTCAAAGGTGGCCTGGCCACCGGCCAGATTGGTGCCGATCACCCGGCCCTGCCGGTTGGCCATGGAACCCAGGGGATAATAGCCCGGCTGATCGCTGACCAGGTTGGGAATGGTTACACAGTCTCCGCCGGAATAGATATCCGGGTCCGAGGTCTGCATTTTTTCATTGACCACCAGCAAGCCCCGCGCATTGACCTCCAGGCCGGCTTCCCGGGCAAGTTCCGTATTGGGCACCACCCCCACCGACAGGATCACCAGGTCCGCCGCCAGCGTGCGCTTATCGGTTTTCACCGCCGCAACGCTGTTCTCTCCGCCGTGGCCACCGCCGAGAATGGCTTCCACCTTCTCCTCGGTATACACGGTGACGCCGTGATCCTGCATGCGGCGGGCGGCCATAGCCGCCAGATGGCTGCTGACAAAACCGGGCATAATCTGATCAAACACTTCGATGACGCTGGTCTCGATTTCCCACATATCCGCCAGAGCCTCGGCCATTTCCAGCCCGATAAAGCCGCCGCCGATAATCACCGCCTTTTCAATGGCGCCGGCGGTCACTTTTTCCTTAATGGCAATGGCATCCCGGAGATTGGAGGCGGTATACACATTCTCCAGCTCTTCTCCGGGCATATTCAGCCGCCGGGCCCGGGTCCCCGTGGCCATCACCAGCTTGTCATAAGCCAGGGTCTCCCGGCGGCCATCCTTTTTCCGGAGCGCTACCTCTTTTTTCTCGCGGTCAACAGCCAGCGCCTCCGTTCCCGGCATGGCAATGACTCCTTTGTCCTTGAGAAAAAAGCGCTCGTCCCGGACCATGTGAAAACTGGTGGAACGCAGCTCCTTCTCGTCACTGACATCCCCGGAGATATAAAAGGGAATACCGCAACCGCCATAGGACATATAGTCGTCCTTATCAATTAAGTAGACTTCCGCTTCCGGATCCAGCCGTTTGGCGCGGCAGGCGGCCTTGGGCCCCAAGGCCACGCCGCCGATCACAACAATTCTGCGAGACATCATGTCCTCCTTGATCGTTTACCGTATTATTTTTGATGGCAACCCTTGATGCCCTCGTAAAAACCTTTTTTACAAAACCGTCAACAATTGATGGTTTCGTAAAAAGTCATCACTCCGGGCTTGACCCGGAGTCTATGCATAATCAAGTAATTGAAAAAACTGGATACCGGGTCAAGCCCGGTAT
>CAZWCS010000191.1:0-4315 GCA_964632805.1 uncultured Desulfobacterales bacterium
CTCTCTATTGCGTCATAACCCCTCTATATGATTATCAAATCTGCCCTTGACTCTTAAAATTCCGGTGACAGTATACCGAATTATTCCTCTGGGCCATCATGGTTTAACCTATAGATGTTGGAAAATATCGACTCTACCCATTAGATATGCTGTCACCCGAATCCCAGGGCTTAATGCGACAGAGAGTATCATAACTTATCTAATTAATAAAATATCGTGCCACCGAATACACTGTTGGTTGGCATAATTCGGGAGATAACTGCTTCGAATACCGTGCCAGAAACCCGAATCAGACCAAAAATGAGTATACTGGCACGGGAATTCCCTATAAATTGAATTAAGTATGCTGTCCCCGGAATCCGCGGAATCCGGGTGCCTTTTATTGTAAATTGTCAGCAAACGCGCGAGGCGAGTAGATCGGAATTTTTCCGAACCTACCGAGTACAAGCAGGTCTTTGTCTCCCGTAACAATACAATCTGCCGATGCAGCTTGAGCGAGCCCCAGTATCGGTAAGTCATCTGCATCTCGACATGCATCCTCGTTCACAAGATCGGGAATTATCAGTGCTCCTCGATCTCGTAGAAGTGATATAATATCCTGTATTATACCGGTGGGAAGCTTGATCTTCATGGTGAGGTTGCGTTGGACTTCGCTTAATAGATGCTCACTCACGAATAGTTCATGGTCGCTGAAGCAAACCTCAAGGAGCGATTCACACAAGCCTCGTGTGGCAAATGCGGCAATCAATACGTTTGAGTCGAGAACAACCCTCACGAAAGGGCCTCAAAAATGTCCTCGTCAGTCATCAAGCCCTGAGCTTCAGCAAACGGTAAAACACGTCGCCGTAATGCACGAAACTTCGCCACTGCAATATAACGACGAAGCGACTCGCGCACAATATCACTTACAGGCTTGTTCTCGCTTTCACTGATCCGCTGTAAATCGGCTTTTAACTCTTCTGGTAATCTAATCGTTAATGTGTCCATGGTAAGACAATGTAACACTCTAGGCCGTGTTTGTCAATGATATTTTATACACCCAACACTGGCAATAAATGGAAAATTTTCCATGTTTCCCCTTTTCAATACATTTTTCCATTTATTCGTTTATTAAGGCGGTCAACATAGTATGATTTCGTAAAGCCGGAAAACATCTTTTTTTTCATACCGGGTCCCGGATCGGTGTCCGGGACGAGCTTTGATCCGGTATCCAGTTTTTTCAATTACTTAATTATGCACAGACGCCGGGTCAAGCCCGGAGTGACGACTTTTTACGAGGGCATCAACATAGAAAATAAACCGGAATTTCGTTTCGGTTTCACTCCCGAGTTGAAACTGCTGGACATTGTTTCCGGCGTAATGCGGTCTGTTTTTCCCGTATCGGTCCAATCCACCCCTGCGAAATGTTTGAAAAAGACATTGAAAATTGTCTATCGCATTTGGCGAAAGGTGTCAAGGTCCTGGTTTTGATTGACAAAAACCGTTGCAGCGTGTTTTATGATTTATTTGGCTTTTGACAAATTCAGGGGACACGCCACAGGGGTAACCACATCAACCAAGAGGGTGGGTTATGCAAAAAGACATGCATTATTTTCGGGGTTTATGCCCTGGCCAGGGCGGCCGGCATGCGGGACGACGCGGCGGAAACCGTGGCCACGGCCAGTGAATACGTGGATGATGCCATCTGGGACAAGGAAGTGTTTCTGGAAGATGGCCGCAGCATCCTGGCCGAGCTGACGGCGCACAAGCTGCTGAACCTTAAAAACGCGGATGCGGAAGACCAGCGGAAAGTCTGGTTGCCGTTTCATTTTCTGCCGGGCGGCGGCGGCCGCACCACCACGGAGCGGCTGGCCTGCCGGATGGACAGTCCCCTAGCCGGAAAGCTGGTCCGCCAGAATACAGCGGTGGCCGCGGACCGGCCCTATGGCTTGCATCTTTTGGGAATCACGGCCCATGTTTACGCCGACACCTTTGCCCATCAGGGTTTCATCGGCGCCAATCATTCCTATAACCGGATTGAAACCGGGAGCATTCGCCTGGAGACGGCCAGCCGGGATATTCTCGATTATATCACGGATAAAGCCAGGGCCTTCTGGGGGGAAGTGGCGTCCTATGGCTTGAGCCAGGTCTTTCCGCTGGGGCACGCGGCCGCCGCGACCTATCCGGATCGGCCCTACCTGCGCTGGTCTTACCGGCGGGCTTGGGACGGCCAAACGGTAATCCGGGACAATCCCAAAGATTTTCTGGCCGGGTGCAAGGCCCTTTATGAAATGTTCGCGGATTATCTGGACAAGGTGCCCGGCCACGGCCAAAGCCATTCCGCCCGGCCCTGGGGGAAGATCCGTCCTCCGGTGAAGCAGATCATTGAACACGAAGGGGATAAGCGGGATCGCGGCAAGGCCTGGGAAAAGGCCATGCGGGAAAAGCGGCTGTTCGGCGGCAGCACGCGGATCCCGAAATACAAGGGACCGAAATGGTCGGCCAGCATCGATAACCTGGAACCGGACAAAATCCCGCAGAACCTGGATAAACTTCCGGTCTACCGGTTCTACCAGGCCGCCCGGGTGCATCGCGCCCATGTGCTGAGCAACCTGCTGCCGGCGCACCGCCTTTTTGCCGCCTAGGTTAGGCGGCTTCGTAAAAATGTCGGTGGAGGGATAGTTTCTTGACGCGCGCGCTTTCCAGCTATGATGCCGCATATCTCGATCTGGCAATGCGAAAAGGCCTGTCGCTGGCCACTTTTGATAAACACTTGCTGGCCGCGGCAAAACGCAGTAAAGTCCCCATCATCAATAGCAAATAGCACCATTCGCCGTTTTGAATTATTCTTCGCACTTGCCGTTTTGCTTTAACCGCTTGCGTCCTTTGGCGGTCAGGCGGTATGTCTGCCTGCTGCTGCGCGGCTTGTCGGGAATCGTCCTCTCGATCAGGCCGGCTTCCAGGGCCGGCACCAAATAATTTTTTCTGAAATGTTCATCATCTTTCAAGCCCAGGGACGTCTGGAGTTGCTGCCGGGACATCTCTCCGGAAAAAACGGCCAGCAGGCGAACTTCCGGGGTAACTTCCGGGGTAACTTCCGGGGTGGGGGTCAAAACCGCATCCAGGATCATTCGCAACATGAAAGAAATAAACAGCGCGGAATCGGTCCGGCGGGTGCTCTCCTGCAATACCTGATAATATTCGGCCTGGTGCTCGAAGACCAGACTTTCCACCGGAATATGAGCCAGCAGCGGATTCCAGCGGGCAAGAATCAGGCTCTGCCACAACCGTCCCACCCGACCGTTGCCGTCGCTAAAGGGGTGTATGAATTCAAACTCGTAGTGAAAGACTGAACTGGCGATAAGGGGGTGGGCATCGGTGGCGGCCAGCCAGTCAAACAGATCTTCCATCAGTCGCGGCACCCGGTCGGCCGGCGGCGCCATGTGGATCACCTGTTGGCCCGACATCACCCCCACGCCGCCGCGTCGGTACATGCCCGCCTCATCGATCAGGCCGGACATTAAAAGGCGATGCGCTTCCAGCAGGTCTTTTTCCGTTTCGGGGCGCCAAGTGTCAAAACGGTCGTAAGCGGCCAGGGCGTTTTTCACCTCCTGCACCTCACGGGGTGGCGCGATAACCCGCTTACCGTCAAGAATCGCGGTGATCTGGGCCTCGCTTAAAGTATTGCCCTCAATGGCCAGGGACCCGCGAATGGTGCGGATGCGGTTGATGCGACGCAACCGCAGAGACCCGGCCTGATCGGTCAACGCGGTCAACCGGCCGACAGCCTCGCTGATCTTGGCGACCTGGTTCAGTATCTCCGGAGTGATGGTGAAGGGAGGGTGATAGAATTTCTTTTCGGTCATGTTCTATCCTCCCTGAAAAATCACCATATTAATTTTAATAACGGAACTCTATGCCAAATTTTTTGTGGACTTCCGGTGCCAGTATACCGAATTCTCGGATTCAGTCTTTTGTCATCTGGTGATAATAATCTGATCACCATTGATCGTCTTTTCGATAAGATTTTGTAAATCCTGTTTTGCCTGATTTAAATCAACGTTCTGCATAATGCCCCTCCATGTATAATACTTAAATTATCAATAATCGTTGCGGAGATGTCAAAGAAATTTGTGCTGGAGCCTGTTAAAATCAACTAGGGACTCGGATGCGGGCGGCGGACGTGATTGTGCCCTTGCGCGGGCCGGTGCCCGCCGGATATTCCGGGGACATGATATTTATCTTTTGACGTGTTGGGTTCCGGCGGGTAAGTTTCATTATAGCACGAATCGCAATAGTGGTGGCACCGTGGATGCCCCACCATATCATCCAGCGG
>CAZWCS010000192.1:0-4243 GCA_964632805.1 uncultured Desulfobacterales bacterium
ATACCATCCAGGATAAGCTCTATTCCGGCAAGGTGGGCAATCCCAAGGAGCTTTCCAACCTGCAGCACGAGTCGGAGCAGTTCCAGGCGCAGCGCCGCCGCATCGAGGATGCCGAGATGGCGACCATGGAGCAGCTTGAGTAACGGCAAACTGCATCTGAAAATCACCGCCGACACCGCTCCCGTGGTAATCACCGTCCTGCCCGGGGCTTTCCAGCCGGCTGATAACGCCGTCAACCGCCCGGGACAGGTAGAGCCGGTCGATTTTCTTCCGCCTGCCGAAGAACCAGGATATTACCCTCTGGGCCTTGCCAGCCTCCATGACGCCGACGATGCCGATCTGGAAAAAGCCGACATCATTGTGGCTGCTGGACGGGGGATCGGCGAAGAAGAGAATCTGAAGCTGATCCAAAAAGTTGCCGCCGCCCTGCCCCGGGCGGCGGTGGCCGCCTCCCGCCCCCTGTGTGACCTCAAATGGCTGCCCTACTCCCGGCAGGTCGGGGCCACCGGCAAAACCGTGGCCCCCAGACTTTACCTGGCCTGCGGCATATCCGGCGCACAACAGCACCTGCAGGGCATGCAGGGGTCTCAGATGATCGTGGCCATCAACACCGATCCCAGGGCCGCCATTTTTTCTTACGCCGACTATTGTATCGTTGAGGATGTGCTGACGTTTCTGCCGGTGTTCCTGGAAAAATACAAAAAATTCAGCAAATCATAAATGATGGCCTCGTAAAGTCGTCACTCCGGGCTTGATCCGGAGTCTATGCCGAATGAAGAAATTGAAAAAACAGGATACCGGATCAATTCCGGGATGACATAAAAGCTGTTTTTCGACTTTACGAGGCCATCATAGATCAATCTTCGGCGGCCATCTTTTGTCGCTCGTCAGCCGAAGCTTCGCAGTATTTTCTGGTATCCGAAACCACGTACATGGTCTGGCAGGCCTGAATGGCCTGTTCAAAGGTGGGCTCGATTTTTAAAAGACGCCGCATCAGAAATCCCTGACTTTTCAGATCGGAGGTGTTCCGATACCACAGAAGCGTCTGTTCTTCTCCCAGCGCTGTCAACTTCCAGCAACCGGCCACCCCTTCAACATCTCCGCCGTCCCTCCCCGTCCAGGTACACCGGTCCGGTGGTTGAAACACATAGTCGGCAATAACTTCAGCGTCAAAATCAATCATTAGATGAAAAACCGTTCGCATCCGGACCCGGGCGGTGTTTTCATTTTCTTCCAGGATTTTCATGCTGTAATGCCGGGATATGGACGGCGGCCCCTCCAGATGACGCATGTCCCGGTAAACATCCGTCAGGTGGCGGTCAATCACCACGCCGCCGGTGTAATACATGGGGTCGGTGTCTTCCAGCAGCACCAGCTCTCCCCGCCCGGCCATGGCCGCCAGCGTCTCCGAGTACTGCACCGGAAGAGTACCCGGCAGAAGCGACGGTTCGCCGCCGGCCTCCGGCTTATCCCTGCCGACCAGGTTTTCCGCCCGCTGTTTTATGGCCTTGACCACCAGAATCCCCGTTGACAGATTGATCATCATATCCAGGGAAGGAATTTTGTCAAAAAACATCTTCACCACCCGGTTCCGGGGCAACGCGTAAGAAGTGTAAAACAGCAGGGTTTGTCCGGGTTTTCCCGGCACCGGAACCACCTCGTAGGCGCCGTAATTGCAATCGAAATCCCCGTCAGCCATGACCCAGTCCACGCGGTGCGGCGGCCGGTTGTAATGATAGACCGAATAGGGCACCTTGACCTTTAAAAACAGAATTTTTATGCCCAGTTCGTAAAACACCCGGTCCACGGCTTCGGTTACGGCCTCTTTCCGCGTGCTTTCGGTCTGCGGCATGAATTCCGGGTAGCGGTCCACATCCTGAATCACGTCATATACCTGATCCGGCGGGGCCTGCACCAGAATGCCGGCGGTGGTCAGCCAGGGAAGATCGGAGTTGGCGGGGTTTTCATTGACCAGCACCAGCTGCCCGGCTTGCAGAATGGCATGCAAAGCCGCCGGAGCAATGTCCGGCGTAACCACGGTTTCCTGCAAGGTGGTCGCAAAAACCGTCTGCGGTTGCGAAAAATCGCAGGCGGGAGACTCCGGCGGGTCGACAAAAACCGCCCCGCCCGGCAGCAGCAACAAAACCCAAACCCCAGAAAATATCAGGAGCCAAAATGGTACGGATAAAGAACGGAGCGGAGTCATTTGTACCCAAAATTCGGATGAAAAAAATTTTTAGAAATATTTATATCAGAATGCGCAGTGTAGTGTCAATTTCATTGGCCAAAAGAAATAAGATTGGCTATACGCCAATCAATATACTGCCAATTTTTTCAATCGTTTTCATTCTCCCACAGTAATACTACTTTTTCGCAACTATTTAAAAAAATTTTGAGGCTTCTATTTTTTCTTGACAACTACCACAATGTCATAATATATTATATACCACAATGTAGGATATACAAATTAATGGCCTGTTCGCACCGCCAGTAAAAAATCACAGGAAAACCGGAAAAAGGAAAAAAACAATTATCCATTAAAAATAATGTTTGCATATAAAAACCCCGTCAGGTCACCGCTGGTGACCTGACGAGAAAAAAGCAGAAAGCCAAATCACAACCGGAGAACCAAAGGAGGTCAGCTATGAAAATGTGGTCAAAAGGACTGGGGCGAACCGAGCTTTCCATGAACCCGGAACAGTGCCGAATTGTCAAGGATCCGGCCAGTGAAAATCTCGTCATCTATGGCAACGTCACCGAGCCGGTGGACTGGGAATTCAAAATCACCATCCGTCCGGAGGATTTCCCCGGATTTATCAAAATGATGGTCCGTTTTTCCGTTATCAAACAATTTCTCAAGCATACTGCCCAAACCACCTTTTCCCTGCTGGGATTCAATAAGAATCACGGGATTCCCGAAGAAAACCTGATTGAAAACGTCGACCTGGCCTATGAGCAGATCATGAATCCCGCCACCCGGCAACGACCCAAGATGAGCCGGGTATAAAAAAGAGAAAACCGCCGTCTTTGGCACAAGCGGCAAGGCGGCCCCGGTATCGACAGATTATTGAAAAAGGAGGCTGTTCATGATCGGCAACAGAAAAGAATATGATGTGGCGGTAATCGGCGGCGGGCCCAACGGATTAATCTGCAGCGCCTATCTCTCCCGGGCCGGATTGAAGGTAATACTGCTGGAGGCCCGGCACGAAACCGGGGGCGGACTGGATACCCTGGAATTTGCCGGGCACAAGTACAACCTGCACGCCGTCTATCACATGATGGCCGATACCATGCCGGTGTATCATGATTTTGGATTAAAAGAACGCGGGGTCAAGTATATTTTTCCCGAGGCCCAGGTGGCCTGTATCAATAAAGACAAAAAGCCCCTGGTGCTGTACCGGGATATTGAAAAGACGGCCCGATATCTCGCACAGACCTTTTCCCCGGAAGACGGCAGGAACTACGCTGCCTTCATGAATGACGCCCGGGAATTTTTCGACAAAATCCTGCTTCCCTATACCTATCTGCCGCCGGCGGGACTTTTGGACCAGTATACCGCGCTGCAGAACGGAAAAGACGACGCCGGACGACGGTTCAATGAAATCGCCGAGTTCACCCCGGTGGAAATTCTGGAACACTACGGTTTCTCCGACCCCCTCAAAGCCGCTCTGCTCAACCTGTTTACCATGTGGGGGCTGTCCAATTACGACGGGGTCGGCTTTCTTTTTCCCCTGTACGCCTATCGCATGACCAATGTTGCCCTGTGTTCCGGCGGCTCGCACCGGCTGTCTTCGGCCCTGCACAAAATTATCATCCAGAACGGCGGGGAAATCCTGGATGCGGCGGAAGTGACCAGGGTCAATCTGGAAAACGGAAGGGTTGCCGGGGTAACCCTGAAAGAAGGAGAATTTATCAAAGCCACGGCCGTAGCCTCCACCGTAGACCCCCAGCAGAATTTTCTGCAGTTTTTCCGGGAAGAGGAGCTTCCCGAGGTTCTGGTGAAAAGCGCCAAATCCTGGGAATGGGAAAAAGCGGTCTTCTTCGGCACCCATGTGGCCCTGAAAGATGCCCCGCAATACACCGCTGCGGAAAACTGTGAAGATGCCAACAGGGCCCTGATCACCTTTATGGGCATTGACCGTACGGAAGCCATTCTGGATCACATCCGGGAAATTGAGGAAGGGCAACTGCCGCAGATTCCTTTCGGCCATGCCACCCTGGTTTCCCAGTACGACCCCATCAT
>CAZWCS010000193.1:0-4234 GCA_964632805.1 uncultured Desulfobacterales bacterium
CCTCTGGTTTCTGACCACCCTCTTGATTGAGTCCTCGGTCATCGGACTGGCCCTTATCTTCGAACACCGGACCTATCTGCCGTCAATCTTTCCCATTATTTTCATTTCCTGGTTGCTTCTGTCTTACCTGAGACCAAAAATTTTCACCTGGAGTCTTCTCTTTACCATCATATTTCTCGGGGGGATTGGCACCCACCAGCGAAACGACATCTGGCGAAACAGCATCACCTTCTGGAAAGACTGCCTCGCCAAATCCCCGCAAAAAGATCGCCCTTATATCAATCTGGGGGGAGCTCTCGCAGAAGCCGGCCAGTTGCAATCCGCCAAAAACCGCCTTGACCAGGCCTTGATGCTGAATCCGAAATCCCATGAAGCGCATAATCAAATGGGCAACATCCTGCTGAAAACCGGACAACCCGCTCAAGCGATTCAACATTTTCAAAAATCCCTGGCAATTGAACCAAACGATTTCATTGCCAGAATCAATCTCGGCAGGGCTTATCTCAAAACCGGGCAGCCCGCTGCAGCCATTTCTCTTTTAACCGAGGTCATTGCAGTAACGCCCCATCTGGATAAAGCCCATTATAATCTTGCTTCCGCCTACAGGGAAAATCAACAGCTGCAAAAGGCGCTCTATCATTACCAACAGGCAATTCACCTGAACCCCCGGTACTGTAAAGCCTGTTCCGATTGCGGCGCATTATTGCTTCTTTTGGGCAGACCAGCGCCTGCCCGCCGCTATCTTTTGGAGGCGGTTCGAATCAATCCCAATCATTCCGACGCCTATGCCAACCTGGCACAATTTTATAAACAAAAAGGAAAATATCAAAAAGCAGTACATGCCTTGAAAAAAGCCGTCAAAATTGAACCGGCCAACCCCCATTTCCATACCTGCCTGGGCAACCTTCATATGCTGGCCAAGCGAGCGGAACAAGCGGTAAAAGCATATCAATCCGCTCTGGCATGCAATCCGGACAATCCGGCCCTGCTCAACCACTTGGGCGCATTGCATGCCAGCCGACACAATTATCCGCAGGCTCTTGCTGTTTTTGAAAAACTCACCCGCTGTGCACCGAAAAATCCGAATGCTTTTTACAATCTGGCCTGTCTCTATGCTTTGCAGAACAAACCCGACCAGGCGGTTGCCAATCTGAAACGGGCGGTCAGACTGGGATACGACAACTGGGGGCACTTGAAGACCGACCAGGATCTGAAAAACATCCGACAAACCGCATACTATCAGCACCTCATACGTAATATATGCCGATAAAATGAAGAACATAATAATAAATCCGGGCCCATCCGATGAAGACATCCAATAAAGCCTTTCCTCTGATCATAACGGCAGTCACCCTGGCCCTGGCCGGCTTCCTGGTTTATGCCAATACCTTTCAAGTTCCCTTTATCCTGGACGATATACCCAACATTTTGGCAAATCCGCACATTCGGGTAACTTCTTTTACTCCGGCCAAAATTCTACAGATTACCAACAGCCCCACCCCGCGGCCCCTGGCCCATTTCACCTTTGCCGTGAATTACTATTTTCACCACTATCATCTTACCGGTTATCATCTGGTCAATCTCCTGATCCACCTCACCACTGCCTTCTTGATCTTTCTGGTGGCCCGGTCCACTCTCCGCCTGACCCCGCAGGGTATAAACATAAAATGGACGGTCGCCCTGTTATCCGCCCTTCTCTGGCTGGTTCATCCTTTACATACGCAATCCGTCACCTACATTGTTCAGCGCATGAACGCCCTGGCAGCCCTGTTTTACCTCCTGGCCCTTTTCTGTTACATCCTGGCCAGAAAGCGACAAATTCAGCACGGTCCGGGTTCGCCAAAAACCAAACTGCTCTTTACCACTGTCATTGCCGCCGCCATTCTCGGCCTGGCGGCAAAACCGAACACCGCCATCCTGCCGGTCACCCTGTTTTTTTACGACTGGTATTTTTTTCAACACCTCGACCACACCTGGATAAAAAAACGGTTGCAATGGATCGTCGTCATTACGCTCCTGTTTACGATCACAGCCGCTGTCTATCTGGGCACCAGTCCGCTGGAAAAAATTTCCGCCATGTACAGCAAACATGATTTTACCATGACGGAACGCCTCCTGACCCAGCCCGGAATTATTGTCTATTATCTTTCCTTACTGATTTTCCCGCATCCGGCAAGACTGAATCTGGACTATGACTTTCCGCTCTCTTCTACTCTTTTATCTCCTCCCACCACTGTTTTGCCTGTCATCGTTCTGATGACTCTGATTGTCCTGATTATTATGACTGCCCGGAAGCAACGATTGCTTTCATTTGCAATCCTCTGGTTCCTGCTGAATCTGATGATCGAATCCTCCTTTCTCGGACTGGCGCTTATTTTCGAACACCGCACCTATCTGCCGTCGATTTTTCCGGTTATTGCCCTGAGTTCCATTTGCATTCAATCCATTCAAACGAGATGGATAAAAATCGGAATATTTACCGTCCTGTTGGGTATCGGCGGCCTGTGGACGTATCAGCGCAATACCGTCTGGACGGATGCCAACCGTCTGTGGCACGACTGCGCCAACAAATCTCCGGAAAAAGCGCGACCATATCTGAGCCTCGGGGCCATCCGGGCCCGCACGGGGCAACCGCAACGCGCCCTTTTCTTTTACCGGAAAGCACTGGCCTTGGACGCCGGCGACGAAAGAATCTACCACAACCTCGGAGCGGCTTATCAGGAACTCGGAGATATCACCGAAGCCAGCCGCTTGTATCAACAGGCGCTAACGATGAATCCCCGGTACGCAGAGGCGTATAACAACCTGGGAGTAGCCCTGGCCAAAACGGGGCAAATCAATCGCGCCATCCATCTCTACCAGAAGGCCCTGGCCATTAACCCCGATTACGCGGAGGCGTATAATCACCTGGGCCTGGCCCGGGCCGCCCAGAACAATCTGCCCCAGGCCATCAGCCTCTACCGGAAAGCCCTGGCTATCAACCCGCAATATGCCCCGGCTTATAATAATCTGGGCCTGGCCCGGGCCGCCCGGAACAATCTACCCCAGGCCATCAGCCTCTACCGGAAAGCCCTGGCCATCAAGCCCGACTATGTTGAAGCTCACGTCAACCTGGGCGTGGCTTGTCTGCGGCAAAACCGGCTGCCGCAGGCGATAAATCACCTTCGCCAGGCTTTGCAGCGCAATCCGGAGCTGGTGGAAGCCCATGTCAACCTGGCCATCGCCTGTGCACAAGCCGGTCAGACGGACAACGCCATCAACCACTGCCATGAAGCGCTGAAGAGATCGCCCACCTGCACTACGGCCATGTATAACCTCGGCCTGATTTATCAGGGACAAAACCGGCTGCAGAAAGCACTGGTCTGGTTGACAAAAGCGGTAGCCGGATCCCCGGAAAATCTTCAGATGCGCCGCAGCCTGGCCGACACGCTGGAAACCACCGGGAAGATCGAACAGGCCATTTTTCATTTCAAGGCGATTCACCAACGGGATCCGGAAAATTTATCCGTCCTGCTCGCCCTCGGCCGTCTCTATGCCCGGCAAAAGGAGAACCAGCCGGCCACCCGCATATATGAACAACTGGCCCGACGCCTTCCGGACAATCCGACACTTTTTTACAATCTGGCCTGTCTGTATGCCCGTCAGCACGAAATAACCGCAGCGCTGCAAGCCCTCCAGCAGGCGCTTGCCAAGGGGTATGCCAACCACCAACAGATCCAAAACGATCCGGACCTGGCGCCCCTTCGTCGAAGTGACAACTATCAGAAAATCATAAAAAAATACCGGTAACCCATGCCGCTTATGAAAATACCGGAAAAAACCGAAGGCGGCCCTGGAAATGTTGAAAAAAACCATCCAAAATGGTTATGATAAATGGTCCCATATCCCAATAGACCGGGATCTGGATACATTGCGGGCGACTTAGGATACCGCCCGTTCATAAAACCAATGATTCCCGTTTCAAGATGCAGGGGTTTCCGGCGGGAATTGAAAAATTGGACAGGTCTTACTGATCGACAATAATGAGGGTAAATAACGGCCATATATCATGAATCAACACTTCCCGTTTCATTCCGGAATCCCCGGCCGAAGCCTGACTGCAATTTGCCTCCTTTTTTTGGCCGGCATATTCCTTTATACTCCCTCGATGAACGCGCCGTTCATAATGGACGATAAACCCAACCTCACGGAAAATCCCCATATCCGGATGACGGAAATCTCCCGGGAACAGGTC
>CAZWCS010000194.1:0-4160 GCA_964632805.1 uncultured Desulfobacterales bacterium
TTTGCCCGCCTCGATTTTGGAGAAGTCCAGAATGTCGTTTATGATAACCAGCAGAGATTCCGCACTTTCCTTGATGCTGCAGGCAAAATCACGCTGATGGTCTGTCAACGGAGTGTCCAGAAGCATGTCGGTCATGCCGATAACTCCGTTCATGGGTGTCCGGATTTCGTGGCTCATGTTGGCCAGAAAGTTGCTTTTGGCTTTGTTGGCGGCTTCGGCCGCTTCTTTGGATGCTCTCAGGGATTCCTCGGCCCAGCTGGAGAGAATTACCTGGGAGGCGGTATTGCTGAGGCTGCCGTAGATTTCATACTCTTCTTCATCAATTGCATGACGGGCAAAAACCGCCAGAACGCCGATGCGATTGCCTTCATTGTCCCGCAGGAGGCGGCCGGAAAAGGCGGTGATCCCTTCTTTTTGCACCCATTGGCGATGGTGGATTTTGGGATCTTCGGCAGCAGTGTTGGTCAGAAATCCCGGCATTAATTCGCCCGAAGCCGTTATCCATTCGACATTGTGATATCCGAAGGGGATGCGGCTGTAATGTCCGTCGGTGCGGGTGGTGTATCCGGAACTGGCCAACAGATGGAGACAGGGGATGTGGTCCCGGCAGAGGCGCCTGTCGGTAAACACCTCGGCGTGGGGACAGCCCTGGCGGCAGCGGTCTCCCGGCTGGGTAACCCAGATCCGGCAGAGACTGACACCAAAGGTGTCCACAATACCGTCGGTGATGGTCTGCAGACGCGCTTCCAGGGTTGTGGCGGTCAGCATCCGGTCATGAATACGGTTGATGCCGAGATACCAGTTGAACATGCGTTTGCGGGCGTCCTCGCTTTTTTTCCGCTCCTCGATGTCCCGGGCGATGCCGACCAGAGAGGTAATGTCGCCGTCATCATCTTTTACCGGGGAGACATCCGAGGTGTGCCAGTGAAAGGAGCCGTCCGGGTACATGACCCGGTACTCGACATTGTCAACACCTTTGCCGGTTGTCTTGATTCTTTCCAGGGCTTCCTCCACTACCGCTTGGTCTTCTTTATGGACAAAATCCCGGTAGTGCCAGCCTGTTATGGTTTCCGGAGAGATTCCTGCAATTTCTTTCAGATTCGGAGAGAAATAGGAAAAATACCCTTCCAGAACCAGTGAATACACAATATCGTGGGCGTTTTCCACAAAAGAGCGGAATTTTTCCTCGCTTTCCCGCAGGGCCTGTTCCGCTCGCTTTCGTCCGGTCATATCCCGGGCAATCCCCTGGATGGCACAGGGCTGACCATTTTTGTAGATCAGGGAGGCTTTGGTTTCCACAAAAATGTGATGGCCCTGTTTGTGTCTCAACCAGTACTCTGTGGGTTCTTTCTGAAGGCCGGTTGCAATGATTTCCTGGTGGACAGCCAGAGCGGCCTGCAGTCCCTCCTCGGATAACAGGTCGGCATAATTCAATCCCTGTATTTCTTCCCAGGTATATCCCAGGGCTTCCAGGGCGGCGTCGTTGGCGTCCAGGAAATTGCCTGCCAGGTCATTGATGTAAATGTAGTCCAGGGAACGGTCAAACAGCGCCCGGTAGCGGTTTTCACTATCAATGGATGCTTCGATGGCTTTTTTCCGTTCCGTAATGTCGCGGGAGGCGGTCAGAATGCTTACGGGACGGCCCTGATTGTCCCGCAGAAACGTCGCCATGACTTCTGTCCAGACCGGTTTTCCGTCCTTGGTGTATTGCTGCAGTTCCAGGATGCGGTGTCGCTTGAGGTCAGCGCCTGTGGATTTTTCCGCTTCCAGTTCCTCGGCAATGGTTGCGATTGCCTGCTGATAGGATTCCGGGGTAAGGGCCCGGTTGAGGGGACGCCGCAACGCTTCTTCCGCGGTCAGGCCAAGCACTTTTTCCACCGACGGAGAAACATAGAGGTTGTTTTCACTTTCCAGATCAACAATGGATATGATTTCGGAAATGTTTTCCGCCAGCAGGCGGTAAAGGGTATCGTTCTGTCTGGCCTGTTCCAGTTGTTTTTGCAGAAGCCGGTTACGGCGCCAGGCCCACAGAAGCCCTCCGAGAAGAAGGAGAAGAAGAAAAAAGAGCCCAATCAGGAAAAACTCGGCTCCCGCGGCGGCTTCGGCATTGGGGGAAGCCGCCGCCAGGACGTGGACGGGAAAGAAAAAGAAGCCCGGGACGATCAGCAAAGACCGTTTTGCCAGTTCCTCCTTCATAACCACCGTTTCTCCGGGTTATTTGCCGGGGCAAAGAATCAACAACCCCCTTGCAACCGAAATCGTTGGCAGTGGTGTCGACGGGGCAGCCGAAGCAGAGTGTTTTATTGGAATTGTTTATGTAAATCCTTGATATTTATTTTACTTCGAATAATAAAAAAAAGAAAGGCCTTTCCGGAAAAAATCGGGCCGGGAAAAAATTTTCCTGGCGGCGCCGGTTTCGCAAAAGTGGCGCGGGGGTCCCTGTTGTCCGGAGTTTTGTGTCGGCAATGGGGATTATTGAATCATTTGCGCCATCTTGTCCGCTACTTCGGAGAATGCCCGGGTCACCGGCGTATCCGGATGCTGTTCGGAATAGGAAAGGCCGTTGTCGCCGCAGTCCACCATTTTCATGTCAAAGGGGATTTTGCCCAGAAAGTTGAGGCCCATGGCCTGAGCGGTTTTTTCCCCGCCGCCGGAGCCGAACAGTTCCAATGATTGACCGCAGTTCGGACAGGTGAAGCCGCTCATATTTTCAATCAGCCCGAAAATTTCCATTTTGACCGTGTTACAGAAATTGATGGATTTGCGGATGTCCGCCAGGGCCACTTCCTGGGGGGTGGTGACGATAATCGCCTGTGCGCCGGCGATTACCTGCGCCACCGTCAGGGGCTCGTCGCCGGTTCCGGGAGGGGCGTCAATGATCAGAAAGTCGAGCTCTCCCCAGGCTACATCCCCGATAAATTGCTGGATAACCGAATGCTTGATGGGGCCCCGCCAGATAATGGCATCATCTTTGCTTTGGCTGAGAGATTCGATAGAGATGGCCCCCAGGTTATCGGAATAGGGAATGGGAATCATTTTCCGGTCCGGCGTTACCCCCGGCATACCATCAATGCCCAGCATGCGGGGAATGTCCGGACCGTGGATATCTACGTCCATTAAGCCCACTTTATATCCTTTTTTGGCCAGGGCCAGTGATAAGTTCACGGAGGTGCTGGTTTTGCCCACCCCGCCTTTGCCGCTCATAACGATAAATTTCTGTTTGATTTTTTCCAGAGAGCCTTTCACTTTGGCCGCGGTATCGTCCTGTTGGGGTTGTTGCTGTTTTGTCCCGCAGAAAGGGACGCTGTCCTGTTTTTTGTTCATTCGGTCTACCTTCCTTCCGTTTTTAAAGATTTCGTTTCCGCTTCCGATGTTAGCGGGATATCGCAGTTATTGCTTCGGTTATAGCAGTTGGTCGATTCCGGCATTGGCACATTGGGGGCAAGCCGATGTTCTCTCGATCTTCGCGGGAGCAAGCCAGGTATTGCCACAGGCATGACAAATAAAGACAAGGGTGTCTTTGTCAGCAGTCCGGTAATGGCCGCCTTCAATTCTGATGGCCATCCCGTTTACGATCGCCTCGGCGATGGTCTGCCGCGCTTTTTGCAGTATCCGGCCGAAAGTTGCCCGGGAAACCCCCATGCAGTTACCGGCTTGTTCATGGGGCAGCCCATGCAGGTCCGCCAGGCGGATTGCTTCGTATTCATCCACGGTAAGCGCGATTTCCTTGAGCGCCCGCAACGGCACCCCCCGGGGCTTGAAGTAGCAAACGCCGGGATTACGTCCAATTTGTCGTTTTTTTTGTGGTCTCGGCATAATTTGTTATGAGCATATACTCATTTCATGGTTTCTTTATAGTAACTGGCAAAGGAGATGTCAAGCCCGCCTTTTTTCTTTTTTTAAACTTCTTCATTCGGACAAACCGGCGGCCGGCGGTACGCCGCCCCCTTCCTTGAAACGACGACGTTCATTGGTCAGAGCTGCGGCCAGACTGGTCCGGTTGCGGTATTCAATCAGGGCTTTGATGGTCAGCGCCAGATCATACCGAACGCCACAGATTTCCCGTGCGATCTGCAAGGTTCGGGGCAACAGTTGCGCCGCCGGCACAACTTCGTTGACCAATCCCCATTGCAGCGCTGTTTCCGCAGCAAGGAACTGGC
>CAZWCS010000195.1:0-3950 GCA_964632805.1 uncultured Desulfobacterales bacterium
GCGGCCGCCTCAATTGTAGCCAAAATCACCCGGGACCGTCTGATGGAACAGTACCATCTGGATTTTCCCGAATTCGGCTTTTCCCGGCACAAAGGGTATCCCACCCGGGCCCATCGGGAGGCGGTCCTCAAATACGGTCCTTCCCCCATTCACCGCAGAAGCTTTCAGGTCCGGCTGTAGAAGCGCCTCTCTGAATTCTCTCTTTGCAAATTTTTTGAAAATGGTTATTGTTAAGAGAGTATGCTGAACCGGCACCAACAATACGGAAAAGCCAGCGAACAGGCCGCCGCCGCCCATCTGAAACAACAGGGCTATAAGATTATTTCCCGCAATTACCGGACCCCGCTGGGAGAAATCGATATTATCGCCCGGCAGGGTTCCAAGATTGTCTTTGTGGAGGTCAAAGCCCGCAAAACCAACCGGTTCGGCAGCGCCCGGGAAAGCATTACCCGGGAAAAACAGGGAAAGTTGACCCGGGCGGCGCTCTGCTATCTCAAAGAAACCGGTCAATACGGTCTTCCGGCCCGCTTTGACATTGTTCTTATCCAGGGGGAAGCCGGTACCCCGGAGGTAATCCCCAACGCTTTCGAGGCGGTCTGGCCGGGGTAAAACCAGGGAGGTGCACACATGGAAAGCTTAGTCTATTTCGTCGATTTGTCGGCAAGTTTCAAGGAGAATCTGGTTACCAAGCTCGGTCGCCTGATAGAAGCCGCAGGATTGCCCGAGGTGGTGGCCGAAAGAGATCTGGCGGCGGTCAAGCTTCATTTCGGGGAACTGGGCAACACCGCCTATATCCGGCCGGTCTTTTTGCGGAAAATCGTGGAGCAGGTGAAGGCGTTGAAGGCCATTCCTTTCTTAACGGATGCCAATACGCTCTATGCCGGCTCTCGCAGCGATGCTCCCACCCACCTGGAAACCGCCATTCATAACGGTTTTGCCTATTCCGTGGTGGGTGCCCCGCTGGTGATCGCCGACGGTTTGCGGGGAAAAACCGAGGTAGCCATCGCGGTGGATCAGCAACGGTTTGAAAAGGTTTATATCGCCAGCGAGATTGCCCGGGCCGATGCCATTATTTCCGTGGCCCATTTTAAACTTCACGAGTTGTCCGGGTTCGGCGGGGCCATCAAAAATATGGGCATGGGGTGTGCCTCCCGGCGGGGAAAACTGGCGCAGCACTCCAGCGTTTCCCCGAAGGTCAAAGCCAAAAGATGCATCGGCTGCGGCGATTGCGTGGCCCATTGTGCCTACGGCGCGCCGTACCTGGAAGACGACAAAGCGGTGATCGATCCGGAAAAATGCATCGGCTGCGGGGAATGTATTCTGGTCTGCCCCACCGGCGCCGTGCAGATTCAGTGGGATCAGTCCGTCCCGGTCTTTCTGGAAAACATGGTGGAATATACCCTGGGCGTAATCAAGGGCAAGGAGGAAAAGACCCTTTACGTGAACTTTATTACCGATGTTTCGCCCGCCTGTGACTGCGTCCCCTATAATGATGCCCCGCTGGTCCGGAATATCGGCCTGCTGGCTTCCCGGGATCCGGTGGCCATTGATCAGGCCTGCGTGGATCTGATGAACCGGGAGCAGGCCCTGCCCGGATCCTGTCTGAAAGAGAACCGCGGCGCCGGGGAAGACAAAATCCGGGGTGTTTATCCGCATATCGACTGGGAGATTCAACTTGATTATGCCCAGGAGCTGGGCATCGGCAGTCGTACCTATAGGCTGGAAAAAATTTAGCCGAATATTTCCTGATCGTTAATTGTCAATTGGTAATGGTTAATTATCAATGGGAAGTGAAGGCAGGAAGAAGGTAACGATATACGATTCAGGCTTTGGCCGGTTCCAGCACCAGGGCCGTGCGGCTGGGAAGATACAGAGACAGGCGGGGGCTGTCGGCGGTTTCACCGGCCCGGGTGAAATGGACCTGCCCGGGCGTCAGGCGGTTATGGCCGCCGTATTCGGGCGCGTCGCTGTCGAAGATCATCCGGTATTTCCCGGCCGGCGCCGGAACGGCATAGTCGGCATACGAAGCGGTGGGATGGAAGTTGAAGGCAAAGAGGAGCCCGCCGCGTTGAAAAACAAGCAGTTTGTGTTCGTTGTGCTCGTACAGCAGCCACGGCCAGGGTTCGCCGTAAATATCCCGGCTTCTGGCCAGATTCACCATGTCCCGGTCAAAACGTTCCAGAAATTGGTATTTCAGTTCGGGATTATCCGCCAGCGACCATTGCCGGCGGGCATAATGATAGGACCAGTGGTTTCCTTCCCGGGGAAAATCGATCCATTCCGGATGACCGAATTCATTGCCCATGAAATTCTGATAGCCCTGGCCGGCCGTAGCCAGGGTGATCAGGCGGATCATTTTGTGCAGGGCGGTTCCTCTGTCCACTTGCGGGTGTTCATCACGGATGTGCATGTGATCGTAAATGGCCGGCCCGATCAGGCGGAAAATCAATGTCTGGTCGCCCACCAGGGCCTGATCATGGGATTCCACATAACTGATGGATTTTTCTCCGGCCCGCCGGTTGATCAGTTCATACCATAGTTGTCCCAGGGGCCAGTTTTCGTCCCGATACTCCTTGACCAGCTTGATCCAGAAATCCGGCACGCCCATGGCCAGCCGGAAATCAAATCCCAGGCCGCCTTCGGCTTCCGGCAGGGCCAGGCCGGGCAGACCGCTGATGTCTTCGGCAATAGTCACGGCCCCCGGCCGAACTTCCTGAATAACGCGGTTGGCCAGGGTCAGGTAGGTAATGGCCGCTTCATCCACATTTTCCGTAAAATAGTCGTCGTAGCTGGTAAAGGCTTTTTCCAGCCCGTGGTCCTGATAAAGCATGCTGGTGATGCCGTCGAAGCGGAAACCGTCAAACCGGTATTCTTCCAGCCAGAAGCGGCAGTTGGACAGAAGAAAGCGGAGCACCGGCGGTTTGCTGTAATCAAAACAACGGGAATCCCAGGCGTGATGGAAACCGCGGGGGCCATCGTGAAAGTACTGGTAGAGGGTGCCGTCGAAACGGCTTAAGCCTTCCACTTCGTTGTTGACCGCATGGGAATGGACAATGTCCATGATGACCAGCAGGCCGGTGTCGTGGGCTTTGTCTACCAGATATTTCAAGTCTTCCGGGGGGCCGAAGCGGGAGGAGGCGGCGAAAAAACTGGAGACATGATAGCCGAAGGAACCGTAGTAGGGGTGTTCCTGGACGGCCATCAATTGCAGGGCGTTATAGCCGGAGGCGGCAATCCGGGGCAGAACGGTGTCGGCAAACTCCCGGTAGGTTCCGACCCGGCCTTCTTCCTGGGCCATGCCCACATGGGCTTCATAAATGAAAATGGTTTCCGCGGTTGCCTGGAAATCGGGGCATTGCCACTGGTAGGCCGGCGGGTTCCAGGCCTGGGCATTGAAGATCAGGGTTTTCGGATCCTGGACTACGCGCCGGGCATAGGCGGGGATGCGGTCGCCTTCGCCGCCCGGCCAGCGGATATGCAGGCGGTAAAGATCGCCGTGATCCAGTTTTTCCGCCGGCAGGCGGATCTCCCAGAGGCCGCTGTCATCAATGCGTTCCAGGGCAAAAGCGGGCTGAATCCGCCAGTCGGTCATTTCTCCGAGAATATGCACGGCTGTGGCATGGGGCGCCCATTCCCGGAAGACCCATTCCCGGTTCTCCCGGTGAAGACCGAAATAATGATGATTGACGGCAATTTCTGACAGCCCGGCGCTTTCGTTCGCCAGGGATTCCGCCGTGACCCGGGTATGGCGGAGGCGCCGTTCGATGGCGGACCGGTAAGGGGCCAGATAGGGGTCGCGGTCTATCAGCTTTTGGCCTTGCCGGTAAACAGACTCGGCAACGGATGTAGAAGAAGCAGGTGTTGACATAAAAAGGGACTTTTGCAGCAGTTATAATTTGATGGTTTCGTAAAAAGTCGTCACTCCGGGCTTGACCCGGAGTCTATGCATA
>CAZWCS010000196.1:0-3874 GCA_964632805.1 uncultured Desulfobacterales bacterium
TGGATGGCCGATTTTGGGCCGATGTTTTTGGCGGGTTTTTAAATCCCTGTTCCCAGTGCAGGAAGAATACCGGCAGCTTCAGCGGGAAGAACGCCAACGTCGGGTGGAAGCTGCGGCCGGGGCGGTAAAAACCGGCGCTGAAGCCGGAGCCTCCGTTCCGGCGCCGTCCCAGGGGCAGCGGTATAAGATTCCGGCCCCGGAGCCCGAACAACCGGCCGTGTCACCCGCGAATCCGGATACGACGATTTCCGGGGGGGAGCCCTCCGCCGGAGGAATGTTTCCGGACAAGGTCAATATTCTGTTTTTACTTCGTTTTTTTTCCGGAACCGTGATTACGATTCTGCTGGCGGCCGGCCTTATTTTCTATCTGTTTTATTGCCTGTGTCTTTGTGTGATTGCCCGCAAACTGGCTGTTCCCCTGGCCTGGCTGGCCTGGGTTCCCGTCGCCCAGGTCCATCCGCAGGTGTTGGCGGCCGGGCTGTCGGCCTGGTGGACGGCGGCAATAATTGGAACCACGGTGCTTTCGGTCGTGCCGTTTGTGGGCCTGCTGCTGGGGCTGGCGATGCTGGTGGTTTTTGTTTATCTCTGGATGCGAATCAGCGAACGTCTCAATGTCAATCGCTGGCTGGGTCTGCTGATTATTCTGCCCCTGGCACAATTCATTTATCCCGCCTGGCTGGCTTTTAAAAAGGACGAGGAGCGCGCCTCGGTGCCCATCAAGCGCATTCTCATCAGAACCCTGCTGGTTTTTTTGATTTTGACCGTTTTTTGCTGGGGACTGGCGACTTATCTGATCACCCCGGCTTTGGCGCCCTTGATGACCATGTTCGATTCTCTGCAGCAACCGGGGCAGATGTGCCAGGTGCCGCAAGTTGCTGATGATGTGGAAAAAGAGTTGTCCGGTGCCGCCATCCGGGAGATGGGCCGTGAAGATTACGAAAAATTTCTGGCCACGGCCCGGCCCCCTGCGGGGGAGGGGTGGGACAAGGGCCCCGACCTTCGCCTGGGCCCGTCTCTGGTGCGGTATGGTACCTTCTGGGCGGATGAAAAATCGCCGCATTTCTGGCTTAAGGTGATTCTGCCGCCCCTGGCCAACCTCAAACTGGGCACGCCCGCGGCCCTTCATGTGGAAAACGTACTCGATAAAGCGGGCAACAATTTGTATGACCCGGACAATTCCTTTGAAAAAGGGCGCTTCGTGAACCTGGATTTTCAGGAAATGGGCTTTGACACTCCCCGCCTGGAAGCCATCCGCGACGTGCACCTGCTGGCCGGGGCTGCGGAAATGAAACTGGCCTCGGTGACCGGCGAGCTGGTATTGAAATTTCCTCTGGATATTACCCGGCTCAGCCTGGCACCGTCGGGTGCAGCCAAACAGGAAGCGCACGGTTTTACCGCCTGCCTGGAAAAAATCGAGGGCAACCAGGCGTCCATGGTCTTTACCGGCAACCTTGACAACCATCTTGGCACCTTTGCCTATAACGCCGAGGGCAAACGTATGGATTCGCGGTTTTCCTCCTGGAATACCTCCGGTGATACCACCCGGATCAACTACGGTTTTCCCGGCGCGCCCGTACGGGTGGAATTACTGGTATGCTCCGACCGGCTGGTGAAAACGTACCCCTTTACCCTGGATTTCCAGTGATCCTGTCAGCCCCCGGTTGTCTGACTTGTCCTGATGAACAAGAAGGTTCTCTTCTAAGAACTTTGCCAACCCTTCAGCGATCCGCCTGTGTCCTTCAGCGTTAGGATGCCAAGAGTCACGATAAAGTGCGCCATGCGGCCGACCTGGTGGATGCAGCGCATCGTGTGCCTCGTACATCAACACGCCGTTGTTTTGGCAGAACCGGGTTAGCAGACATTCATGCCGTCTGGAAGAGCGGTACGAGGGATGTATGATGACGAGAGCGACGTGGTTGGTCCTACAAAGGTTCATGAGTTTGGAGAGGTTGTGGCAGCGTTCCTGCTCTGAAACCCTTCGTCCTAAAGATACTTCGTTTATTTTCGTTCGCGACCACTTCTGACCTTTACCCGTGACGAGTCGCCTCTTTATGCCAATGTCCGGGAGGCCAATAGTCAGAAGCGGATTGGTAAAGTGCTCCTGCTCAAACCTTTGAATGGTCCAGTACTCATAATGGCTCCGCAGGAAAAGTAACAGGGCCGAAACACGTATGAACGAAAGGCAGACAGTTCGTCCCCGGGATTCGTATAATTCTTGATCCGTCTTTCGGACGCCTATCTCCTTGTTGCTGGAATCACGGAGTGTTGACGGCAGATAGTCGTTAAGCTCGTGATAGAATAGGACGAGATCCGGTTTCAGCTTCAGGCCCCGCAATTCCAGATACTTCAAGCTTTGAAACGAAGACCACGCCGACACGCCACCGTTCAAGGCGGTGAACGTTCGTGAAGGAAATCGTTTCTGTAGAAGCTGGGGCAGAAGAGCTGTGTACGTCTCATCGTTCGACACCCCCACGCCGAAAGTCGAGCTCTCACCCAGAGAAAGAATGCGGAACTCGTTGTTCCGTTTGACGCTGACCTCGGGGGAACGCAGTCCTAAACTGTTGCTGGTCACTCGAGCTCCTTCGTAGGTCGTGTTGAGGTTCGGCCGAAGCGACCAGAAGACATCGGTATCACGGACAAGTAGACCGGCGTATTCTTCCGGCAGCGGGATTGTCCGCAGTTCTGGCCTAACGTACCACGCCATGCGGACGGCAATCTCAGCACCTACCAGCAGAATGCAAGCCGGCAGCAAGGAAAAGAGTATGCATTTCCAATAAGGAATCTTGCCATTGCCAGAGTTTTCAGGTCCACGCTCTGAAGGTTTCTGTTCAGACTGTCTCGACTCTTCAGCCATTGCCAGTTGCAGCTCCAATGCCCTGTGTGGTTTTTTGATGTTGATTATTGACTCTTTGGATTTGCAAATTTTTGCAAATTTGGCACGGGGGTAGTGCCAAAGACATTTTTGTTCCCTGTAAATTATTGCTTTTGTTGAAAAATTAAAATTGAACTGTTAAAAATCAGCTTACATTTAGAACTGGCAACACAATTAAGGCTAACGCTGATTTGGCTGTCTATCCCGGATATTTTATGAAAGGCCCAAAAAAGTATGGCAAGATCCATAATATTTTTCTATAAATCAATTAGTTGAATCTAAATAACAAAACAATTTTGCCATGATACTTTGTACCACGAAAAAGATAGAATTTGCAAAAAGCAAAGAAGCAAAGGACGAAAAATAGAAGCCGAATTCAACGGGGGTGATGTTACATCTGACTACGGCATCCTGCTTTTGAGGATGGCGGAAAAATAGTGATGAGTACCTTTTAAAAGGTCATTTTTGAAAAAATGAGATTTTTAGCGGAACATGACTTCAAAGGGAGCAATCCCCGCTATGTCGGTACCAGCCTGACCGGCGATCCTCAGCATCTTTATGGCAAGCAAGGTATATTGCGGCCGGAGCGAGATGGAGAATCGAATCAAGGACCAGCAGTTGTATCCGTTTTCTGACCGGACCAGCTGCATGAACGGGCTGCCGAACCAGTTCCGCGTTCTGTTGTCGGGGGTTGTTTATACGCTGTTGTAAACAATACCGCATTTTGAGCCTATGACGGTCGTTTTTGATAGCTTCATGAAATATCCGGGTAGGCGAAGTTTTCCATAACTGAAAAATACGAATGGACACTGATATAGGAATTGTTCAGGGTTTTTTCTAACCTTGTTTTAAGGTTTTCAGTTGCTGTGGTTTATGATATCCATGAAAAACTGACTGCCTGGAGATAACAGGAAAAATCCGGCCGGTATATTCCGGGGAATTTATGCTAACGAACAAGGATAGATCGTGGAGCGAAGCGAGCCACGATCTTATCCGGTGGTT
>CAZWCS010000197.1:0-3861 GCA_964632805.1 uncultured Desulfobacterales bacterium
CGCCTGCGGCGGGGCAGGCCCAATCGCCTGCGGCGGGGCAGGCCGGGCCAAAGGAGCAGTTTATGGCCCTGCTGCCGCAGTCCGAGGCCCCGGCCGAAGCCAACCAACCGGAACCGGCCGAGACCGTCAACAAAACCGAGTTCGGCTTTGTCCTGATCAGAGACGGCCGGACCTATGAGGTCCGGGGCCTGGTCAAAAAAGAGACCAGACTCAAGGCCACAGTTAAGGCCGTAAAAGGCGAAGGGGCCAACCGCCGGGTCTGGCCGGACACGGTGGATTTTTATTCTGCCCGGTCCCGGGCGGCCCTGGCCAGGGGCCTGCGCGATCTGTTCGGCCAAGACGAGCCTACCATTGACAATGATATCCAGCGCCTGCTGGCCCTGGCAGAAAATTACCGCCAACCGGCAGATCAACCGGATGATCAAAAACCCACCATGACCGACAAAGAGCGGGTCGAGGCCCTGCGATTTTTAAAGAACCCGGAGATGTTTGAAGAAATCCTGGCCGACTATGAAACCCTGGGTTATACCGGTGAAGAGATGAACAAGCTTTTATGCTATATCGCCGCTGTGTCCCGCAAGATGGAATATCCCCTGTCCGTGATGATCCAGTCCAGAAGTGCCGCCGGCAAATCCTTCCTCCAGGACACCACCCTGGCCATGATGCCCGAAGAAGACAAAACCAAATACACCCGCTTAACCGACCAGGTTTTGTTTTACAAAGGCAAGGACAGCTTGAAACATAAAATCCTGGCCATTGAGGAGTTAGACGGCATGAACGGGGCGATTTATTCCATCCGCAGCATCCAGAGTTCTAAAAAGATCACTATTGCCTATACCGGCAAGGACGCGGCCACGGGCGAGCAGGACGCCCGGGAAAACACCGTGGAAGGGCCGATCATGGTTTTTATCACCACCACCGCCGTTGATATTGACGGCGAGACCGCTTCCCGGTTCGTGTTCATCTCCGTGGACGAATCTGAGGCCATGACCAAAAAGATACTGGCCAAACAGCGGCAAAGCCAGACCATGGCCGGGATGGTCAACAAACTCCAGGCGGAGCAGATCAAGAAAAAGCACCGGAACGCCAGCCGGTTACTTGAGCCGCTGTATGTGTTCAACCCTTATGCCGAGCTGTTGACCTTTACCAGTAAATCCTTGCGGGCCAGACGCGACCACACCAAATATTTAAACCTGATCCTGGCCGTGGCCTATCTGTTCCAGCACCAGCGAAAAACAAAGACCATGACCGTTGAGGACCGGACCATTGAATATATCAACGTCACCCTGGCCGATATCGAAAAAGCCAACCAAATCGCCGGTGAAATCCTGGGCCGCACTTTGGACGAGCTGTCGCCGCCGTCCAAAAAGCTGCTGTTGCTGATTAAAGAGATGTGCGAACGGCACACCAGGGACGCAACAGAAGAACATCACTTTACCCGCCGGGACATCCGGGAGTTCAGCGGCTGGAGTGACTTCCAGATCCGTACCCACATCCGGCAGCTGGAAGACCTGGAATACCTTTATTCGGTCATGGGCAGGCGGGGCAAGGAATATGTTTACGAGCTGGTTTATGACGGCGGCGGAGAAGACGGCCGTCCTTTTTTGATCGGCCTGATCGATACCGAAGAACTTAAGCAAAAGGCAAAAGCCGCGAACATAGACGGCGAGTAACTACGAGGGGCAAAACAGCAACTACGAGCCTGAAATTGACAACTACGAGGGCGGTTTGCGCCGGGTTCGTGATGCCGCCTTTATCGCCGCAATCCCTTGACCGTCAAGTATTTACAAGAAATACCCGGCCGACTTCGCGGCTTTTAAAAAAAGAAAGACCCCCGTATATCAAAACCGTCATCATATTGATACCGGAAAGGAGAGCGTATATGTATAATACAGATGATCTGTTGTTCGCCTTTGGCGAACACCTGCAAGTCTTAAACCGCAGCCCGGCCACGGTCACCGCCTATACCGACCATGTCCGGCAGTGCCTTGATGATCTGCAACCGCAGGACATCAAGGCCGTGACCGCTTCCATGATAAAGGCCTGGATCGCTGATCTGTACGACTACCGGACGCCGGCCGGCCGGCTCTACAGCACCGGCACCATCTGCATTAAAATCCGGGCAGTCAAGCGGTTCTTTGAGTTTTTGACCGCCACCAACGTGATTTTCATCGATCCCGCCGAGACCGTCAAAGAGCCGCAAAAAGACCGCCGGATTATAACCGCGCCCACTGCCGGGCAGATCAACAGTCTCCTGGAACAACCCAACCTGGCCACGCTCCTTGGCATCCGGGACCGGACCATCATGGAAGTGTTTTACTCTACCGGCATCAGAAAGGCCGAACTGTGCGGCCTGACCATTTACGACGCCGACCTGACCGGCCGCATGCTGCGGATCAACCAGGGCAAGGGGCAAAAGGACCGGGTGGTTCCCCTGGGCAGACACGCCGCCCGGTTCTTAAAAGAATACATCAGCAAAGTCAGGCCCCATTACACCAGCAAACACCCGGCCAACCGCTTTTTGTTCGTGGACAAGAGCGGCCGCCGGATCCGCCGGCAGGCGGTCCAGGTCATGATCAAAAAATACGCCCGTCAGGCCGGCATTGCCGGCCGGGTCGGCCCGCACCTGTTCCGGCACGCCTTTGCCACGGTTTTGGTCAAGAACGGGGCCGACATTACCGCCGTGCAAAAGATGCTGGGCCATGCCGACCCGCGCACTACCCAGGTTTATATCAGGTCCCTGGGCCTTGACCTGAAAAAAGCCCACCAGCAAACCCATCCCCGGGAAAAGGACCGGATCGACCGGCGGGCCATCGCCCCGGCCATAGAAAGGAGGCACCAGAGATGAAGGCTTTGCTTGAAGAATTTGAACACTCCTTAAAAGCCTTAAACCGCACCGGCCGCACCATCAGCGAGATCAAACGAAAGGTTCACCTGTTCCTTGATTACCTGGCCGCCCGGGACATCCACGATCCCGCCCGGATCACCAAAGATGTCATCCGGGCCTGGCAGATCGACATTTACCAGTCCTTGACCGCCAAAGGCGAGCCGTACACCGTGGCTTATCAAAACAGCCTGATCGGGGCCGTCAAAACCTTTATGGCCTTTTTAACCGACAGCGGCTATATTGTGGCCAACCCGGCCCGGGATATCCGGTACGCCCGGCAGCCCCGGACCCTGCCCCGCAGCATCCTGACCCTGGCCGAAATCAGAAAGATCATGCGCGCCCCGGACATCAACAGCGTTATCGGCTACCGGGACCGGGCCATCCTGGAAGTGTTTTATTCCACCGGCATCAGAAAGACCGAGCTGCGGAACCTGCGTTTATCCGACGTGGACTATCATGACGGGTTCTTGCGGGTCATGGGCAAGGGAAGCAAAGAGCGGATCGTTCCCCTGGGCCGCATTGCCTGCCGGTATCTGGAAAACTATATCAAAAGCGTCCGGCCGGAACTGATCCGGGATCCTTACGAAAACGCCCTGTTTTTGTCTTCCCGCGGCAACCGCCTGAACCATAACGCCGTGTGGGTCCTGGTCAGAAAGTACGCCCGAAAAGCGAAAATCAAAAAGCCTGTCCACTGCCACACGTTCCGGCACACCTGCGCCACCCTCATGCTGCGCAACAAGGCCGACATCCGCGCCATCCAGGAGCTGCTGGGCCACAGCACCCTGACCGCCACCCAGGTGTATACCCGGGTCAGCATCAACGACTTAAAAGCCGTTCACGCCCGCTGTCATCCCCGGGAAAAAGACAAGCAATAGCCTTTTTCTTTTTAACTGCCTAAAACCCTTTACATATTTGACAGGCCTGATATAAACAAATAAGCATCAAATCCGCTCTGATACGACTACGACAAATCA
>CAZWCS010000198.1:0-3780 GCA_964632805.1 uncultured Desulfobacterales bacterium
ACGTTCATTTTTTTTCTATCATCGCCGTGCAGCCCGTGTCAAGATTTTTTTTGGATTTTGCGGTTTTGATCCTATTTTATATTTTATTCAGTATGTTATATATAAAATGATGCGGTTCTGGTTGTTCAGGAGGGATCGGAGGAAACCGTTTGCTGTTTTTTTATCAGTTGCCGGTAACCGGCGGTGTTTCTGATGTTGTTTAAATCGGGATCCGTACGCAGATATTGCCACTTGTTGTAGCCTTTTTTTATGGCGGTTTGCAGACAGGCTACTGCTTTTTCCAGCTGATGCTGCTTGGCATAGAGGCAGGCCAGATTATAAAAAACAGTGGGGGTGTCCGGCAAAAGGCGGGCCGTTTTCTGAAGCAGTTCCGCAGCCAGTGCAAGTTTTCCCTGTTGGTTGTAAAGCCCGGCCAGGCGGTTCAGGCAGGGGACGGCCTCCGGCCGCATCCGGAGCGCCTGTTGATAACTGGCAATCGCTTCCACATGGTGATCGTTTTTTTCATACCATTGCCCCAGGGCAAAAATCAGGGCGTAATCGTCCGGGGATTGTGCTGTGCCCGTCTTGCGGGCGGCCATTTGCGGGCGAAAAAGTTGCCGGGCAGCACCTGCCAGTATCTGTTGCAGGTTGGCTGCGGCCTCCTGATAAGCCGGGTCGGCCTGCAAGGCCTGATGCAGGGCGCGGATGGCTTGATTAATCTGCCCCTGGCGATAACAGGCGATGGCCAGATTATTATGGGCTTTGGCATAATCCGGGGCCAGTTGGACGGCTTTTTCCAGCACTTTCCGCGCTTCTTCCGTCCGACCGAGGGCCAACAGGACACCGCCCAGATTGCTTTGCGCGATGCCGTTTTCCGGGTCACGGATAAGAGCCTGTTGAAAGTAATGGCGGGCCAGGGACGGTTTTCCGCTTTTCATATGGATGGTTCCCAGATGATTATAGGCGTCAATCAGGTGCGGGTCCCAACTCAGCGCCTCTTGATAAAGAAGGACGGCTTGTTGCGGTTGATTTTTCTGTTCCCGGGCCCGGGCCAGCAGATAGATCGCCGCCGCGGGATTCGGTGCGGTCTGAATGGCGGTTTCCAAATGGCGGATGGCTTCATCGGTTTTGCCCTGTTGCAGCAGGATTTCGGCCAGGTGCCTGCGGGCTAAATGGGCGGCGGGGGTGATTTGAAGCGCTTTGCGGAAAATTCTGGCTGCCCGGTCGGGATCACCGGTTTGTTGCCGGGCGCGTCCCCAGTTGGCCAGAATTGATTCCGGACGGGCTTTGTAAATGTAGCGGGCGGGTTGGTAGTCGGCCAGAATGGTCTCCCATTCTTCAAGCGGAGTGAGCTGCAGAAGGCCCAGGGCCGTCTGGTAATGGCGGATGGCCGGTTCGGGCTGGCCCTCGTTTTGCCGGGCCAGCCCCAGATTGTTATGGGCATCCGGCCGGAGGGGAGACTTGGCGGCGCAGTCCTGCCAGAAGGCGGGCATGGTCAGCCAGGTGTGATTGCGCTGCCAGGCCCAGAAACCCCAGGTAACTCCAACTATCGTGAGCAATCCGATGGCCAGAAGTTTGGGACGCAGAAAATGAAACATCAGAAAGACGGCGGCCATGAGGGGAAATACCGAAGGGAGATAAGTGCGATGTTCATAGATCAGGGCCAGACCGAGGAAGGAGGATTCAATAGCCAGGTTGAGGAAAAACCAGAGCAGAGCAAAGGCGATAAAACGTTGCGCGGGCATGGCGGAAGCTTTTCTGACGGCCGGTAATGCGGCCAGAGCCAGCAGAAAAAGCGCCAGCATAGAGAGGATGGTGGGGATTGCGCCCATACCAAGGGAAGCTAATGGAAAATCATACAACAGCTGCAAACGAGCCGGATGGGGAAACAAAAGAAGCGAGAGATAATAAAGAACAATCTGGCCTTCCGTCAGCACTCGTTCTACCGGACTGAAGTGGAGTTTCTGGTACATATCCAGAATTCTGTGAAAGGGATCGGTGCCCAGATAGAGGAGGGCAAGACCGCTTCCTCCGACAAGAGCGGGGATGGTCCATTTCATTTTTTTTTTCAACCAGCCGGTGCTCAGATTCTGAAAAAAAAACCATTCGTAAAAAAAGAGGCTGATCGGCAGGGTGGCGGCGATCTCTTTGGCGCCCAAAGAAAACAGGGCGGCCAGAGCACAGGCGGAAAACAGGCTCCAGGTTTTGATGGGTCTGCTTTGGTTCCGCCGGCGTGAATTTTCCCGGCCGGCGATATAGCAGATCATCGCCAAAAGATAAAACAGGGCGGCCAGGGCATTCATCCGCTGGACAATATACGTCACGGACTGGGTATGCAGCGGGTGAACAAGCCAGAAAACGGACGCCGCCAGGGGCAGCAGGGGATGATTATGATCCAGCCGGCAGCGCCGGAGCGTCTGGCGGCAGAGCAGGAATACGAGAAAGCCGGTAATGGTATGGATCAGAAGGTTGACGGCATGGTATCCGGCCACTTGATATTGATGAAAAAAATAGTTCAGGGCAAAGGTGAGATTGGCCAGCGGCCGGGAAGACGGGCTCTGCATGATCTGCGCCAGTTTATCCCAGGTGATTTTATCCAGGCGAATATGCGGATTTTGCACAATCTGGTAGGCGCCGTCATACATGAAGGGTGCTTTGAAAGTGTGGCCATAGAGGCAGGCCGTACCTATGGCCAGCAGCAGAAAAACAGGCAGAGGCGAAAAAATTATTTTGGTAAATGTTTTATGGCGATTCATGGCTGCTTGTCCGGGATGTGGAGTAGTTGACGGTAACCATCGGTGTTGCGCAGGGGCGCAAGATCGGGATCGGTCTGGATCCGGTGACGGTCGGTATAGCCGGCGGCAAAGGCTTGTTGCAGATGTTTCAGGGCTTTGGGGAGACGGTTTTGTCTGGCATACAGGCAGGCCAGATTGTAGAAAATTTTGGGTGAATCGGGGCGCAGCGTTTGTAATTTTTCAAGAAGATGAATCGCGGCGGTATAGTTGTTTTCGTGGTAAAAGATTTCCACCAGTTTGTTGAGATACAGGGGGTTATCGGGGGTTACCTGAAGCGCTTTTTGCAGGTAAACAATGGCCTTCCGGTTCCGGCCGGTGTTGTACAATGCTTCTCCCAGATTATAAAGGGCTTCGGATAATTGCGGATCGATTTCCAGAGCCCGGCGGTAACAGGCGATTGCCCGGCGGATTCGACCCTGAAGGGACAGGGCGTGCCCCAGATTGTTGTGCGCCATGGCAAAATGGGGCTGGAGACGGACTGCTCGACGAAAGCAGGTCAGGGCTTCGGCCGGTTTTCCGGCGGCCAGGAGTGCGGTACCAAGATTGTTGGCGGCTTTGGCAAAATCCGGACGGATTTGCAGTGCCCGGCGATAGGCGGCGATGGCTTCGGTTGTTCGCTTTTGCTGGTAGAAAGCGATGCCGAGATTATTGTGGGCTTTGTAGTAGTCCGGGTTGATGGCTATGGCTTGTTGCAGGGGCGGAATCGCTTTTTTCGGTTCGCCCTGCTGCAGCAGGGCCGCTCCCAGGTTGTTGTGAGGGCGGGCTTTATACGGCGTTTTATTCCGGCAATCCCTCCAGAAGGCGATTTCGTCGGCCCAGACGGCGTTGCGGTGGCGGGTCCAGATCAGGCTTGTGCCCAGGAGCAGGCCGAAGAGCACTGCAACGGCCGGAATATTGGATTTTCCCAGACGGACCAGAAGGGCGGGCAGGGCGATGAAAATGAAGACCGACGGCAGATAGGTGCGGTGTTCAAATATAAGGGCCAGGCCGATAACGGAAGATTCGA
>CAZWCS010000199.1:0-3727 GCA_964632805.1 uncultured Desulfobacterales bacterium
AGCCTTCGAAAGCCTTGTCCATAAGGCCGCCGAAAATTGGCCGAGAATTGCTGCCGGCGGATGGTATGTTTGAGGAATTATCCCTTCAGGGCATAAGGGGCCAGCCGGTCATAACGGGGGGCGTGCCGGCCGTTAAAAAATTCGCAGGCCCGGTAGTATCGCAGATCGGTCAGCCAGAGTCGCAGGTAGTGACGGTCATGCAAATAACGATGCATCAGACCGGTGGGCGCGGACAAAACCTGCATAAAGGGGGCAAACTGCTCGGAGGGGTCCCGGAAGCATTCCCAGTCACACCGGCGGCAGTTGGCCCGCCAATTCATTTTACCTAAGTTCAGGTCCCAGTATTTCCCCAGATTTTCGTCACCGCGATAACCGCAGGGATAGGTGTCTCCGCACCGGGCATCGACAAAAAAATAGTCGATTCCGCCACGACAACCGGATGATGGATGCTTCGGCGGCAAAGTGTTTTCATAGTGGCGGTGAAGGGTATACAGGGAAAGCAGGGGCGAAAAGACACGCAGGCGGGAACGAAAACTCCGGACGCCTTCCATGAGCACTTTAAATAGAATCCCTTTTTCCGCCGGGCTGAACCGGACAATGTGATCGGCGGAAGTGGCGGCATAGACCGCCTGCGTGTTTTTCTCCGGACAGGTCTCCACACTCATGGGGTAGCAGGTGTTCAGCATGGTAAAGCCCAGATTGAGAACCCGCTGATAGAACCGGTGCAGCCCTTTTTGGTAGTTTCTTTCAAAGGCTTGAAGGTAATCGCTCTCCGAAGAAAATTCGCGAGCGGCCATTTGCGCCGTCAGGTCTCCGCCCAGATTCCGGTTGATGCCCAGATTGACCGCCGGATACAGGCCGTGTTCATGAAAAATCGGCAGGGCTTTTCCCATGCCGCGGATAACGCCCGGTAATCCCCGCATTTCTTCGTGAACTTCAGGTACGCTGGAGTCCAGGCTGATCCAGAAATTCCGCAGGGGGGTAGCCGCCAGCTTTTCCACGACGGTGGTCACCCGTCTGGTAAAGCGTTCGTTATCGCCATTGTGCCGCAAGAAAAAGCCGTTGGTGCCGGTGCGGATAAACGGAATGCCGGCGGCCCCTGCGTGGCGGATCATTTCGCACAGGTCATCGAGACGAAGCAGGGGTTCGCCGCCGGTAAAGGACAGGGCTTCCACCCCGTTTTCCGCGGCGGCATCAATGATACGTTTGACGGTGTCAAGCGGTAAATCCGAACGCGAAAAATGGCTGGTAACCCGCATTCCGCAGTGGGGGCAGGTGGCGTTGCAACGGTCGGTAATCTGCACAATCAACTGACCGGGCAGTCGTTGCCGGCAGGTGTTGGCAAATATCTTCCAGCCTTTGCGGAGAGGTGGAAAGGGAGCCATGGAAATCTCACCGTTTAGTCAAAAAATTGCGCCTTGGCGCCCTTGCGTTCCGCCGGTGGCTCCCGGTACATCTCCCACATGGTATTAAACGCCGCTTCAAAGGACCGCGATTCCATGTACTGCCGGGCGTTTTCTTTCATGCGCCGCAGCTGTTCCGGATCCAGCAGCAGAGAATTGATTTTTTCCACAAAAGCCCCGGGGTCGTCCGCCGGCACGATAAATCCCGTCTTCTGGTCGATCATATTTTCACTGGGGCCGCCTTTGTCGGTGACGATTACCGGAATCCCGGACGCCTGGGCTTCCAGCACCACGTTGCCGAAAGTGTCGGTAGTGGACGGAAAAACGAACAGATCCGCGCCGGCATAGGCTTCACTCAGATCTTCGCCGTCCAGATAACCGGTAAACACCGCCGGATAGCCCGTTAGGGCCGCTTTCATTTCCGGCAGATACGGGCCGTCGCCCACCACCACCAGGTGAACCTGGGGAAACGTCCGGGAAACTTTCTGAAATATCTCCACCAGTTGATCCAGATTCTTCTCCCGGGAAACACGGCCGACATAGAGCAGTTTCAGGTGATCGTCCGCCAGTTGAAAATGGCTCTTGTAAAAGCCGTTGCGCTTGTCGGGGTGATAAGAAATCGTATCTACGCCCCGGGGATAAAATTGGATTTTTTCAGCGTGAATACCGCGGGCGGCCAGCTCTTGTCCGGTGGCATGGGAGGGGACCAGAACCACGTCCACCTGGTCGTAGAACCAGACCATGTATTTCCAGACCAGGTCGCCCAGCCCGCTGTCTTCGGTAAGCCGGGCCACATACTGGGGCAGGGCGGTGTGATAGGTGCCATAGGTGGGCAATTGCAGAATATGGGCAATGGCCAGGGCCGCCAGGCCCACCGGCCCGGGGGTGGCGATATGGATGCGGTTGAACGCCTGTTCGTAGCAGAAGTCGAGCATTTTCAACAGCGGCGGATAGTAAAGCTGTATTTCCGGATATTCCGGTAGTTCAAAGGTATCGATGGGGGCGAAAGTCTGGAAGCCGTACTGTTGTTGTTCCGGGCCGCAGGTGATCAGGGTCAGATTTTTATTCAACTGGGCCGCAATCTCCCGCTGCTGGCGCAGGGTCTTAGCCACGCCGTTGATGTCGTAAAGGGTATCCGTAAAATGGCCGATGCGCAGCGGTTTTTTAATAGAGGTGCTGTGCCGGCGCATCTGGCATTGAATTTTTTTACAGAAGAGCCGGTCTTTGGTAAAGACGTTGTAGGCGATAAAGTACGGGGATAGCATGGCATAGAGGGCCCCGCCCCCGCCGATCATCTGAAAGACATCGAAAATGTTGCCGCTGGAAAGTTTGTCCATGGTGGTATTACATAACCGGGCCAGAATTTCGTCCGCGGCCTGGTCCACAAACCGGTAACACAGGGCAACTTTTTCGTGGGAAGCCATGACTTTGCTGCGAGTGATGCGGTCAAATTCCGGTACGCGTCGCAGTACCTCCCGGGCAGTCTGCAGACAAAAATTGGATAAAAATTTAGACTGGCTGTGCAGCGCGTCCCGGTCTTTCTCTGTGTTTCTGCTGGATCCGGCTTTTTCTCCCTCGCTTTCTTCGGTTTTGCCCGGAAGATTCAGCACCTTGTCCAGAAAACCGAAAAAATTGTCTTTTTCTTTCAGCCCCGCCAGAGACAGCTTGGAATTGTAAAACTGGTAGGCAATGGCGTACAGGGTATGGGCCAACGCCTTGGGATGACTGACATTACCGCATACGCAGTTTTCCTGATTTTCAATGGCTGCCAGAAAATCCGCCAGTTTGCCCTCTTTTTCCACCAGGGTGTAGGAGCTGGCCACGTGCAGGCCGGAATGATCGTCCGAACCGGCGGTGAGGTTTTTTCGCCAGGGCGTTTCCCCCCGGGGGACCAGGTCGTATTTGTTGGCCAGCCGTTCCATATGTTCCGCGTCCAGACGGGAAAGAATATCGGTCAGGATGTTGTTCTGATAGTTGTCGCGGGTACCGTTTAGCTCAAAATGATTGAACAGCAGCAGCAGTTGTTCGAAATGCGCCAAGGTCATCCGGTCGTTGACGGCGAACAGGGGATGAGCGGCGATATGCAGAATTTTTTCCTGGTTCAGATAGGCCACCAGATCGTAAATATTGCCGCGCAGACGGGAAATGTCTTCATGCTGGGCCTCGGTGATGTCCAGGGCCAGGACGTGAATTTTACAGCCGTTGTCCGGGAAATAGGTGGTGATTTCTTCGCTGATGAAGGTGTCCGGCAAGTGCGCGATCTCCAGGCTACCGGCCAGTGAATTGTGATCCGTGACCGTCACCAGATCCATGCCGCGATCCTT
>CAZWCS010000200.1:0-3686 GCA_964632805.1 uncultured Desulfobacterales bacterium
GATAAAGCCACGCCCTCTCTGTTTGGGGATGTTCCGCGCGGTGTGATGCTTCGGTTACCCTCGATTTTTCTGGGCGTGCAGGGCGGGGCGGTGGGCCCCTTGCGCCTGACTTTCGGTACAGTGACTGCGGCCGGCGCCATCTGTCGTAAAGACGAATTCAGCCCCGGAAAACTGATTATCCCCAAAGCTTCCAAAGGAGGCCGAATTTCATACCAAGCGGGCGTTTATCTGAATGTCAATCGAATTTTGAGTCATAATATCAATTACATCGCCAATTTGATGGCCCTTTTGCAATGGTATCATCATGTTCGCCGTTTATTTGTCGATCCTGATCACTTTCCGGAAAAACTTTTTCATGGGGCGCAGAATTGCCTGAAAACCGGTATCAGCGAACGGATAAAACGCCTGGAGGAATTTATTGACAACCTCCCCCGTTCTCTGGAGATATATACCGCACAGAACGGTGAAAACGCCCCGGGGCCTCTTATCCAGCAAAAATCGGAACTGATGGAGAAAAAAGAAATCGTAACCGAATTATTGCTCTGGTTAGCCAAAAATGAAATCGGAGAACTGGAGATCCGGGACCGCTTTCTGGAAACGCTGCAACAGTCCGGACAGGCTTCCAGTAAAGACTATTTAACGGCCATTATACAGAGCATGACGGATGAACAAGCCTCCATGGGAACGGCCTGGCTGCAGTCGGTGGTGGACGACATCCGGTACAGAACCAATGACATTCTTCCGTCTTTTGAGTTGTGGTAATACGAAGGAAAAACGTACTCCATGAAAAAACTTTTTGGTACCGACGGTATCCGGGGAATGGCCAATTGTTATCCGCTGACGGTTGATATGGCTGTAACAATCGGGCGGGCGGCGGCCATGTTTTTTCAGCAGCTAAATTCGAACCGGCCGGTTACCATGGTAGTTGGCAAAGATACACGGATTTCCGGTGATATGCTGGAAAAAGCCATTTGCGCCGGGATCTGTTCCATGGGAGGACGGGTTTATGCGGCGGATGTTTTGCCCACGCCGGGTGTAGCTTACCTGACGGCAGCCTGGAAGGCGGATGGCGGTATCGTTGTTTCCGCTTCCCACAACCCCTACCATGATAATGGTATTAAATTTTTCCGGCGGGACGGATACAAGCTATCCGACAGTCAGGAATTTCAACTGGAGGAGATGATACGCGAAAATGCGCCGCCTGCTGAAAGCGCTCCCAAAGATTCAGTTGTGGAGCCGGGGTCCATGGAATGGGTTCCGCATGCCGAGCAGACTTATGTTGATTTTTTAAAAAATGTTATCAAACTGGCCGGCGGCCTGGAAGAAGATACTGCCGGCGGCCTGGATCTGGTTCTTGACTGTGCCAATGGTGCCGTCAGCCGCATCGCTCCCCTGATTTTTCCCGGCGCCCGTCTTTTGTTTGCTTTCCCGGATGGTTTTAATATCAATGCCCAATGTGGTTCCGAATATCCCGAAATCCTGCAAAAAACGGTTGTTGAAACGGGGGCGGCCGCCGGGTTTGCCTTTGATGGAGACGGGGACCGGGTTATTGCGGTGGATGAAAAGGGACAGGTGGTTACCGGTGACCGGATTCTGGCCATTTCCGCCGGTTTTTTGCATCAGCAGAAACAATTGCAAAACAACTGTGTGGTCAGTACGGTTATGAGCAATATCGGTTTGACCCGGGCCTTGATGAGTCGCGGAATCGCGCATATGAAAACCGATGTGGGAGACCGCCGCGTTATCGAAGCCATGCGGACCGCCGGTGCCTGTCTGGGAGGGGAAGACTCCGGCCATATCATTTTTCATCAATACCAGACCACCGGTGATGGTTTACTGACCGCCCTGATGCTTGGATACATTCTGCGGCATTCCGATCGTCCTTTTTCAGAACTGGCCGCTCGTTCCATGACCGTTTTTCCTCAGGTGCTGATCAATGTGCCTGTCCGGGATAAACCGGATTTGAAAACCAGGCCGGATATTATGGAGACTATCACCGCCGTAGAGTCTGCCCTGGGAGAAAATGGCCGGGTGCTGATCCGCTATTCGGGCACCCAGCCGATCTGCCGGGTAATGGTGGAGGCTCGCACCGAAGAAGAAACCAGAGGGTACGCCACAAAAATTGCAGATGTGGTACAGGCGGCCCTGGGAAATCCGTAGTCACTTGCGTGGTCAACCAAAAAGCCGATACGGCGGACACCCATTCATCGTGTCCGCCGTATTATCGTTACTGGCTTGCCGTATTACCATATTGACAGAAAAGGGGGAAATCAGTCCCGGGCTACCCCCAGAATTTGCAAGAGAAACAGAAACATATTAATAAAATCCAGATACAGGGTAAGGGCACCCATGATCGCGCCTTTGCGCACCACCGCCGCTTCCAGCCCTTCGGGCTGCGTCAGCGCCATATTTTTCAGTTTCTGGGTATCGTAGGCCGTCAATCCGATAAAAATAAACACCCCCAAATAACTGATAATTGCCGCCAGACCGGTGCTGTGCAGGAAGATATTCACCACCGAGGCGATGATGATTCCAATCAGCCCCATAAACATAAACTGACCGACGCCGGTCAGATCCCGTTTGGTGATCATACCGTAAATACTGCAAGCGCCGAATGTGGCCGCACAGACGAAAAAGGTGGATGCAATGGAAGTCGCAGTAAAGGCCAGGAAAATAAAGGAAAGCGTCAGTCCGTTGAGCATGGCGTAGATCAGGAACAGAGCGGTGGCGGTTTTGGCTTCAATTTTTTGAATCCGGGCGCTCAAATAAAAAACCAGTCCCAGTTCGCCGATAATCAGACCGAAAAAAAGCATCTGGTTGCTGAAAATCAGTTGCAACAGGGCTTCACTCCGGGAAACATAAAAAGCGATTCCCCCGGTTAGTGCCAGGCCGGCTGCCATCCAGTTGTAAACACTGCGGATAAAACTGTTGACCGCAACCTGCGCCCGGGTGTCCCGTATTGAAACCGGATTTGTTGTCATATTTTTCTCCCGTTATTTTTCATGTTGTCGAATTTGCCGGTTCGGCTTGTATTTATCTTGAAAAACCGTATCAAAATGAATATAACATTTCGAAACAGGTTTGCAAGGGTTTATCACATATTTTTGTCCATAATCGGGATGGCAGCAAGAAATGAAGCCGGATCAGTTATATCATCAGCTCAAAGAAGTTGCCGAAAAAATCGATATTACCGTTCGTGAGCAAAATTTTCGCAATGTTGGAATTCATGTTTCCAGTGGATTGTGCCGGATCAAAGGAAAAAAATATTTTATTATGGACAAACGGTTGTCCGTTCGGGAAAAAACCGCCGCTCTGGCGGAATGTCTCAGCAGCCTGGACCTGGATGATATTTATATTGTTCCTGCGGTCCGCGCTTTATTGGATAACTATTAATTAATACAGCTGCGGTTAAAAAATAAGGTTTTACATCATATATTATATTTTAAATATTTGATAATATATAAAATTGTTATTATAACGATGACCGCAAAAGTACCGGCTGGGTCTTAGGTGTTATGGCCTAGGCAAGAAAAAAATATTTCCGGATTTTTTTTCGTTTTTCTGAGCAGCCGGGTGGGGGAATTATTTTTGGCATTTTTTCTTTTTTTGTTATGATCATGATTTTTGTTTCCGCCTAAAAGTTTACATAATATATCTTATCGGACGTTATGAAATCGAAGGGGGCG
>CAZWCS010000201.1:0-3683 GCA_964632805.1 uncultured Desulfobacterales bacterium
CAAAATGCGCTTTTTTTATTTTTTTCAACTAGTTATACCCGTGGATGGACACTAGTTAACCGGTCTTATTCCCCCGTCAGGCAGTATCTCATAAATTCGTCCGTTTAAGGTGTTTGATACAAACACCCGGTCCGTTGAGTCAATGGCGATATTATCAATACCAATACCGCGAACGGTTGCGATCCGTTCTTTATCTCCGGTTGCAGGTTTTATTTTCCAGATATTTCCCAGAAAGGTAGAGGCGTACATTTCTCCTTTTGAATTGAATTTAATGCCTGCCACCAACGGCAGGTTCGCAGCCACGGTTTTAATATCCCGTTCAAGTCCGGTGGTCGTTGGATTGTCGGCATCGACATTGGTGGAAACAATTTTTCCGGCACGGTTTAAGGCGGTATATAAACGGCCGTCCGGCCCGAAATCCGATCCATTAAATTGCCCGCCGGGCCCGGAGATAAGGCGGGGCGGTTTTTTCAAATCGCGATCCACTTCATATAAAGCATCTCCTAAGACCGCCATGCCAACAAAAACCCGGCCATCTTTTGATATCGCAATGGCGTTTACCCCGGTGGCGATATGTTGTTTTGTCACCGTACCACTGGTGTCACGGCGACAAATATTGCCCTGCAAAATATCGGTATAATAAAGGTCGCCGTTGGGTGCAAGCTCCACGTCATCGGGGCCATCAACGCCGTCTTTTTCTCCCAGGGTTTTCAGGATTTCCCCGGTTTTGGTATCCATAACATGAATCGCACCGCCAAAAACAGAGCCAATATAAAGGCGGTCATTCTTGTCGAAAAAAATGCCGTTGGCGCCCCCTTTTATGCCTGGTGCCAGAAACAGGGCATATGCAAAGACTGTTGCCGTCAGAAGCACCGCAATGCCCGCCAACGCGACAAACGACACGATTAAAACTTTTGCCAGTTTTTTTAACATAGTGATCGCTACCGCTATTTAACTGTATTTTTGATGGACGTGGTCTTTAATATCCAGTTGTGTATGTTATCCGCCGTCTGTTGCCAGCCGGTTTCCAGCATGGCATTATGCGCCTGGTTCGGGAGAACCATGAATTCCGCCCCCAGCACTTTGGCAAGCCCTTGCTGTTCTTTAATGGAATAGGTCGCGTCCCGGTCACCGGCCATCACAAGCGCTGGCGTTGTGACCTTTTCAGGATACAGCCGGACGCGAAACATCATGTTTGTTCCCATCTTCATGGAATCCGGCACACACTGCTCCCTGTAATACGTCTCCAGGTCAACAGGTGGCGGGTCACTGAAAAACAGCTCGCCGGCAATGTCCGCACTGGGTAAAGCAAGATTTAAGGCAATCAGTGCCCGCAACATTTTGATTGGGTGCCGGCAGAACACGCGGAGCATCAACCCGGTAGCCCCGGTATGCGGAAAACTGGCGATCAGAACAACGCCCGGAAGTTCATTGGCCTCAAGATATTTCAGCACCAGATAACCGCCCAGGCTGTGGGCAATAATAACAGGAGGTGGAGAGATTTCTTCAACGGCCTGTTTAAAACAGTGGAGATAATCGTCTATTCCGTATCTGTTTATATGGCCTTTGTTTAAAGTGCTCTTGCCGCGGCCCGGCAGGTTAAGGGCGTGGGTTTCATATCCGAGATCCGCAAAGTACCGCATGAATGATTGCCAGTATTGGGCCGTACAAAACATGCCGTGTTGAAAGAAAAGCGGTGTCTCATATTGTTGCCGGGAAGGTGTTAATACAATATGCTCCAGTTCTTCATTCATAACGGAGATTTTATTTGTCATATGTTTCATATTTATATAGATCCGCGGACGTCTCTACTTTAATGATTTCCAGCCATTTTTTCTTCGGCCGTTTTCTTTAAGGCCCTGTTCATCTTTTCAAACCCCGTGCGGGTTACGGACTCAAGCCGGCCCCACACAAGCGGGAGCAGCAACCCGGTAAATTCATCATCATGGATGTAGCGGGTTCTGTTCTTCCCCAGGGGCTCTAGAATGTGGATGTGCTCTCCGTTTACCAGTCCCGGCAGGGGGAAATGCCCCAGCCAGCGAAGTTCTTTTCCCGGAACAATTTTGGTGATAACCGGATGGGAAGTCAATCCCGGCTTACCATCCGGTTGGGCCCGCACCGTGATCTTTTCTCCCTGCCGAATCGGCCCCTTGCCCATGACCACAAACGGATTCCATTGTTCATAGCTTTCCAGGTCCGTGATCAGTTCCCATATTTTTTTTGCCGGAGCGTCGATGTCGATTTGCGTATGTACTTTCCTCATGAAATCCTCGCCTTTTGATTCTAAAGAGGGGTGCCGTGCATGGCCTTTCAGGCGTCCTGTTCCCTGCCGATGATCGCACTGACGATGGTCACCAGCTTTTCTTCGTCAAGGGCTTCAATCTGCTTTATGGCGTTTTCAACACCGACCATTTTGATGTTGCTTGTTTCCGCCCAGTTTTTTGTGACCGTCAGGTCCTTTATTCCGGTGACAAACAGCGCGCCTTTTGCATTGTAGGTGGTGTCATTGAGCATCTCATCAAACGCCATCTTGGCCAGCGGCCAGTTTTCGGTGATAAAATTTTTCCCGGATCCGGCATTGATGGCCCGGGCCATGACATCCGGGTCAAGGCCCTTTTGTTTCCCCAGGTACATGGCTTCATTCACGTTGAGCCCCACGGTTATGCCGATGATGTTATTGACCAGTTTCATGGCGGCGCCCATGCCCAGTGCGCCCATGTAAAACAGTTTTTGAGTATCGCCAAGCGCTTCAAGGACGGGACGGACTTTCTCAAAAACGCTTTTTTCTCCGCCAACGTAAATGGCCAGCCCCCCGGTTTCCGCCAGCACCGGTGAGCCGCTGACAGGCGCGTCAAGGAGGGCAACCCTGTCCCGGCCCATATCATCCAGCCGGGTTCGCAGCTGCCTGACCGCATCCGGGGAAACCGTGCTCATGATGATCAGGGTCGCCCGGCTTTCCGGCGGCAGGTGTTCCATAAGCTGAAACGTGACGTCTTCCGCCTGGGCCATGTTGTTGACCATGATGACTATGGTCTGAACATCAGCTATATCGGCCAGGGAGCCGCATTTTAAGGCGCCTTCGGATATGACCTTGTCGAGAGCTTCTTCACTCAAGTCATAGGCCTTGACTGAAAAGCCTTTTTTTAGAAGCGTGCGCGCCATGGGGCCGCCGATTAACCCCAGCCCCACGAACCCCACAGTTTCCAATTGTCCCGGGGTTTTTTTTGTGCCGGGTTTGAGCGCTTCGGTCAGGGACTTGAACCAGAGCAGTAAAGCCAATTTCCCCTCGATGTTGATCTTTCCAGTTGTGATGCCGTTTAAAAAGGCGTTTTTATCCTTTGCGGTAAGGATGGAAAACCCCTCCCCCGCGTTCGCAAAGCAGATGGTCAGGTCCGGCTGATCCCGTTTTTTTCCGTATGTGGTCAACCGGCCGTCGGTGAAAACAAACTGTCTTACAACTTTTTTGTCCTCGGTTTCAAAACAAATAGAGGCCCGATGAATCCCGGCCAGTTTTATGAATTCTGGATTCTTTTTTAAGGCCCGCTTCATCAGTTTTTCCAGCAGCCACAAAAGAACTCGAAGTTTCATGGTTTTGATCCTTTATTGAGTCTAAAGGGGTAAAGGGGTCTAAAGGGGTCACCCATTAGAGGGGGTGTCAAGTAAAAAAACACCTCTCCCGGCAC
>CAZWCS010000202.1:0-3669 GCA_964632805.1 uncultured Desulfobacterales bacterium
TTAATTATGCATAGACTCCGGGTCAAGCCCGGAGTGACGACTTTTTACGAAACCACCAACATTAGTTATCCGGAAGACGGCATAAATTTTCTGGGAATCTTGATCCCGGATATTTTATCCTTTCAGCCGCTCGGCCACCACCTGGGCCAGATGTTTGGTGGCCATTTTCCCCTTGGTGTGTTTATCCAGAAAGCTGGTGCAGTAGGAACAGGCGGTCACCAGACAGTCCGCACCGGTCTCTTCGGCTTCCGCCAGACGTTCGGCCGCTGTTTTCTGCGCCAGCTCCGGAACCACCAGTTCGGCCCAGGCCCCGGAACCGCAGCACCAGGCACCCTCCCGGCAGCGCTCCATCTCTTTAACTTCCACGCCGTCCAGCCCCTCCAGAACGGTCCGGGCGGAATCCGCATCCTCAAGAAAGCGCCCCAGCTTGCAGGGATCATGAAAGGTTACCGTCTGCGCCTGCCCGCCGCCCAGTTCCAGGCGTCCCTCCTCCAGCAGTTCGGCCAGAAGCTCCGGAAAATTGAGCACCTCCGCTTCCAGCATATCCTCCAGCGACTCCAGCATCATATAATCAGTGATGATTGCCGCCGCGCCATGGGGGCAAAGGACAACAATCCGTTCCGCCCCGGAGTTGTTCAACATTTCTACATTGGCGGCGGCCTGTTTTTCAAACGCCTCCATATCGCCCAGATCGGCCAGCGGGGCCCCGCAACAGGTTTCATCCGCCAGCACGCCCCAGGTAGCCCCGGCCGCAGTCAAAATCTGGCCCACCGCATCAATAATCTCTTTGCGGGCGCGCTCCCGGCAACCCAGGTAGACCAGGAACTCCTCCGATCCACTGTATACCGGCAAATCCTCCGGCATCCGGCTGTTTTCCCAGACTTCATTCCGGCGGGCTTTCTCCAGCAAATCCCGGTGCACATCGTTTATAAACTGTCCGTGATGGACCAGGTAGTCCCGCAAGTCCCGGATAAAGGTAATAGTCTCAAATCCGGGGGGACACATGGTGGCGCAGGCCCCGCACAACAGACAATTCATGGCCACGGCCGCGGTATCGGGACCGGGCTGCACCCGTCCTTCCAGAATTCCCTGGCAGACATAGGCTTTGCCGCCGCCGGAATAGGCGAAAAACCCGGAAAAATAGTTGGCCGGACAAACGGGCCGCATATCCGAAGATTTGTCCATCAGGCAACCGCGGCAACGGTTGCAGGTATACAGATAGGCCGCGTAATCGGCTTCGGGAGATAATCGCATCTTAGTCCTCCTTTCCGTAAATGGAAACACTCATGCCGGAATTCATAATGTTGTCCGGATCCAGCGCCTTTTTGATTTTTCTCACTACGTTTGCATGACCGCCGGTTTTGGACAGGGTCTCACCGGGTTCCAGCCCGTAATCATGCCGGACCGGAACCGCTCCGTAGCGGTTGAAGGCTTCTTCCATGTATTTGCGCCGGACGGCGGCGGCTTCCTGGGCCTCTTCCGGCGTGGATTCGGCCGGGATAAAGGGGGTCATCCGCAGAAAGATGCTGCGGCCCTGGTCGTTGGAATGGCTGTAATAGGTCAGCCCCAGACGCAGACCGTTTTCCCGCAGAAAACGCAGGCCCCACTTTTCCAGGCCGGCGATACGCCGGGGGTCACTGAAAACAATGGGCATCATGGGCGTGCCCTCGCCATAGGCCCCCTGGAACTGCTCGGTGACAATATGATCCATATAATGATCTTTAAAAAATTTGTAGGCCCCGGGCCATTCACTCCGGCACTCCTCGGTCCAGATGGTCCCGCCCAGTTCCCGGGTGATGCGCTCCGCAGCCTTTTCCGCGCCTTCCACCTGCTCCTGGAATCCGGCAATGGACGGCACCACCACAATGTATGGCCGGCCTTCCGGGGGTTCCCAGGGTTCCCGGGTCATGACCTCCACCGGCCCGCCCTGCCCGTAACGCCCCAGATGATCAATAATCGTATACAGTGCCCAGTGCCAGGAACAGGTGTGCTGCACCAGATTGCCCCGGCTGATACGGAGCATGTATTCCAGTGCCGTGGGGTAGTCCGCAAACCCGCTCAAGGGCATGGCCTGGGCCTCACACTTGTTATACACCCGGATGGCGCCGCGGGTAACCACCCCCAGGGTTCCGGCATGGTCGATGAACAGGTTTTTGATATTGGGAAAACTGTTGGTAGCCACGTTCCAGGAGGAGGTTTCGTAAGCATGGGAAAAGGCCTTGCTGCCGGTATGGGCCACGGTCCCGTCCGGCATGACCACTTCCAGGCCCAGAATATCGTCCGGCGGCCCCAGCGTCCGGTGGGAATTCACCGCGGTCATCAGGTAATTTCCCAGAACGCTGATCCCGGGCGGAAAGCTGCCCACGGTCAGCCGCAGACCCCGGCGCTGCAGTTCATTGGAAAGCCGGCCAATGGTTACCCCGGGCTCGACCACCGCATACCCGGCCACTTCGTCAATCTCGTGAATCTTGTCCATGGCCATGGTGTCCAGAACAATGCCGCCGAACCAGGGGTAGGTCCCCGGCTCCTGGGTACCGCTGGCTACCGGCGTAAGCGGGACCTGAAATTTGGCGGCAATCCGTACGATCTCCCGGACTTCTTCCGTAGTCTGCGGGCGGACCACAAAATCCGGCATGGCTTTGGGAAAAGCCATGTTGCTGCCGGAATAGGAGTACCGGACCGCTTCGTTCCCGGTCGCCCGTTCCGTCCCCACCACCTGCTGCAGGGCATCCAGCACCTGCTCCTGGGTTTTTGCATCCCGTGTAAATTGTTCGGTGATCATAAGCGCTGCCTCCTGTTGTTGGGTTCTATGCGTTCTATGCGTTTGATGCGTTGAGATCTTCTGGAGTTTTTATGGGTTCTGGAGTTTTTATGGATTGAATCAGGTGATCCACCATTTTTTCCACCAGCTTCTCCGGATATTCCTCCTTTAATGTCAGAAAGACCATGATATGGGTCAGCAAGCCGCCGGCCAGCCCCAGATTGGTAACCGCGGCCGTATCAATATTTTTCCGGATCACGCCCCGGGCCATACCGGCTTCAATAACAGTCTCAATCGCGGCCAGCATATGGCGGTAGTCGTTCTGCAGCCGGACCCGGATATCGCGGTCCCGCACCTCCGAAAGGGCCAGGAACTGCACCCGCAAGGTTTCGGGATGCTTCATAATTTGCCGGTAATAACGGATGGTAATGGTTTTCAGGGCCTCCAGGGGATTGTCTTCGGCATCAATATTGGCCTTCCAGAAACGATCCAGCCCCTCGGAATGATTTTGAAGAACATGCAGAAAAATCTCCTTTTTGGAGGCAAAATGCTTGTAGATGGTGGCTTCGGAAATTTCAGCCGCCCGGGCGATATCAGCCACTTTGGCCGCCGTGTAGTTGGATTGCGCGAAAACCCCGGCGGCACATTCCAGAATCTGATTTTTTCGTTCTTCGGCGGTCAGCCGCTGTTGTCCTGCTGCCATAACCCGCTCCTGGTAAGTAAGTTATCACTTACCAAGAAGCACACCGGCCTGTCAAGCCTTTTTCAAAAAATATTTTGGAGCACCATCCCCAAAGGATCACCACACGAATCAAAATGACTTTTTGCAAAATAACGAATTTTATTAAGTAAGTAAAAAAACTGGATACCGGGTCAAGCCCGGTATGACAAAAAAGCTGTTTTCCGAC
>CAZWCS010000203.1:0-3647 GCA_964632805.1 uncultured Desulfobacterales bacterium
AAATATCCCCAGGGAAGTGAAAAACATCTGATTGTGGCGGTTACCGGGCGTCAGGTTCCACCGGGCGCGCTCCCGCTGGAGGTGGGGGTGGTGGTCAGCAACGTCGGGACCGCGGCTGCCATGGCCATGGCGGTTATGAAGGAATTTCCCTTGACGCACCGGGTTATCTGTGTCACCGGTTCCGGTGTCCGCCAGCCCAAAAATTTGCTGGTTCCCATCGGCACAGCCTATCGGGACCTGATCGACTACTGTGGTGGGCTGACCGTCGACGCCGTGCGGTTGATTTCCGGCGGCCCCATGATGGGCTTTTCCTTTACCGATCTGGATCTGCCGGTAACCAAGGGTACCAGCGGGGTAACCGTTCTGACCCGACAGGATGTAAAAAAAGCGGCCGAAACCGCCTGTGTGCGGTGCGGCCGGTGTGTTGATGTCTGTCCCATGAATCTGGTACCCACCAAGCTGGCCCTGGCGGCCAGAAATCAGGCTACGGATATCGCGGAAAAATATAATATCATGTCCTGCATCGAATGCGGCTGCTGCGCCTACACCTGTCCGGCCAGTCTGCCGCTGGTACAGTTGATCCGGATGGGCAAAGCCCAGGTGACAGCCAAAAAATAACTGCAAAACCCCAAATGGATGGAATCCAATAAGGTAGGACTATGAACGAAATTCGTCAGGAGGCATTTTCCGGGGCGAAAAATATCACCGAAACACCGGTTTTTCAGGTGGCCACCTCGCCCCATCTGTCCAACCCCGCCTTTACGACCCGACGGATGATGCTGGATGTATTGATTGCGCTGGTGCCGCTGGTGCTGGTGGCCATTGTGGTCTTTCAAATGTACGCGGTCAAGCAATTGGTCATCTGCCTGCTCAGTTGTCTGGCGGCGGAAGCCGTTTTCACCCGGATGCGCGGCAAGCCAATTCCGCTGGGGGATGGCTCGGCGGCCATCACCGGCATTATTCTGGCGCTGTCTTTGCCCGGTACCGCGCCCTGGTATATCGGGGTTATTGCCTCGGTGGTCGGTATCGGCATCGGCAAAGTTATTTTTGGCGGGCTGGGTATGAATATTTTCAATCCTGCCATGGTCGGTCGGGCTTTTGTCATGATTTCTTTTGCCGGAGCCATGGCCGCCGGCGGATATGTGCGACCCGACAGCCCGGTGGATGCCATGACCATGGCTACCCCCTTAACCGCTTTAAAGGCGGGGGATATTACACCGCTGACCCGGTTGCTTATCGGCAATACCAACGGCTCGCTGGGTGAGGTCAGCGCTCTGGCCTGCCTGCTGGGGGGCATTTATCTCTGCCTTCGGCGAACCGCCTCCTGGGAAATTCCGGCGGGAGTAATCGCGGCTGCGGGTGCCTGCGCCCTGCTGGCCGGTCTCTCCGGGCCGGACGGCGGCTGGGGCGTCTGGCACCACCTGGCCGGTGGTGCGCTTTTGTTCGGCGCTTTTTTTATCGCCACCGATCCGGTCACCAGCCCCCTGACACCGAAAGGGAAATTCATTTTCGGCCTGGGGGTGGGGGGCATGATAATGCTGCTGCGAATTTTCAGCGGTTACCCGGAAGGGGTCATGTTTGCGGTTTTACTCATGAATGCGCTGACGCCGCTGATTAATCGCTGGACCATTCCTGCGCAGTTCGGCGAAAAAACAACTTCGAAAGTATAAGAAAAAGAGGCGACAACCGAATTATGGAAGGCAAAAAAAGCAATTTTTTCGTTCAAGCCTGGCTGGTGCTGATTCTGGCGCTTTGTTACGGAGCCGCCCTGGCCGGTGTCCACATGCAGCTATCTCCCAAAATTGCCCAGAATAAAATTAACGAAACCCTGGAGAAAGTGCCGGAACTTGTGCTGGGAGATGCCCCGGCGGCGCAGCGGGAGGCCCTGCAATCCGAAAAAATTCTGATCTCCGTGAACGAGTCCGGCCGCCAGACCTTTTATAATGTATTCAAGGCCACCCGTAATGGAGAAGTGGAAGGCTGGGTGGCCAAGGCTTCGGCCCAGGGATACGCCGACACGGTGGAAGTATTGATCGGTCTTTCGCGGGAGGCCCGGACCATTACCGGCTTGTTTGTGTTAAGCCAGAAGGAAACACCGGGTCTGGGAGCGAAAATTACGGAGAGGCAGTGGCGGCGACAATTCGTGGGCAAACCCACCTCGACCCGTTTGGAGGTGGTCAAAGACGGTGCCGATGAAACGCATGAAATTGATGCCATTACCGGTGCTACCATCTCCTCCAACTGTGTGAAAACCATTGTGAACACTACGGTGGCGGATTTGAAAAGGCAGCTGGCCGAACGGCTGCAAAAGAATACCCTGCCGTCGAAAACGCCGGCAACGAAACCAACGGCCGAGTAAGGCCGTTTTGGAAAACTTTTGGAACTTTAGCAATTAAGGACAGCGTCTATGGCAGATGAACCAACGCCTTTGGAACGATTTCTTCAGGGCATCATCCCGGAAAACCCGGTCTACCGACAGCTCCTGGGGCTTTGCCCGGTACTGGCGGTAACCGGAAACATGAAATCGGCGATGACCATGGCCGGCGCAGTTACCTTCGTGCTTTTCTGCGCCAATGTCGTCGTCAGCCTGATCCGCGGCCTGCTCAAACCCCATTTGCGGATCGTGGTCTTCACCCTGACCATTGCCACTTTTGTCACGGTAGTGGACCGCTTTCTGGCAGCCTACATGTACAATATGAGCAAGGCCTTGGGGCCGTATATTCCTCTGATTATCGTCAACTGCCTGATTATCTGCCGATGCGAGGTTTGCGGCTCCAAACAAGGGGTATTCACTGCTGGAGCCGACGCCATCGGTCAGGCTCTGGGATTTGCCCTGGCCCTGGCTTCCATCGCCGCGGTCCGGGAGCTCCTCGGGGCGGGCAGTTTTTTCGGCCTTCCGGTTCTTCCGGAGGCCTGGCCGGCCTGGGTAATCATGGCCCTGCCGCCCGGTGCCTTTTTTACGCTGGGGCTGTTGCTGGGTGCCATCAATTGGATTGACGCCCGCAAAGCCCGGAAAAAAGGATAAGCCTGCGCCAACCAAGAATAGAGGATCTACACCATGAATTATGTTGTTGATGTTTTTCTGATTGCCATCAGTGCGGCTCTGATTAACAACTTTGTACTGTACTATTTCGTCGGTATCTGCCCTTTCGTAGGGGTATCCCGGAACGTGGAAATGGCTTTCGGCATGGGGTGCGCCGTAACGTTCGTGATTACCATTGCGGCCTTTATAAGCTGGGCGGTGACCACTTTCGTACTCATTCCGGGAGCACCACTGACCGCCTGGATCGGAGCCTTTTTTGTTTCCCCGGACAAAGCGGACGCCATCGACCTGACGGTTCTGAGCTATGTGGTTTACATTTTTGCCATCTCCTCTTCGGTCCAGTTTGTGGAGATGTATGTGCGAAAATTTTTCCCGGCCCTGTATAAGTCCTTCGGCGTTTATCTGCCCCTGATTACTACCAACTGTGCCATTCTTTTCGCCTGTCTGACCATTATGAGCCATGTCAATGTGGACAATCCGGCGGAAGCCTGGGATTTGGGGCGGGCCCTGACTTTGGCTGTTTTCGGGGGCGTGGGCTTTACCCTGGCCATTGTGATTATGGCGGGGATCCGGGAAGAACTGGATTTCTGCGATGTGCCCCAGC
>CAZWCS010000204.1:0-3548 GCA_964632805.1 uncultured Desulfobacterales bacterium
TTTTTATCCGCTGCTTTTTTCCTTTGCCAGATCAGCATACAGAGAATCCGGATAGTCCGCCGCGAGGGTGGCAAAGAGCTCCCGGCTTTTTTCCTGCGCCCCCGTCTCTTCCCAGAGCCGGGCAAGGTTAAACAGCGCCGTGTCTTTCAGGACGGCTTCGGGATCGGCCACAATTTTTTCGAAACAGGCCCGGGCCTGCGCTTTTTCTCCCGCCGCTTCATAGGCGTATCCCAGACTGCTTAGCGCAAGTTGGCGGAAAAAAGGACTGCCGGAAAAATTTTTGCTCAGCTTCTTATAAATTGCAATGGCCGAAGAAAAATCGCCGGACTGATAACAGGCATCAGCATAACGGAACCCGGCCATTTTTCCGGCCATCGTGCCACCATATTTTTCATAAAGCGAACGGTACGGACTTTTTTCCTCTTGCGTCGCCGGCCTGCTATCCGCTTCGCCGGGTGCCTCAATCGGAGAAACTGCTGCCAGACGATTGAAAGCCCGGACTTCCTTGTTGCGCAAATATGTCTGCATGCCAAAAACCAGCGCCACGATAACCACCAGACCGACGAGACCGGCGATAATGCGGTTGCGGTGCTTTACCACCGTGTCGGTTACTTTCAACAAAAACGCCAAAATTTTATCCGGCTCCTCCAGCTCTTTTTTCCTTGCCAGAGAGACTCTGTTCATTCTGGCCATGGGCAACTCTCCTTTATCTGCAAATATCGATGATCAGACAAAAATTTTATGGTTGTCTGGATGAAGGCGCCCGGGAGCCGTATCATCCATGAAATCCGTGCCAAAAAACCAATCCCAATCCCGGAAGCGCTATCCCAGAAGCGCTTTAATCCGTTTCCAGCCTTCCTCCGGAATCTTGGCCCCGATTAATTGACAAACCTCATAGCCGCAAGCCGAGCCCAGGGAACCGCAGATATCCATGGGATAACCGTTGACCAGGCCATAAAGAACGCCGGCCGCCCACAAGTCCCCGGCACCGGTGGTATCTATAGGCGGATTACCGGTTTGCGCCGCGATCCGGAAAAGTTCGCCTTGGTGGCTGATGAAACTGCCGCGTTCCCCCACCTTCAAAACCGCCAGGGGCGCTTTTTCCAGCAAATGGGCCATGACTTTTTCTTCCTCCCGATGGCCGCAATAGGCTTCCGCTTCATCTTCGTTGGCGATCAGAATATCCACATAGGTCTCCACAATCGACTCCAGCAGGTCCCGTGCATTGTTGACCACTTCAAAACTGGCCAGGTCCAGGGAGACCCAGGATCCGGCGGCTTTGGCGGCTTTCACCGTGGCCAGCATGAGCTCGGGGTTAAACAGCAGATACCCCTCCACCACCACAATGGCACTGTCGGCAAACAGCGCCGGGGTCATGGCGCTCGGATCCAACTCAGTGGAAGCCCCCAGGTGGGTGAACATGGTCCGTTGGGCGTCGGGAGTAATAATCGACAGGACTTTTCCGGTGGGTTTGTCCGAGGTGGTAAGCACGGGTTCCACGCCGCTGTTGATCAAGTCCGTTGTGAAAATTTCGCCGAATTTGTCCCGGCCCAATTTGCCCACAAAATTCGCCCGGCCCCCCAGCATGCTCACCCCCACAATGGTATTGCAGGCAGAGCCGCCGGAAACCACCAGCGGTTCATTTTTTGTCCGGGCCAGGACCTCCTCGATAAAATCATTTTCCACCAGGGTCATGCCGCCTTTTTCCGAGCCCAGAGAGGCCAGAAAGGCGTCATCCTCCTGCAGCAGCAGATCCACCAGCGCCGAGCCGACACCGGTAATTTTGGTTTTGCCTTCAAACATACGCTTCCGTCCTTTTGCCGTCCGTTTACAGTTCCAGTTTTTGGGCCCGATAGGCATCCAGATAGTTCATGCAGAAATCGTCTTTGCCCACCAGGGCTTCGGCCGCCGCGATATTGGCCAGCATGCGTTTGTCCAGGGGATTGATGATGGCCCCGTCCAGCCCCTTGACAATGGCCATGACCATGAAATTCTGGTTCAGCAGCTTGCGCTCGGGCAGGCCGTAGGAGATGTTGGACAGTCCACAGGCGGTGTGAATGCCGGGAAATTTGTTCATAATCTCTTCAATGGCATTCAAAAAGGCCATGCCATAGCTGCTGTTGGTGGAAACCGGCTGTACCAGGGGATCGACAAAAATATTTTCCACCGGAATGTTGTTTTTCACCAGATTGTTCACCAGGGTGTCGGCAATGCCTACCCGCTGCTCCACGGTTTCCGGCATGCCCTCATCGCTCATGCACAGGGCGATGATTTTCAGATCGGTCCCGGCGATCATAGGCAGCATGGCGTCATACCGCTCTTTTTCCAGGGAAATGGAGTTTATCATGGCGGTTCCCTGGTGGACCGTCAGGGCCGCTTCCAGCGCTTTGGGGTCCGGGGTGTCGATGCAGCAGACGACATCGGCTACCGTCTCCTGAACCACCGTTACCAGCCACTTCAGATAATCGGCTTCCTTGCCCACAAAAATGCCGGCATTCACATCAATATAGTCGGCGCCGGCCTCATGCTGATTTCTGGCCAGCTCGGCAATGGCCGCCGCATCCTCGGCTTTGATCGCCTCCCCAACCGCTTTCCGGCTGGCATTGATCAATTCACCAATAATAAACATAAAAGACTCCTTCCGCTTTCCAATTTATGGTTTATCAAAAAGACATTTGTTTTTTTCCCCTGCCTTGCGATTCTCCGTTTTACAGAACGGTATAAACAGTCCTTTTACCCGACGGCCGGGCTACATGTCAAGAAAGGGTTTCTGTGCAACGACCGCGCCGGGGGTGACCTGGACAAAATCTTCCGCGTCATGGGGGCCGAACAGTATTTTCTGAAAATACGCCGGATCACCGGAGATTTCCAGGTATTTTTTATCAAAAAAGCGGCAGTTTTCCTTTGCCCGGGCCCGCAGGCGTTCCAGGTCCGGTGTCGCCCGGGTATTGACCAATACAATGTGGGTGTAGTGCTTTAACTCTTCTTTGGCCGCCCAGACCGCATCTTCCCTTCCCACCCTTGGCACGTAATCGTTTTCCAGAAACCCTAAAGGGTCTTTTTCTTCCGCCACCCATCCGGGGGTCAGATAATAGGCTCCGGGCCGTTCCTGGAAAGCTTTCCGATAGGCTTCGCGGGATCCCAGAAACAGAGCAATGCAGTCGTGGACGCGGGGAATAATCAACCCCTGGGCCGGGGCATGGACGCCGACGATTCCGTTGGAACACAAACCGTATCCCAGCACAATCGGCGCGGAAGAATCCGACGCCACTTCGTCCACCGCCTCTTGAATAATTGTCGGCATGACTTCCGGGGTCCGGTGCAGGTTCTGGTCCAGATACCGGACCGCGATTTTATTCGTCTCTCCGCTGGCGGACAACAGACCGTCCAGCTCCGGCTGCAAGGCGCGACAGGCGATCACGGTTCGAAGGAAATTGGAATTCATAATATCTAATGCAAACTCCGGCCCCGGCGGTTTTCCGCTATCAAATTTTTTTTCACAAGTCCTCCGGAAATTCAGAATTGGCGATAAAGGCCTCCATGAAGTC
>CAZWCS010000205.1:0-3523 GCA_964632805.1 uncultured Desulfobacterales bacterium
TGGCCGCCACCTCCTACGCCAATGCCGTCAGCTACGCCAAAGAACGGGTCCAGGGGCGGGAACTGCTGGATTTCGCCAATCCCGACGCTCCCAGCGTCAATATTGTCAAGCATCCCGATGTGCGGCGCCAGCTTCTCTGGATGAAAAGCTATGTGGAAGGGATGCGGGGCCTGCTCTATTTTGCCGCCAACTGCTTTGACAAATCCGAAATTGTAGAAGATGCGACGGAAAAGGAAAAATACGAAGATTTAATCGAATTTCTGATTCCGGTGGTCAAGGCCTACTGCACCGACAAAGGATTTGATGTCTGTGCCATGGGCTGCCAGGTCTACGGCGGGTACGGCTATACTTCGGAATATCCCCAGGAGCAGCTGGTGCGGGACTGTAAAATCACCAGTATCTATGAGGGCACCAACGGAATTCAGGCCATGGATTTGCTGGCCCGGAAACTGGGTATGAAAAAAAGCAAGCCCTTCATGGATTTTATGGGGGAAGTCAACACCGCCATCGAAAACGCCAAACAGTACGACCAGTTACAAGAGATGGCAGCCATCGTGGAAAAAGCGGTCAACCGGCTGGGAGAAGTGGCCATGGCCATCGGCAAAAAAGCCATGTCCGAGGATGTGCTGGATGCCTTCGGATCGGCCACGCCCTTTTTAGAGGTGGTGGGCGATATCTGTATGGCCTGGATCCATCTCTGGCGCGCCGTCACCGCCTGCGAGGCCCTGGGCGGGGAAAAAGTAAAGAAAAAAGACGAAGCCTTTTATCAGGGGCAGATCCAAACCGCCGCGTTTTACCTTACCTCGCTGTTTCCGGCCACCATGGGAAAAATGGACGGGGTGGCCGCCTTGACGCCTGCTGTCATGAAGATGCCGGAAGAGGCGTTTCTGTAGGAAGGTGTGGATCTATTCCGGGGAAAATCCCTGTTACGATATAGACCGCATATGCGGTCCCCCTCCTTTTTGGGGCGCACCCTGTGCGCCCCTTTTTTTGTATGACCGAACACAGGTGAACCTTCCGGATAATTGACCAGGGTCAGTCGGTGTTCTGCACCTTTTGCAGAATATCCTGCAGTTCTTTCATATAGTAGGGTTTTCGCAGAAACCCATCTGGATGGCAGGTATGGGAACCGCTCATGGCCTGAACCTTGTCGTACCCACTGGAAAAAATCACCGGCGTCTGAAATCGACGGCGGCGAAGTTCCTGCAAAAACGACCAGCCGTTCATGGGGGACATGGTCAAATCACAGATGATACAGGCAATCTGCTCACTATGTGTTTCAAACACCGCCAGGCCCTGCTCGCCATTTACGGCTGCAAGCACTTCATATCCCAGCTTCTCCAGCATGAACCGGGCCATTCGCAGCACCATCCCTTCATTTTCAATCAGAAGAACGGTACCCGGAAGTCCGGGGGATGAAGACAACCGAACCCTCCCTCCCGGTTCCGCAGGCCTTTCCGCTGACAGCGGCAGAAAAACCCGGAAGACACTTCCCTGGCCGGGATGACTGGTAACGCTGACCGCTCCGTGGTAACTGCGGACAATTCCCAGCACCATTGGCAGGCCCAGCCCCCGGCCAATAAATTTATCGGAAAAAAAGGGGTCAAACAGGCTGTCCATCGCTTCTGCCGCGATCCCGCAGCCCGTATCCGCAATTTCCAGGCAGGCGTAAGTTTCGGCCTGCGGTTGCCAGTCCACCGGGAAAAATCTGCCCTCGCCCAGTGCTGACGCCGGCCGGCACTGCAATCCGAGACGGATTTTACCTTCCTTGTCCCCAATGGCCTCCCGGGCGTTTATAACCAGACTGGAGAAAACCTGATGCATCTTGCCGGGATCGGCGATAACCGTCAGATTGGAAGAAACGCCGCTCTCGTCAACCGTCAACCGGATATTATCCGGCAACCCGGCCTGCAGCACCGGCAGACTCTGTTCGAAAATATGCGCCAGTTCAAGGGAGTGATAACTGCCCGGAACCTGCCCCAGATAGGTCAACATCATGGTACTGACTTCCGCGGCCCGATTGGCGGCTGCAAGCGCCTCCTTCACCAGCCTGACCGTATGCGAAGAGGGAGAAAGCTCTTCCAGGGCCAGTTCCAGGTTCCCCAGCACCGCCCCCAGCAGATTATTAAACCGGTGGGCTACCGCTCCGGCCATGCGATCCAGGCTCTCGCTTTTGCGGGCCTGCTGCTGCCGCCGTTCCGATTGAAGACGCTGCTGTTCCCGACTTTTCCGGTTCGTAATATCCCGGAAATTGCAGACACAAAAACGGCTGCCTTTCTCATCGCAAGCCAGGCAACTGGACATGTGGCTCAAAAAAATGGTGCCATCCCGCCGGGCGTGCCAGACATCGCCTTCAAAAAAACCGTTTTCCCGGAACTGGCGTGCGGCTTCGGAAACAGCGGACATCTGTTCCGGTGTATGGCACACCGAAAAATGTTCACCAAGGAGTTCCCGGGGCCGCATTCCGTGCATCCGGGCAAAGGCCGGATTCACCATCAAAAAGGTGCCGGAAGAAAGATCGGTTACCGCCATGCCGTCCAGACTCTGCTCCACAGCCAGGGAAAGCAGACGGTTCTTCGTTTCCGCCGCATTGCGTGCCTCTTCCCGCTCACGATTTTTTAAATGCCGGGCCACCCGGAAAAAAAACTCCGCGGGATCGCAAGGCTTCAGCAGATAATCATCCGCGCCGCAGCGAAGGGCCTCTATGGCGGACTGCCGGTCCTTATCCCCGGTCAGAACAATCACGACCACCTTCGGCAGTACCTGCCTGGCATGGCGCAAAACCGCCAAGCCGTCCACAGGACGCATAATCAAATCGCTAATCACCACCTCAAACGGGTGACTGTCAAGGTATTGCAGGGCCGCTTTCCCGTTATCCGCCACGTCAACCTGATACCCCTCGGCTTCCAGGGCAGGAGCCAGGGCTTTGGAAAGGCTCGGTTCATCTTCCACCAGCAGCAGGCGGGCTCGTTTCATGATGATGCTTCCCGGCCGTCCGGTATATGGGACAGGGGCAGGCGGATAACAAAGGCTGCCCCCCCGCCGGAGAGGTTTTCCGCGGTGATGGAGCCGCCGCGATTTTCAGCCAGTTCCCGGCAGCGTGTCAGGCCGATCCCCACTCCTTCCTCATTTTTGGTGGTATAAAAAAGATCAAAAAGATGCGCCAGATTTTCTTCTGCCACTCCGGGCCCGTTATCCGCCACCCTGATGATGATAATTTCATCCGCAACCCGGGTTTTGATGATGATCTGTTTTGTCTCCGGCTGCTCCCGCCAGCCCGTTTCCGGATAGCAGCAGCGTTTTTCGGCAAACGCCTCCAGAGAGTTGTTGATCAGATTCAGCAGACATTGCAGCAATTCATGGGGCGATCCCGTCCATTCCGGAATATCCGGATCCAGATCCAGCCGGAGACCTACCTGGCTTTTTTTCAGCAGTGCCTCCACCAGCTTGGCGGTCTTTTGGATCATACCTGGATATTCGATATAAGGGCATAAATTTTTTTCAAATTTTTTCGCCAGCGTGC
>CAZWCS010000206.1:0-3396 GCA_964632805.1 uncultured Desulfobacterales bacterium
ATTCTCATTTATCGTGCCCGCTATAACCATGAGGCTTTTTTCCGAGGAGTTCAATACGGGGTCTTATGAGTTGCTTCTGACCCTGCCGGTTAATTTCCGGCAGGTGCTGGCCGGAAAGCTCCTGGCTGCCACGGCTTTTATCGCGGTGATGCTTTTGCCCACCGTTTTTTACGGGTTCAGCGCGGATTATGCCGGCGATCTCGACTGGGGGCCGGTGCTTGGCGGTTATCTGGGGGCCCTGCTTCTGGGGTTGACCTTTGCGGCTATCGGTCTCTGGGCTTCCGCCTTGACCCGTAACCAGATTATCGCCTTTATTATTGCCGCTGCTGTCTGCTTCGGCTTGACTATTCTGGACGGTATCCTTTTTTTTCTGCCGGAATCCCTGCTGGCCTTTTTTCAATATCTGGCGGCGGGGGCGCATTTTGAAAATATTGCCAAAGGTGTGATTGACAGCCGGGATATATTGTATTTTCTGAGTCTTACTTTTATCAGCCTGTACGCCGCCAACCTGGTTTTATGGGAAAAACAATAAGGAGTGTGGGTGTCATGGGAAACCGCAAGCGAACACAGATGTATACGAAATTTTTGATGTATGTGGTGGTGGTGGTGTTGATTAACCTGGTTGGCCTGACGCTGTTTTTCCGGCTGGATTTGACCCGTTCCGACAAATACTCTCTGTCCGAGGCTTCCCGGCAGGTTTTATCTGATATTTCCGACCCTTTGACCATTAAGGTCTTTTTTACCCGGAATCTTCCGGCCCCGCACAACACCACCGAACGTTATCTGCATGATCTGCTGGAAGAGTATGCCCTTTATGCGGATGAAAATTTTAATTATCAGTTTTATAATGTCACCCCGCAGGATGGGGAAGAGTCCCCGCAGGTACTCGAAAATCAGGGCCTGGCCAAAGACTATGGCGTGTACCCGGTGCAGGTGCAGAATATTGAAGCCGATGAGGTCAAATTCAAGCAGGCCTATATGGGGCTGGTCATTATTCACGGCGATTTGACGGAAACCATTGACACCGTTGACAGCACTGAAGGGCTGGAATACCGCATTACGGCCAGCATCCGTAAACTGGCTGACAAAATCAGCGCCTTTGCCGGGCTTCAGGAAAATATACGGGTGCAACTGGTGCTTTCTTCTTCTTTGTTTGCCGTGGCGCCGTATATGGGGATACAAAATCTTCGCCAGCTGCCGGAAACCATCAAAGAAATTGTGGCCGATATCAACCGGAAACTATCTGATCGGCTTACATTGGAAACCCTGGATCCCACGCAAACATCACGCTCAATTTCGGATTTTGCGGAAACGAATCTGGTTCGTCTGCAATGGCCTGAGATCCCGAGAAAATCCGGCAGACCCATCCCCGCCGGGGAAGGCGTAGCCGGCATTGTTCTGACCTACCAGGGGAAAACCGATTCTTTACCGGCACTGCATGTGGTAGACATTCCCATTTTCGGCACACAGTACTCTCTGCCCGAAGCCGCCGCCATGAAAGAGACGCTTCATGAAAAAATTGAATCCCTGGTGGGGATCAATGACGATGTTGGCTATCTGGCCGATCACGGGACGCTGGATGCCGTTACGCCGAATACTTTTCCCCGGCAGCAGCAGTCCGCGGAAGAGTCCCTGATGAATTTCCGGCTGCAGCTTGCTGAAAATTATACTTTGGACCCGGTTTCCCTGCGTGAAAGCGACCATCTGCAGGAAACCTTCAACTGCCTGATTATCGCCCGGCCCACCGAACCGTTTTCCGATTACGAGTTGTTTCAGATTGATCAATACTTGATGCGGGGCAACAATCTGGCTCTGTTTCTGGATCCCTTCCAGGAAACTTATCCCGAGGGCGTCCCTTCTGCATATCGCCAGCCGGTATACAAACCGGTGGACACCGGCTTGGAAAAACTTTTGCATCATTACGGCGTAAAATTGGAAAAAGCCGTAGTCATGGATGAAGTCTGTTTTACCCAACGACGGGACAGTCGTCGGGGCGGGGGGGAACAGCCGATTTATTTCGCCCCGGTTATTAAGAATGAATTCATCAATAACGAATCGGAATTCATGAATAATATTAAAGGACTGATTACCATGAAGACGGGGCCGGTGGCGCTTCTGAAGGAAACGCTGGAAAAAAACGGTTTATCCGGTACCGCCCTGTTTTCCTCCAGTGATTTGTCCTGGAAGAAAACAGGCCGGATCAGTTTCAACCCCATTTTTATTCAGCCGCCCGGCCCCGGTGAAGAGAGGCGGTCTTTTCCCCTGGCGTGTATGATCGAAGGAGAATTTCCCAGCTATTTTGCCGGTAAAGAAATACCGGTGAAAAAAGAGGAAGCGGCGGACGAACAACCGCAGGACGGGGACAATTCGGGCGAAAAGAAGGGCGAGAAAACGGCCGTAAAAGCCCGGGACCGGATTATCCCCCGGGGGAAATCCGCGAAAATTTTTGTTACCGCCTCCTCCCAGATGTTGCGTGACCATATGTTTGACCGGGAGGGCCGGCATCCCAACAGTATTTTTGTCATGAATTTATTGGACAGTCTGAACAACAGGGATGACATGGCGGTGCTGCGAAGCAAGCAGCAGGCCTACAACCCCCTGCGGAATCTTTCCGCACCAACCAAAGCGGCCATCAAATGGTTTAATATTGCCGGACTGCCGGTAATGGTTATTGTTTTCGGGCTGGTCGTGCTGCTTTTCCGAATAAACCGCAAACGGCGGTTACGGATAATGTTTTCCCGGTAAAAGATGACAGAAAAATCATGGCAGAATGAGGAGAAGCATGAGAACGCGGTTGAAAAAGGAATACCTGATACTACTCGGAATCACAGTGGCGGCCTGCTTGTATCTTTATTTTCACCAGACCGACCGCATTAATTATCGCCTGCCGGAAATGGCCTCGTTGAAACGGGCGGATATCACCCAAATCGAGCTTATCCGTCCGGATGAAGAGCCGCTGGTGCTGGAAAGAACGGACGGTCACTGGCGGCTGCAGCCCGGAAATTACCCCGCAGATGAAAATCAGGTCGGTGATATGCTGGCCGCTGTAACGGATATGACCTTGACTGCGCTGGTTTCCCAATCCGAGGATTATCACCGGTATGGTCTTTCACCGGAGGCGGCTTTGACCGTGACGGTTTCCGGTGAAGGGGAGACTGTTTTGCGCGAATTTGCGGTCAGTGGTAAACCCGCTTCCCATAACCACACCTTTGTCCGTATCGGCGAGGATTCCCGGGTTTACCATGCCCGCGGGCGTCTGAAAAATGTTTTTGACAAAACCGTTTCCCGTCTGCGGGACAAAACCGTCTTGGCGTTTGACGCGGAACGGGTGAAGAGCATTGAAATTACCACTGAAGGTGACAAAACGGTAGTGCTGGAAAAACAACCGGAAGCATC
>CAZWCS010000207.1:0-3349 GCA_964632805.1 uncultured Desulfobacterales bacterium
GGCATTATGTCCGGCCATGCGGCGGAACCCTGGGCTTCGGGTCTGGCGGTGGCCTGGGCGACTTCCTTTGCCCATTTTCTTATTGTGGGAACGCCCAACAACGCGATCGTTTACGGTTTGGGAACCTATCCGGACACCGGGGAAAGAGCCATTCATCCGCTGGATTTTCTGAAATACGGATTTCTGTTGTGGATGATCTCCCTGGTGGTGGTCTGGATAATCGGCTTCCTGATCATGTTCAATGTGGTGGGATTTCCGGAAGGTATTCTGGAAACAGCCAGAAACGTACTCGAAAGCGGATCGATATGAAATAAAAAATGATTGGGTGCCCATCCGGAAATCACGGATTTCCGGATGGGCCATTAAAAAATTGGAACCGGCGGTTTCACCTGGAAACCCGTTGCGCAAGGAATCCGGGGTACGAAACTGCCAAGGTGCCAAAGAAAGATGATACCTGTTCCGCTATCGCTTATGGCTACTCCCGGCGGTTACAGCCTCTTTCATTTTGTCAATCAGTTCATCAATATTCAAGGGTTTCATTAAATAGTCACAGGCCCCCAACTGCATGCCTTTTATACCTTCTTCAGTGGAACCGTAACCGGTAAGCAGCAATACCGGCAACCCCGGGGAAATATTCATGATGTATTTCAACGCTTCAATGCCGTTCATCCCGGGCATCTTTAAATCCAAAACCACTACCTGAGGCGGATCCGTCTCCACCACCTGAACGGCCTCCTCTCCAGAACCGACTGCCTGAACCGCAAACCCCCGCTTCTCCAACCGTTCAGCCAGAGTGGTGACAAACGCTTCCTCATCATCTACCAGTAATACTTTCAATTTTTACAATCGCCCCCCTGCCGGAAGACTTTTCTTGAGGCAAGCCTATAAAAAATGTCGTCCCCCCGCCTTCCTGGATTTGCACCTTTGCGATCGGGGAAAAACCCGGCCCGGAGAGCCGGGTTTGCTATTCCGCAATCAACAACAGATCCGTTCGTCCAAATTTTTTACGATTCCGTTTCGGGGCCGGCGGTGGCAAGGTCTCCCGCGGCCAGATGCTGCAAAGCTTCTCTGTAGTTGGCAATTACCGAGTCATATACCCGCACCTTTTTCCAGGTCAGATAATCATAATACTCGGCTTCTATCCCGCCGCAAATCACGATTTCCGCATTTTCTTCGATTATTAATTGACACAAATCTTCCGCCGAAGCCCGCGTCAACATCAACAGCCTGGACTTATCCACCCGGCCTGCTCTATTTACCCAGCCGACCCACACTTCCGTGCTTAAATCGAAACGCGGGGCGACCTCTTCCCCCTCCAGCGGAATCAATACTTTAATCATACCCAAATAATAATTGTACTATAATGTTTTATAAAGGATTAAGAATCTATACCATAACGTTTCATTTTGCGCCACAATGTGCTTCTCCCCCACCCCAGAATCGTCGCCGCCTGCTGCTTCCTTCCCCGGGCCTGATACAAAGCATCCAGAATCATCTGTTTTTCCAGTTCCGGCCAGGAGTCACAGCTACCTTCCGGCTCCCTTTGAACCGGAGGCCGGAACTGCCGAACCGGCTTTATCGTTTCCGCCATCCCGGCTTCCGCCTTCTCTGGAAGGCCGGATTCCCGCAAATAGGCCGGTAGATGAGCCCGCGTAATCGCGCCCTCCTGGCAGATATTCACCGCGTATTCCACGATATTTTTGAGTTCTCGCACATTGCCCGGGTAGGCATACTTCAACAAAATATCCCTGGCTTCGGCGCTGATTCCGGAAATCGGCTTTTGAAACTTTTGACTGTAAACTTGCAAAAAATGATCCAAAAGCAGTTGAATATCGCCATCTCTTTTTCGCAATGGCGGTATATCGATCCGCACCACATTCAGCCGAAACAGCAGATCCTGCCGAAACCGCCCCTGTTCCACCATTTGCTGCAAAGCCTGATGAGTGGCGGCCACAATCCGGACATCCACCTGCACTCCTTTGGCACTTCCCAGGGGATAGACCACTTGGTCGTCCAGAAAAGACAAGAGTTTAACCTGAAGCGGCAGCGGCAGATCGCCGATTTCCGTTAGAAACAGGGTACCGTTATGGGCCAGCCGAAACCGGCCGGGACGATTTTCGGTAGCACCGGTAAAAGCGCCTTTGGTGTGTCCGAACAATTCAGATTCCAGTAGAGTTTCCGGCAAGGCCCCGCAGTTTACCTTGACAAAAGGATGCTTGGCCCGGTTCGAATGCTGGTGAAGGACTTCCGCCAGGACATCTTTCCCGGTCCCCGTTTCCCCGGTTATTAACACCGAAGAATCGGTCTGCGCAATACCGGGCACCATTTGAAAAACATGGCTGATTTGCGCACTGTTTCCCAATAACGAGCCTAGGCTGTAAGCTTCCATCTTTTGCGAACTGACCGTTTCCAGGGAACGAAGGTCTTCCACACTTTCCAGCCAGCCGGCCAGCTCTCCACTTTCCTGAACCAGCGGGGAAAAGGTAATGCGCACCGGAATTTTTTCCCGGGATTTATTGATAATGTTGCCGGTCTTGCAGACCGGCTCCGTCTTCGGGGTCATATCCTGCAAAGGACAATCATAGCCGCAAAGATTGCTGCGCAGGATATGTTTACACGGTATCCCCTGGGCTTCATTCTGGCTGAATCCGGTCAGCGCCTGCAAGGATCGGTTGATAAATCGTATCCGTTTATCTGTCTGCAATATGGCCAGGCTGACCGGCAACCGATTTAAAAAGTGCGCCAACGGAACAGGAGAGGCCGCTATCCCTTGAATCAACAGCGGAATATCAGTGAGAACAGAATTCGCCATGGAGCTGTTTGCATCATCCGGTTGAAAGCCCTTATTGACCATACCGGTCTGTTTCCGAATTGCGGTATCCATTAATTTTATACCAGGGCAGCAACCAAACGATCATCGGTTTTGCTGCACCAGTGAAAATCATCATAATATAAGCCGGTCGGCTATTCAACCTTGAAAAAGGCCCTGAAAAGAAAGAAAGTTTTCTTACCACTTTCATCCACCCTTCTCGAAATCCGGGAAAACCGACCTCGGTCAGAGTAATAAGGCCATTCACGGAACTATGACAAAGGCGCAGGATATCCAGAAAAAACGGCCGCATCCTTTTGATTACCGATGGTGCCGGCCAGACCACCCGCAAAGAGGATAACAACCAGCTCACCGGCGTGCAGATACCCAACAAGGGCTTTATCACCACAGGCGACTACACCTGGAACCGGCCGGCTTCCATGACCCTGCCGGGAGGTGCCGCCAAAACCTTTTCCTATGATCCGCTGATGCGGATTCAGCAGATCACCAGTAAAGACCCCGGCGGCAACGATCTCTTGA
>CAZWCS010000208.1:0-3268 GCA_964632805.1 uncultured Desulfobacterales bacterium
GCGCTGACGGGCGGGCGGACAGCCCGTGGCGTGATTGATAACCATCCCCGGCCGGCCGTGGAAAAAACCCTTGCGATCCGCACGGAGGCCGTCAACCGGCGGCTGGGCACCAACCTGAATACCCGAGAAATCGCCGATTTTCTGGAGGCGGTGGAATTTCCCACCCGATTCAAGGAGGACGAAGTTCTGGAAGTGCGGGTACCCTCCTTTCGGGTAGACGTGGAACGACCGGAGGATATTTCCGAAGAAGTGGCCCGCCTGTGGGGATATAACCGGATTCCGGTCACCTTTCCCATGGTTTCGGCGGAACCCGGCCGGTCGGCACCGTTTTTTGTATTGCGCAACCGCGTGCGGGATGTCATGACGGGCTTCGGCTTTACCGAAACGGTCAATTACAGTTTTGTGGATTTGTCCGTTTGTGAGGGGCATGATCCCCGTGAGTCCGGGCAATCAGCCGACCCCCTTGCCCTTCTCAACCCGCTGGCCAGTGACCAGGCGGTTATGCGCACCTCCCTGATTCCGGGCCTGCTGAGTTCCATGCAGTACAATCTTTCCCAGCAGGAAAAGGATTTGCGGCTGTTTGAAGTGGGCCGCGTTTTCTGGAAACAGACGGGGGCGGAACTCCCCCGCGAGCCGGAGATGGTGGCCGGCCTGCAGACGGGCGCCGGCACGGCGCCGTCGTGGTTGGCCGACCGCCGGGAAACGGACTTTTACGATATCAAAGGTGCCGCCGAGGCACTTTTGACCGACCTGGGGCTGCCGGCGACGGAATTTTCCGCTTTGCCGGCCGAGCAGTGCCGCGACACCAAACCCGGCCTTACCGCCCGCATTGCGGCAGAAGAGAAAACCCTCGGCCGGGTCGGCGCGGTTTCCGAGGAAGCCCTGGCGCGGTTCGGCCTGAAGCAGCCGGCCTTTGTCTTTGAAATCAACCTCTCCGAACTGTCTCCCCTGCTGCCGATGCAGCAAGAGGCCCGGCCCGTCTCCCGTTTTCCGGCGGTATTCCGTGATATTACGGTCATTGTGAATCGAAATCTGGAAGCGGGTCGAATGCTGACCTTTCTGGAACAGGGAGAAGCGGAACTGATCGAAGCGGTGCGCCTGGTAGCGGTTTATGAAGGCACCCCCATACCCCCCGGAAAAAAGAGTGTTTCCGTGCGTGTAAGATACCGTTCACAGGAGGGCACCTTGAATGACGCCCTGGTCAACCGGCGCCACGATGACCTGGCTGCCCGGCTGGTAAAGGCTTTTGCCGCTGAATTGCCCAAGTGAGGGTGTCTTCATCACGGGATCGGAATGTTTACAAAAAGGCAGACAACCAAACAGGGCTGGGATTGTCCATGTCTGACCAAACCCTTGACACCACGCCGTCCCCGTCACTGGACGGTAATTATCCGGAAATCCCGGATAAACTCTACTTTAAAATCGGCGAGGTCTGCGGCTTGACCCGGGTGGCCGCCCATGTCCTGCGGTTCTGGGAATCCGAATTTCCCCAGATCGCCCCCCGCCGCACCGAATCCGGCCAGCGGCTGTATACCCGCGCCGACATCGAAAAAATTCTTCAGATTAAACACCTGCTGTATGACAAAAAGTTTACCCTTAAAGGGGCGCGCCGCCATTTAAAACGCCGGGCCAAATCTTCAGACACCGATCGGCTGCTGCGGGAGGTGGTCGCTGAGCTGCAGTCCATCCGGGACCTTCTCCGCTGACCCGGAAATATCTTTGCGGAAATACCGGCAAAACGCTTTCAAACCGGCAGAACCGCTTTTCCAAACGGCGCCGGGGAAACAGACGAACAGGAAAAATTCGAAAAGTGAATGAGAACAGAAGCCGCGACGCGGAAAAAATTTTCTCTTTCCTGACTTCTCTGTCCGGCCTTCAAAACCGATAACAGCAAAGGACTTTCATGACTCCGATACAGCTCTCCGTTGCCGTGCTGACACTGCTGGCAAGCGGGATGTGGGGCATCGCCCTGTTCATCACCTGGCGGGGAATGCGCCGGGTTCGGCTGCTGGGTGAAGTTGCAGTGACACCGCCCTCGGCTTGGCCGCGGGTGAGTGTAATTATTCCCGCCTGTAACGAAGCCGAGCGGCTGGAAGCCGCCTTGCAGCGCCAACTGCGGACCACTTACTCCGACGTTGAATTTATAACGATTGATGATCGTTCCACAGACGGCACCGGCCGGATTATCGACCGGCTGGCCGCCGGCGACAGGCGCCTGAAGCCGCTCCATATCAGGGATTTACCCCGGGGCTGGCTGGGCAAGGTGTATGCCATGCACCGGGGACAGCAGGAAGCCACCGGCCAATGGCTGCTTTTTACCGATGCCGACGTGCATATCGCGCCGGAAACCCTGAAGCAGGCGGTTGCTTTTTGTGAAGCGGAAAAACGGGATTATCTCACGCTCATTCCACATTTTCTGTCCACCGGCAATCTGCTTCTGGATGCGGCCGCGACCCTTTCAATTTATGGTATTTTTGCAGGCGGACAGGCATGGAACGTTGACAAACCCGAGGCCCGTCAGGTAGCGGGGTTCGGCGCTTTTATTCTGGTCCGGCGACGGATGCTGGAGCAGACCGCCGGCCTGGCCTGGCTGCGTCTCGAGATCGCCGATGACCTGGGCCTCGGCCTGTTAATGAAACAGGCCGGGGCCGCATGCAGCCTGCTGAACGGACGAGAGGCAGTTTCGCTCACTTTTTATCATTCTCTGGCAGAAATGCGCAGCAGCCATGAAAAAGGCGGCTTTGCCATTATCGGGCGCTTTTCTCCGATTCGAATGACAGCCTTTGCGCTGGTTTCTCTGTTGTTCGATTTTATCCCCTTTTTGGGATTTCTGCCCCTCGGCCTGTTCTGGCTGCCGCTGCTGGGTATGACCGCCCTCTGTTTGCGAATTGCTGTACTGGCGGTATTCATTTATCCCCTGCGGCGTCCCCTGCTTTCGGCGCTGCTGTTTCCAGCGGGCTCGCTTATCAACAACTGGTTGCTGCTTCGCTCGGGACTGGTTGGCTGGCGCAACGGCGGCATCCAGTGGCGGGGAACTTTTTATCCCACAAAAATACTGCGAAACGGTCAACGGGTCCGGTTTCCCTGACCTTACCCCGGCAGAGAACGAAACGATCCCGGACGATGCTGCGGATCCGCTCCCTGGAAAACAAAATCAACGGTTGATCCCGAATCCCGGCTCCTCTGAAAATTTACCTGCCATTGCCTTTTCCGGAATATTCTTTTGGCTTGACATTCTTCTTTTTTTTATCATAATCAAATGAATATA
>CAZWCS010000209.1:0-3089 GCA_964632805.1 uncultured Desulfobacterales bacterium
CTGAATGGGGATTACAGCGAGTCGGAAGTACAGGTCCTGACGGAAGTTGCCCGTTTCGGACTCCTCCAGGAGATCGAGGTTCGTGGCCGAAATTATGCGCACGTCGACGTTCTGCATCTCGCTGGCTCCGACGGGCTTGATCTCTCGCTCCTGCAAGACACGCAGAAGCCTCGACTGGAACGCGAGCGACGTGTTGGTTATCTCGTCGAGGAAGATGGTGCCGCCGTCGGCCTCGCGGAAGAGGCCCTTCTTCGTCCGCGTCGCACCGGTGAAGGCGCCCTTGACGTGACCGAACAGCTCGCTTTCCAAGAGTGACTCTGACAGGGCGGAGCAATTGACGGTTACCAGCGATTTGGTTTGTCGCCGGCTGTTGAAATGGATGGCGCCGGCCACCAGCTCCTTGCCGGTGCCGCTCTCTCCCTGAATTAAAATGGTAGCGTCACTTGCCGCAGCGGCCTTCACCGCCGCAAAAACATTCTGCATGACCTCGCTTTTGCCGATAATTTTATCCAGACAGTGAATCTGCCCCAGCCTGCGATCGGCTTCCGCCAGCCGTTTACGGGTATTTTGCAGTTCGGTTAAATCGGAGACCGTCTCCACTACGCCAATCACCTCACCACTGTTGTCCTTAACCAGCCGGGCATTTTTCATAACCGGTACGTCATGACCGTCTTGGTGACGCATCAGGCACTCCTGGGAATCCACCCGGCCGTATTGAAAAATCCCGCATTCCGTAAAATGATTGGGACAGGCCTTACCAAAACACTCGCTGAATTCCAGCAGGGAGCAGTTTTTGCCGATGGCTTCGGCGGCGGAATATCCGGAAATTTTTTCCATGGCGGGATTCCAGGAAATAATATCCCCGTTTTTGTCCAGCACAAAAACCCCTTCGGCCATGGCTTCAAACAACATGACTGCGAACTGAGGGGTAATGGAGGTACGTTGATTTTGCGCCATAATATCTCCAAGCGTCATACAGTTGTTATTAACGTTACGTAACGTTACAGTAACATAATATTCCTTTTGTCGATTCCTGTCAAGTATTCCTTCGACCGATGATTATCAAAAAAATTTTTCGCCTCATATATTAAGGAAGCGAAAAAGCCAACAAAGCCGGCCCTCAGCAGATTGGCATGGAATTTGATTTTCAAAACGCAACTGCAAAGCCAACAGTTCTGTAAAAAAGGCAAACAGGAAAATCTCTGCTGTGAAAAGGCAAACCAATAAAACCTTGTGGCAAAGAAAGGAAACGGCTATGAAAAACCATGATGTTATCGTTGTCGGAGGCAGCGCAGCGGGTCTGACCGCCGCGATTACAGCCCGGCGCCATTATCCGGATAAAACCATTGCTCTGGTCCGGAAAGAAGATCATGTTCTGGTGCCCTGTGGAATTCCCTATATTTTCGGTACGCTCCAAATCCCGGAAAACAACCTTATACCCGATGCGCCTTTGGAAATAAACGATATCTCGCTGTATGCAGACCTGTGATCCGGACATCTTTGCCTGTGGTGACTGTGCGGAGAAAGTCTCTTTCTTCAACGGGGAACCTTCCGGCCTGAAACTGGCCTCCATTGCCGCCATGGAAGCGCGTATTGCCGGCGCCAACCTGTATCACCCCCGCCGGGTCAACAACGGCGTGATCGGTGTTTTTTCCACTATTCTGGGAAATTCCGCTTTTGCAGCCGCGGGACTGACAGAAACCATGGCAAAAGAAAAAAAATACCGGTATGTGGTGGGCGAATCCGAAGATATGAACTGTCATCCCGGGAAAATACCGGATGCCCAACCCCTCAAAGTCAAACTCATCTTTGAGCAGGGCAACCGGGTACTGCTGGGCGGCCAGGTCAGTGGGGCCAAAAGCGGCGGCGAGCTGATCAATGCCATCAGCGCCTGTCTCAGCAAAAAGATGACCGCCGATGAAATTGCCACCTTTCAGACGGGAACACATCCGGTGCTGACCGCTTCGCCGGTGGGTTACCAACTGGTCAACGCCGCCGAGATGGCAATCGCCAACTGCTTGAAAATATCGCAAAGCGGTTAAAACCAGGAAAACCTGAAAAGTGACAATAGTCCGGCCCGATTTCCGGTTTTCTTACTTTCACTGGATGAAGATCGGCCGGGGGATGTATTACAGGCTTTCCAAACTGGAGAAAATCCCGCGCTTACCGGGCATGTAGGAATGGCCGGCGGCAAGGGACGGTGCGCCTTCCTCATATATGGAAGGCGGCCCAGTAACACACCAGATACACCAGGAGCATCACCACCATGTTCTCCAGACCATGATTGCGCTTAAAATTTTCCCAGCAACCTCCCCACAGCGACAGAGAAGATATCCGGGTGAAACGGGGAATATAGCGCCCCACGGTCCGGCAATAACGGGTATAATCTTCCCCAAACGTCTGCGATAAAACGACCTCTTCCCGCTTAACCCGGTTGACCATATAAAAATAATAGAAAACCGTAAAACCGATAAACAGCCAGAAATTGCCGGTCATCAACACCAACCCGGCGATCATAAGGAACCGGGCAAGATACATGGGATTGCGGACCAGAGCATAGGGGCCCTGCATCGCCAGAACTTTTCTGGTTTTTATACAGCTGAAACACCAGAGCTGCAATATCATACCCACTGCCGAAAGAGAAAGGCCCGGTACAAACCAGGCGGAACGGATATGAAGAACCATCCCGAAACCGGCCAGAGCCACCAAGGGAAACCGCAGACGAAGGAACAGTTTTCGTAATCGCCGATTGTTAAACAGGTTGTGCACCTTTTCGGCGAAATCCCTTTGTAGAGCCATTTTACCTTCCCGAATCAATGCTTGCAGTTATGAAAACGAACGAAAACAATCATTGCCGGCGCTTGGGAAAAACGCGTCACTTACGATTTCGTTCTGGTTATCTTACTGGATTTTCACCGGGGAGTCAACGGGAATGGTGGGGAGGGGGGCGATGACGATGGCGATGGCGACTGAATATCCAGAGCCAGCGCAAACTATCTACCCGGGACAAAACCGCCAACCGCTGTTTATCAAAAGTCTGGGGATTTTTTTTTCGCCATTGTTTGTAAATACCGGAAAAATCGATTTTA
>CAZWCS010000210.1:0-3074 GCA_964632805.1 uncultured Desulfobacterales bacterium
GTGGGAACAGGGATTTAATTCCCGGCCATTTTGAGGGATTTTTTCCCGGCCACTTTCAGGGCAAACAACCCGCCAGTCATCAAGCTTTCATTTAATTTTCTTCTAATTCCCTTCACCAATTATAATACCATATAATTCCTTCATTTAATTCAATTTTTGGATTTGTTTGGAGGAAAGAATATATGGAAGCAGTTCCGTGTGCAGCTTGCAGCACATTTTTTATTCCAAGAAACCGCTCCCAGTATTTTTGTTCCCACCCCGATTGCCAGCGCGTCAGAAAACGGCTGTGGCAGAAGAAAAAGATGGCCACGGACCCGGAATACCGGGAAGGACAGCGCCTGGCGCAGCAGAAGTGGCTTCACAACAATCCCGGTTATTGGAAAGACTATCGCCGACGGCATAAAGAAAAAGCCGCCAGAAACCGCAGCCTGCAGAAAATCAGGAACACCAGGAGGCGTTCCCGGTCTCGTGTTCAGCCGGTCAAAACCCTCGGTATTGCAAAGATGGACGCGAGAAAATCTAATAAAAACAGCATATCCGGCCAATACTGGCTGGTGCCTGCGATTGCAAAGATGGACGCGGTAGAAATTTTTATCACTTCAATTCCAAGCCCTTAGCCATGATTGCAAAGATGGACGCGGGGACACGTGCGCAATGGTTATGCTACACCGGAAGAAACCATTAATTTATCAAGGAGGACATTATGATTAAAAAGCAATTACTGGTTCCTCACCGCGTACGCCACCCGGACAAGGGGTTTGCTTTTATTCCCCACCGGTTTTTGACCGATGGTTTTTTCCAGTCATTGAGCCGTGATGAACTGTCACTTTATCTGTTTCTGGTGCTGGTATCCGACAAAAACGGGCTTTCGTTTTATGGCGCCGGAAGGATCAGGTCGATTTTGAAACTCGGCGAGGAGGCGTATGCCCTGGCCCTGAACAATTTGATTGATAAGGACCTTGTTGAGCATGATGGGACCCTGTTCCAGGTATTGTCGCTGCCATCCGATCCGTATCTATCCCAAAAAAGGAGGGCGACATGATCGATAAGCGAGCGGTTTTTGAGATACACCGTTTACGAAATATGGGGTTTTCTATCCGTCAGATTGCCGGTGCCTTGCATCTGGACAGAGGGACAGTGGCCAAATATATCAAACAGCCGGAAGTCACCGCCTCCAACAGGCCGGGCCGTCCTTCCAAGATTGATCCCTTCCGGGAAATGATCAAGGAAATGCTGGATCAATATCCGGGCATCAAAGCCCCGGTTGTGTTGCGGCAGATACAGGCCAAGGGGTTTGACGGAGAGATCACGATTGTCCGGGACTGTCTGAGAAAACTCCGGCAGACGGATTGTTGTCAACCGGCCTTTGTCCGTTTTGAATCCGCACCCGGCGAACAAATGCAGGTTGACTGGGGCCACTTCGGCAGCCTGGTATACGGGGACAGCTCACGGAAGCTGTACGCCCTGGCGGTTATCGAAGCGCACAGCCGGATGCTGTATGTGGTTTTTACCCACAGCCAGAATCAGGCCACGCTTCACCGCTGCCTGGTGGAGGCCTTCCGGTATTTTGGCGGATCGCCTCGGGAACTTGTCGTAGATAATATGGTAACGGCGGTAACCGAGCGGATCGGCGCCATGATCCGTTTTAACGAGTCGTTTCTGACGTTTTTGCGCCCTTTTGGCATTACGCCAGCGGCCTGTAACATCCGTGCGCCCCATGAAAAGGGTAAAATAGAAAACAGCATCAAATATCTGCGGCACAACTTCTGGCCGATGAGAACCTTTACCGATCTGACAGATGCCAATGAGCAGGTTCTGGTCTGGCTGAACACCACCGCCAATCAAAGGGTTCATCAAACCACCGGCGAAAAACCCTGCGAACGGATTGACAGAAAAGCGTTGCGCCCGCTGCCCGAGCCGTTGCCCGATTGTCGGGAGACGGAAACTCTGAAGGTGTACAAGGATTTTGGCATCCGTTTTGACACCAATACTTACACGGTGCCGCCCCGTCTGGTCGGTAAAAAAGTGACCCTGAAGGCGGACAGCCGCATATTGTGGATTTATTACAAAGACAGGCAAGTGGCAAGGCATCTGCGCAGTTGGCAAAAAAAACAACGAATAGAGCTGCCGTCTCACAGCGAACAGGTCAGAAAATTGAAAAAAAAGGTCTTCATGGACAAGCAAATCATGATTTTCATGTCCCTGGGCACCGAAGCCGTGGATTATCTGGAAAAGCTGGCCGATGCCTCTCAGCCGTTGAAGAAAACCGTGGACCGGCTTTTGAAATTAAACGATGAATACGGCACCCCGGCTTTAATTTATGCCCTGAAAAAGGCCATGGACCACAAGTTATACGGGTTTTCTTATGTGCAGAACATTCTTTATCAGAAGATGACGCCGACCATATGCCACCCGCCCGTGAACTTAAAAAACCAGGAACTCAACCAAATCCGGCTGCCCCGGCCCAACCTGGCCGAATACGACGCCATTGCCGTTCAAAGGAGAAAAAACAATGAATCATGTGATTGAAAAGTTCAAGGCCCTGCGCTTGAAAAACTGTGCCCAGAATCTGCCCGGTGTAATCGATCAAAGCCAGCAAGAAAACCTGTCCGCGCTGCAAACCATCGACCGGCTGCTTGACATTGAACTGGAATGCCGGGAAAAGGCCAGAATCGCTCTGCGGTACAAGCAGTCCCGGCTGGAAGAAAAACCCACCATTGATGAATTTGATTTTGCCCATCACCAGTCCCGTCAAAAAGAAAAAAACCGGATATTGCACCTGATGGACCTGGAATTTATCGCCGATCAAAAAGATATTGTTTTGATCGGCAATCCCGGCACCGGCAAAACCTTTTTATCCAAATGCATCGCCTATGCCGCCACCCAGGCCGGTATCAAAATCTTATTTACCTCGGCCATGGACATGATCAATCAACTCATCGCCGCCGAGGCCGACCATACCCTATTGAAAAAGTTAAAACACTACCAATCCCAGGATCTTCTGGTCTGTGACGAAATCGGTTATCTTCCGCTTGGCAAACAGGGATCAAACCTGTTCTTCCAGGTCATCAGCA
>CAZWCS010000211.1:0-3073 GCA_964632805.1 uncultured Desulfobacterales bacterium
GATAGCGGGCAGTGCACCTACGGTATCAGCCCCCAAAGTGCAAACCTGGATGCGGGTGGAGGCTCCGGGTCCGTCAGCGTAACCACCCAGTCCGCATGTGACTGGACCGCCGTGAGCAATAACAGCTGGATAGCGGTCACTTCCGGAAGCAGCGGAACCGGCAGCGGATCCCTCAATTACTCCGTTGATCTCAATACGGGAGCCGCCCGCACCGGCACGATCACCATTGCCGGGAGAACCTTGACCATTACACAGGCCGGAAGCAGCGGCGAATGCACGTACAGCATCACCCCTGCCAGCGCAAACATTGCTTTAAACGGCGGCCAGGGAACGGTCACCGTAACCACCCAATCCGGATGTGACTGGACGGCCACAAGTAACGACTGGTGGATAAATATCAGTGCGGGCGCCAGCGGGGTCGGCAATGGAACCGTCAGTTACAATGTCGGGCGTACCAGAAAACCCCGCACCGGTTCGATCAACATTGCCGGGCAAACCTTTACCCTAAATCAGGGAAAAGGATGGTAATAATTCTTCTTTAAAGAATTGCCAATCCCGGAAATGAAGCGGTCACCAGCAGCTGCGTTGGCATCGAAAAGGCTGACCCTCTCTAAATCAAAAAAATCAATTGACCGGATAGAAAACAACTGCTATGGCTGTAATTAATGCTTTGCAGATGACAATAGCCGACAGATATCATTTTTATTTCATGAAAATAACCAGGCGCCTGTTGTAACCGGCAATCGTAAACAAAAACAGATAAGCCGTTCGGAATTTTTTTCCATGTCATTAACATCCCAGAGCGACGCCCAGAACCGGGTGGATCGTATCCGGCAATTTACGGAAGAAATGGAATCTCTGGAGCGGGAAGGGATTGTTGATCTGGAGGCCCATCAGCGATCTGCCATCAAAGAATATCATCAGCAACTGATTGCGGACCTGGTCAAGACGCATGACGTGGATCGGGATATGCGCGGCAAGCGGCTTTCGCTTGGAATGCGTCTGGCCTCCTTTCTGGGGGCACTGGCCTTGGCCGCCAGCATTTTCTTTCTGTTTTATCAATTCTGGGGACACCTCGGGACGTCGGCGCAAATCCTTATATTGGTCGGCGCCCCTTTGATTTCCCTGGCAATCACCGTATTAGTGGCCGCCCGCGAATCCACCGGCTATTTTTCCAAAATTTTCGGCCTGGTAACCATCGTCTGTTTTGTCCTGAATCTGGTTATGCTGGGCCGTATTTTCAACATCACCCCGTCTGAAAACGCTTTCCTGGTCTGGGCGCTTCTGGCTTTCCTGCTGGCCTATGCGACCAAGGCCCGCTTGTTACTGGCCGCCGGCATAATTGCGTTAAGCTGCTTTCTGTCCGCCCGCGTAGGCGTGTGGTCCGGCTGTTACTGGATTCACTTCGGCCAGCGGCCGGAAAACTTTTTTCCCGCGGCGCTCGTCCTTTTCCTGATCCCCGCCATTGTCCCGCACAGGCGATACCCGGACTTTCCTGTTATTTACCGGGTTTTTGCCATGCTGCTGTTTTTTCTTCCCGTGCTGATCCTGGCCAACTGGGCTTATGTCAGCTATCTTGATTTTTCTCCCGCTGTGGTGGAAGGCGTCTATCAGGTCATCGGCTTTGTATTGAGCGCTCTGGCCATCTGGGTGGGACTGCGCCGGGACTGGCCCGATGTGGTCAATACCGGCAATGTTTTTTTCGTAGTATTTCTGTACACCAAATTTTTCGACTGGTGGTGGGACTGGATGCCCAAATACATTTTCTTTTTTATCATCAGCCTCACCGCCATCCTGGCCCTGATGGTATTTAAACGGCTGCGCGAGGCAACGACATGAAATCGGCTACCCCCGCAAAATATCTGTTTATCCTGTCGTTTGTTATCCTGGTCGCCATTAACGCGCTGGTTTTAACCGGGGTGGCCCATAACCGCGCGGGAGAACCGGAAGCCGCGGTGGAACTCAGCCAGCGGGAACTGTCGGTTTCTTTTTCAAAATGGTATGAAAACAGCGGTCTGTCTTTGCACTTGCGCTGGCGGGCACTGGACCGGGAGCATCACTCCTACTATTCCTATTATTCCCATACACCGGAATGGTTTGATGAAAATAAGCTGCGCGCTTTGGGTTTTGATCTTCCGCCCGACCCATCCCGCTATTTTCGTCGAAAAACCCTGCCCCGGAAAGCGTTTATTGTCCTCCAACTGGGCGGAGCGCCCCATGAGATTTCCATAAAACGCGGCCGAGAGCGGCTGTCTGAATTGCGGGAGGAATTTCAGAATCAGCCGGACAACCAGGACATAAAACGAAAATATGAAACCGCCCGCAAGCGGTTTGATGAGATGCGGCAAGAAGCAACCCGGCTGTTTGCCGTCGATGCCGGTCTTGATCCGGAAACCTTGCGAACCCGCTATCCGGACCACAGCCGCTATATCATTGCGCCGGGAATTGTCACCATCAGCAGCCATTACGAAAAAAATCATAACACGAAATGGATTGGCCGGATTTCCCGGCTCAGCGTCCAGTCCATCCATGTGCCGCACAGATTCCGGCGATTTTTTCAAACCTTGCAGCCCTCCCCGCGAGAAGCACCGTACCGTGTTACGATCGCCTACGGCAATCGGCATGAACCCTGGATTGTATCCGTCCGCCAATAAGCATATCTCTTTTTTTCCGGATTTTTCCCCGGTTGAAAACCGATGCCTGCCCGCTTTCGAAAAACAACGCGTATTGCGGGGGTCCCCCTTTTTGAACACAAAATTAATCTCCTCCTAAATTGCTGTTAATTTTTTATATCTATTGTTTTCCCAGACAAATTGGATACATACATGCATACATGCAAATCACCCCTACAATTATCCTGTAATGGAGGCTTATCATGCAGATGATGAAAGCGGATCTCCATGTCCACTCCAGATTTTCCACCCGGCCGTCCTACTGGGTTCTGCAAAAGCTGGGCTGTTCGGAAAGTTATGTGGACCCCCTGTGCATTTATGACTACGCCAAGCGCAAGGGCATGACTTTTGTGACCATCACGGACCACAACACTATTGCCGGCAGTCTGGAAATCGCCCAC
>CAZWCS010000212.1:0-3045 GCA_964632805.1 uncultured Desulfobacterales bacterium
GATCTTTCGCAGTATGACGCGCCGGTGCATATCGCCGGGGAAACCGGAACCGGTAAGGAGCTGGTGGCCCGGGCCGTGCATAACGAAAGTATCCGGCGGGATCGCCCCTTTGTACCCATTAATTGCGGGGCTCTGCCCGAAGGCCTGGTGGAAAGCGAATTGTTCGGCCATGTCAAGGGGTCGTTTTCCGGCGCGGTCCGGGACAAGAAGGGGCGGTTTGAACTGGCGGATACCGGCACCATTTTCCTGGACGAAGTGGCCGAACTGCCGAAGAACGTGCAGGTGAAGCTGTTGCGTTTTCTGCAGGAGGGGGTGCTGGAAAAAGTGGGCAGTGAAAAAACCTATACCGCCAATGTCCGGATTATCAGCGCCACCAATAAGGATCTGAAAAAAGCCGTGATGGCCGGCGATTTTCGGGATGATCTGTATTTCCGGCTGAATGTGATTCCCATTTCCATTGGTCCGCTGCGCCAGCGGAAAGAAGATATCCCCTTGCTGGTGGCCCATTTTCTCAAGAAAAACGATTACAAAACCGGGGTCGACAAACCGGTGGTTTCAAAGGAGGCCATGGAGGCCATTTTGAATTACGACTGGCCCGGAAATGTCCGGGAGCTGGAGAACGCCATTCAGTTTGCCATGATCAAATGCCGCGACAACGTCATTGCCCCGGTGGATCTGCCCCTGGAGCTGGCCGAGAACGGTGGCGGCGACCTCAACCGGCGGGGGCCTTCACGCAAACTGGACGAAGCCACCGTTTATGACGCCCTGGTAAAAGCGGGCGGCAACAAGTCCAAAACCGCCCGGATTCTGGGCGTGGGCCGGGCCACGTTATATCGCTTTTTGAATGAACATCCGGAAGTGGTGCCGGAAGACGCCTGACCGCCAACGCCCGGAGACAAAGGGCCGGACGGGGGCTGTCGGCCTGACTACAGATTGCAGGGCAGCCGGCGGTGGATGGTGATGGCTTGCAGGTCCAGGTTGACATCGTAGGCCAGGATTTCTACCCCGCTGGTGACGGCTTGCCGCAATTTCCGGCCATATTCCGGATCAATGGAATCGGCCGGGCGGAAACACTCGGCGTCCATGCGCTGTATCAGAAAGAAGATTACTCCCCGGTGGCCCTGGTCCACCAGTTCCTGCAGTTCGCGCAGGTGTTTCCGCCCCCGGACCGTCACGGCGTCGGGGAAAGAAGCGATTCGGTTTTCCACCAGCGTGCAGTTCTTGATTTCAACATAACAGCGCTCCCCGTCGGTTTTTTCCAGCATGAGGTCCAGCCGGGACCGGTTTTCCCCCACGGTTACTTCCGGCCGGATGCGCTCATAGCCGGCCAGCTCCGCAATGGCTGCATCAGCCACGGCCTTCGTTACCAGCCGATTGGGGATATTGGTGTTGACCCCCACCAGGGAATCGGGCATGTCAATCATTTCCCAGGTATACTTGAGCTTGCGCCGGGGGCTGTTCTGGGGCGACAGGTAGACCGGCCGGCCGGGTTCGGAACAGGCTTTCATGGAGCCGGAGTTGGCGCAGTGGGCGGTGACCATCTCCCCGGTGTCCAGAACTATCTCCGCCAGAAATCGCTGGTAGCGTCGGTGCAGCCGGCCGGACAGCAACGTTTCCGGCCACGGCAGGCCGCCCGGAGGCGTTGCCTCGGTGGTTGACATCAATTTTTCCGGCATCCGCCGCCTCTCAGGAAACGATCAGCTCGCGCTTCAACCAGTTGGCCACCTCTCCCGATACGGGATAGACGCCTTTCTGGTAGCCCACGGATTCCAGAAAACGTTTTCTGATGTCCGCCGGCAGCTCGAATTCCGCCAACTCCCGGGCTTCTTCCGAATTGCGCCGAACCAGGTAGACCCGGGGCGTGTCTTTCCAGGTATTAATTACGAAATAGTGGGTCACATCGTTTTTGGAGCGGATGACATAATTGCCGCCGGCCCAGTTGTTGCCCCATTCCAGATATAGACGGACCGCCTCTTCCGGGGTCATATCCCAGTCAACGGCATTGATCAGTTTACGATTCTGTTTCAGTTGTTCCAGTTGCAGCATGGTTCACCTCCAGCCGCTTTTGTTGATTGTAAAGCGGGCCACGTTTTAACCGGGAATAACAGCAAGGCCCGTGCCGCCGCCCCATGATTTTTTGCCAACGACGGTTAACCGATGAAAATTATAAGGGGAAACAGGGCAGCCGGAATTATTCCTTTAGTCCCGGCCGGCAGAAGCAAGGGGTGGCAGTCGTTCTGTATGATACAAAACTGTCTCGGGCAGGAATCCGATACACGGGATGGTGCCGGCGGGCCGGAAGAATGTATATAACAACCTGTTTTTTTTCATAGAAAACATAAATCCGGAGGTGTGCCTTCTGCTTGGCATACATATTGAAAGGGGAAAGGAAAATATTTACGGATGCCGGTGGCGTGACTGGCGCCGGAGAACCGGAACCGATGGTAAGGATTATTGCTGTTGAAACCGTGCGATGAAAATATTCAGGCCACGCTGGCCATTTCCGAAAAAATGATTTCTCTGGCCAAACAGGGAGACGCGGATCGGGAAGACAGCGGCTGCGGTATTCTATACGGCGTCCTCCTGGATGCCGGTTACAAAATCAAAAAACTGGCGGAACAGGAAAAACAGGTGCACATCCAGAAAGGGTGGTGGCGGGAAATATCGTAACCACCTGATACACCAATAACAAGAAACAGAAATAGCAAAGGAGGAGCAAAAATGGCTAGTGTGAAAGGAACGCAGACAGAAAAGAACCTCTTAACCGCTTTTTCCGGCGAATCTCAGGCGAGAAACCGGTATACCTATTTTGCCGGCAAAGCCAAAAAGGATGGATATGTCCAGATGGCGCATATTTTTGAAGAAACGGCGGATCAGGAAAAAGAGCACGCCAAGCGGTTGTTCAAGTTTCTGGAAGGCGGGGAGGTGGAAATTACCGGCGCATTTCCGGCCGGCGTCATCGGCCCCACGCTGGATAATCTGAAGTCTGCGGCCGAAGGCGAAAATTATGAGCACACCACCATGTATCCGGAATTTGCCAGGACC
>CAZWCS010000213.1:0-2928 GCA_964632805.1 uncultured Desulfobacterales bacterium
GTCATGAGCTTGAAAATTATCGGCGGCGATTTCAGAGGGAAGCGTCTGGTCTCACCCGCCGGTCGTCTGGTGCGCCCCACTGCCGGCCGGGTCCGGGAAGCTTTGTTTGCCATACTGTCTCCGGTTCTTCCCGGGGCGACAGTTCTCGACCTGTTTGCCGGCAGCGGCGCCATGGGCCTGGAAGCGCTCAGCCGGGGCGCGGCCAAAGCGGTTTTTATTGAGACAGCGCCGGCCGCCCTTACGGCCATAAAAAAAAACATAGATGCCTGCCATTTGCATGACAGAACAAGGGTGCGGTCGCAGGATGCCACGGGGGATTTAAGTGATTTGAAGCCGCTTGTATCAAAAAAGAGTAACGGCCCGGAAGGAAAGTTTGACCTGGTGTTTCTGGATCCGCCCTACCGGTGCGGATTCGCCCGCCCGGCCTTGACATCCCTTGCTCACAGCAAAATATTGACGCCCGGGGCCACCATCATCATGGAACATTGTCGGCACGAGCCGATCGATGAAAAAGTCCGGACAGTCCTGGGAATGCAATTAACGGACCGGCGAAGATACGGGAAAACGCTTGTTTCTTTTATGAAATATACGGTAGACTCGGGCAAAACAGAAAATAACAGGTAAAATCATTAATGCCACCGATATGTAAATAACATTACGGAACGACTGCTCCATTCAATTCCGGTCAGGGAGTATTGCCATGAAAACTGCGATCTATCCGGGAACGTTCGATCCCCCCACCAACGGTCATCTGGACATTATCAAACGGGGCCTGACGATCTTCGACGCCATTATCGTCGCCATTCTCAGGAATCCGGAAAAAAAGACCCTTTTTTCCATTTCCGAACGACGGGAAATGCTGCGCCATATCCTGGCGGACATACCCGGGGCCGAGGTGGACGATTTTGAAGGGCTGCTGGTGGATTACGCCGCCCAAAAGAATGCCCGGGCCGTCCTCCGCGGTATGCGGGCGGTATCCGATTTCGAATACGAGTTTCAGCTGGCCCTGATGAACCGACACCTGAACCGGGACATCCAGACCGTCTTTTTAATGACCAGTTTGAAATGGATCTACACCAGCTCCTCGATTATAAAGGAAGCCGCTTCCTTTGGCGGGGACATCAGCGGCATGGTACCAGCGATCGTGGAAGAAAACCTGGTGAAAAAAATCGGCTATGCTCCCCCCAACGGCCGATAAAAACAAAACAAGCAGCCTCATTCCCGCAGAGAATCGTTTTTCCAGCCGTAGCGCCCGATCAATTTGACAAAACGGCATTCGCCCAAATCGTTGATGGATATGCCCTGTTCATTGTTGTACAGCTGGATAAGTTTCTGCGAGTGTTCGGTGCCAATGGGGGCGACCAGACGACCGCCTTTGGCCAGCTGCTGTATCAGCCCGGAAGGAATCTGCGGTGCCCCGGCAGTGACGATAATCGCGTCAAACGGCGCTTTATCGGCCCAGCCGGCGGTGCCGTCGGAATACCGCGTGACGATATTATAATACCCCAAACGGTCAAACAAGGATCGCGCTTTGACATAAAGCGAGTGAATTCGTTCGATGGTATAAACGCGGTCGACGATCTGGGCCAGAACAGCCGCCTGATACCCGGAACCGGTACCGATTTCCAGCACCCGGTCGTTTTTATCAACCCGGAGGGCCCGGGTCATTTCCGCCACAATATACGGTTGTGAGATCGTCTGCTGTTCTCCCACCGGCAGGGGAAAATCTCCATAGGCCTGATCCATCAGGGCCTCACTCACAAACAGGTGCCGGGGAACCGTGTGCATCGCCCAGAGCACTTTGGGATCGGTTATGCCGCGCCCCTCAAGCTGCCTTTCCACCATCTTTTCCCGGCGCCGAGTATGTTTGAGGTCTTCTTTTTCCATGGCAAAAGGTTTCATACCAACTCCGCAGCCTTCCGTCAAGCGCAAAAACATATTGATGTTTTTTCGAAATCAAGGAGGCACAAGCTCTCATCGCCGTCCTGGCCACAGACACGGACAATGTTTTTCTGGTGCTGACCGCCCGCCAACTGAATCCCAATCTTTATATCATGGCCCGGGCCGGTCAGGATACGGCCAAAAGCAAACTTCTGGCCGCCGGTGCGGATATGGTGGAGTCGCCTTACGATACCGGGGCCACCAGTATGGCCATGCGGGTTCTCCGCCCGACAGTAACCGGCTTTCTTGATCTGGCGCTGGCCAGAAAGCACAAAGATATCCAACTGGAAGAAATTCCGGTGGTCGCCTCCTCCCCCCTGTGCAATAAAACCCTCAAAGAATCCAACATCCGGCAGGATTTCAATCTGATCATCATTGCCATCCGCAAACCGGACGATACGATGATCTTTAACCCCTCTTCCGAAGAAATTGTCCGGGAAAACGACACGGTAGTGGTGGTGGGCAACGATGCCGATTTGCGGCGATTCAGCCGGACGGCCTTGGCCTGTGCCTGACCCGGGCGATTCGCACCGGCCTGGAAGAGCGCTTATATTTTATAAATAACCCGGTTTTCCGTAATAATTATGTCCACATGTCGGTCGATCGCGTCTTTGGGCACCTGTTGAATAATCTGGTCTTCAAAAGCCAGCGAGACTTTGCGTGTCGTGGCCGGCAATTGCGGAATCAGCTTGTCATAAAACCCGCTGCCAAATCCGATCCGGGCGCCTTTTTCATCAAACACCAGGCCCGGTACAAGGGCCAGTTCAATACTTTCCACCGGAACCATCCGGCATCGGGCCGGGTTCGGGGCCGGATTCCCATTGCTGTCCGTCATCATATCCGCAGCCATATCGTTCAGCTTCAACAGAACAGGGGCCTTGCGGCCTGCCTCCGTAACCGGCAGTACCGTAATTTTATTCAAGGCCAGCGACTGCTTCAGTATACCGCTGGTATCCACTTCACCGCTTTTGTTGATATACGCCAGCA
>CAZWCS010000214.1:0-2714 GCA_964632805.1 uncultured Desulfobacterales bacterium
AGCCGAAGAAATCAAGCCGAAAATTTTCGAACCGTTTTTCAGCACCCATAAAACCACCCGTAATACCGGCCTGGGTCTTTCCGTGGTGCATGGCATTGTCAGCCAACATGGCGGAACCATTGAGATTTTTAATGCCGAACAAGGGGGCGCCGGTTTCCGGATCATACTTCCCCGGCAATTGGAAAACCAGCCGCCGAAACAAGGAGGAAAAAATGCCTGAATCCCGGTCCAATCTTTCGTCGGATAATCGTCAGGAACGTGTTCTTCTGGCAGAAGATGATCAGGGGCTGGCCCGCCTTCTCGGAGAAGAACTGGCGGAAGCCGGTTTTCTGGTAAAAATCGCCGATTCCGCGGAAGCAGCCGGCGAGTTGCTGTCCGCCTGGGAGCCGGATCTGGTGATCAGCGATCTGAAAATGCCCGGTGCCGCGGACGGTATGACCCTGCTCCAATGGGCCAGGGAGCTCTATATTCAACCGGGGTTTCTGATTATAACCGCTTTCGGCAGCATCCCCCAGGCGGTGGAAGCGCTTAAATCCGGTGCGGATGACTTTTTAGCCAAGCCCCTGGATCTGGAACATTTTCGAATCAGTGTGGAACGGATCCTGCGCCATCGGCGACTGCGGATGGAAGTTGAACGTTTTCGGGGCTTTATGGTGCAGGAAGATTTTCAGGGCATGATTGGACGCAGTCGTAAAATGCGCATTCTCTTTGATCAGCTCCGGGAAATCGCCGATGCCCAAGGGCCGGTATTAATTCAGGGAGAAAGCGGGGTGGGCAAAGAGTTGGTGGCCAAAGCACTGCATGACTTGAGTCTCAGAGAAAAAGCCCCGTTTCTGGCGGTCAACTGCGCCGGCATACCGGCCGAACTGCTGGAAAGCGAGTTTTTCGGCCATGAAGAAGGCGCCTTTACCGGCGCTGTAAAAAAAAGACCGGGCCTGTTTCAACAAACCCATCAAGGGTCTCTGCTGCTGGATGAAATCGGGGAAATGCCCGTCAGCCTTCAGTCCAAGCTGCTGCGCGTTCTTCAGGACGGAACTTTCCGGCCCGTGGGATCAAACAAGGAGCAGGAGGTGGATGTCCGGGTTATCTGCGCCACCAATCAGGATATTCGGAGCCTTGTCGATTCCGGGGCTTTTCGCCAGGATCTGTTTTATCGCCTGGAGACCTTTACCCTGACGGTGCCGCCGTTGCGGGAGCGCCGGGATGATTTGCCGCTGCTGGCGGCGCATTTTCTGAATCGCTACTGTCTGCAGATGCGTAAGGAAATCCGGGGGTTGACGCCCGAAGCCCTGGAAGAACTGTCAGCCTATTCCTTTCCCGGCAACATCCGGGAGCTTCAAAACATCATTGAAAGAGCGGTTACCTTCTGTCACGGCTCCCATCTGGACGTGGAACATCTGCCCACCCGGATAAGACAGCCGGCGGATGTTTCCCTGAAGAACCCGGCCGCCTCCTCACCTGCGCCAACAGCGGCGGGGTTGCTGCAGGAACATGACGTGCTGCCGCCCCTGGCGGAAATCGAAAAACAGTATATAAACCACGTGCTGGATAAAGTGGGCGGCAACAAAAGACGGGCGGCAGCCATACTGGGTATCAGCCGCCGAACCCTTTACCGGCATTTGGACTCCCGCTGATGAGAGTTGTCTTTCCCGGAACAGCCCGTCATTCTCTGGTGCAGTCTTAATTCGGAAATCCCTGGGAAAGACGCGCTTCGCTGTTTTTTCCAGCAGACCTGTTTTACAAAATTGTTATAATTTACAATTATAAACACAAAATTGTATAAAATACCCGCCCCCTCTGCCTCCCATCCTTGCCCAACTGTCTCATTTTAATATATATTTTCAATGAGCCCGTTTTGGCACACTCTTCGCAGTACCTTGTCCTGTTTGCTTTCTGAAACCAAAATCAAAAAAGGAGACAACAACAATGAAAAAAGCATTCGGGACACTTTTGACGGTATGGGTATTGTTATCCGGCAGTGCCGGAGCGGGGCTGGCTGCGGAAGCCACCGCCGGCGCAGATATTGTTTCCGCCTATGTCTGGCGGGGAATTACCTTTAACGACGGGCTGGTAGTACAGCCTTATGTGGATGTTGCCGCCGGCAACGGACTGGCCATTAATGTCTGGGGCAATTACGATGGGGATGATTATGATCGTACACTGGACGATAACGAGTTTTCCGAGGTTGATCTGACCCTGTCCTATGCCTTTTCTTTCGAACCGGTGGAAGTTACCGCGGGGCACATTGCCTATCTTTTTCCCAACGGCGGGCCCGGCACCAGCGAGCTTTTTGTGGACGCTTCTGTTCCCCTGCCGGCGGGTTTTTCGGTCGGACTGGCCGTTTATTATGACTATGATGAAGTGGATGATTATTATCTGAGTGCCAGCCTGTCCTACGATCTCGAATTGGACAGCGGGCTGGAGCTCGGGGCCGGCGCTTCGGCGGGATATGCCGGGGAGGATTTTTCTTCGGGGCCGGATGACGGTTTTCATGAATACACCCTTTCTCTAAATGCCGCCTATCCCGTTGCTGAAACCATAGCGCTGTCCGCCTTTGTGGCCTATACCGATACCCTTGATACGGATGTTCTGCCCGAACGGAAGTTTGCCCGGGACGTGGAGGTGTATGGCGGCGGCGGCCTGTCCTGGAGCTTTTAAGCCGGAGTTCCAAGGCTAAACAACACATAACTTACCATATTTTTTGAGAAAAGGGC
>CAZWCS010000215.1:0-2442 GCA_964632805.1 uncultured Desulfobacterales bacterium
CGGCAATCACGATCGAAAGCGGCGCCTGCCGAACCGCTTCCTGGCGCAGAGCGGCCCGGCAGAGCTCATCGCGGAGGTCGCCGGTTTTGATCTTCTCCAGACGATGACTATGGGGAAGATAGTGATAGAGTCCCTGCGGCAGCTCCGGGGCGTCTCTGGTAATCAGATATATTTCCAGGGGATACAGGGCCCCGGCGGAAGGGGCGGTGCGAAGGCCCCGTTGACTGGTAATTCCCTGGGCTGCCCACAGCAGATTGGAAACGGCCTGGAGGTTCGGGCAAGTATCAGTAAACCGGCGCACGGAGCGGCGTTCCGCCAGGGTCTCGGACAACGGAAGGGCGTTTTTGTCAACCGGTTGGGGGAGTTGAATCGCCGTTTGGGCGGTATTTGTTTGCATATCGCATTTCCCTTGTTTTGTCAGGATCCCCATAAGCAGAACCAGAACCATTGCGGAGACGATAAGAAGGAGTTTTGGTTTTGCATGCCTATTGCGCATGATTCGCCCCTTTTCATTAATTTTCAAATTATGGAGGGACACGAATTAATACCGCCAGCCCAGCAGTCCCATGGCCACCATATTCATAATAACGGGAACGGCGTAAATAACGCCGATGATTTTCAGTTTGGCGGCCGTGGTTTTGCGGGTGATGACCAGAATGGCAAAGCAGAAAAAGTGGAAATAGCCGAACAGAAATATCAGCCAGACACCGCCGAAGGAGCGGTTCCAGAAGGGATACTCCCAGGCCAGGTGGCCGCCGATGTTCAGCAGGCACTCCACAAACACGCAAAAGGCCGAGGTGACGATGGCCCAGAACCACATTTCCGGAAGACCGGCAATTTTCTGTTGCCGGGAGTCAGAAAGGGTGTGGTAATAGACGATGCCCAGAATGGCGAACATCAGCATGATTTCGATGTTCCAGCCCACCATGGTGCGCAGGGCGGTGTCCCCCGGGACGGTCCAGAAGGCGGAGCGCTGGGTCAGATACATCACCCAGCCGTTCCAGGTTTCATTGAAAAAATCTACGCCAAAGATGGTCACCCCGGCCAGAACGGCATTCCAGTCTCCGCCGGCCCGGGCTTCCCGGATTTCCCGGGTGTAAACATAACAGACCAGGGCAAACAGGGGGATAATATACCATTTGATCATTGACAGGTCGCGGAGACCGTCCAGTGCTTGCAGGGTTGCGTCGGTCATAGGTATTCCTCCTTATATTCGGCCAGTCGTTTTTATAGATCATATTTCTGCGGATCGCATTCTCCCGTCGGGGGTTTCTTCCTGCAGGGGGATTTCCAGCCGGAACAGGGCGCCGCCGAGACGGGGGGAACGCCCCACTGTCAACGTTGCCCCGCAGGAGGAAGCAAACGCCTGGGCGGAGAGAAGTCCCAGACCGGTGCCTTCTTTTTTGGTGGTGAAACCCAGGTCAAAAATGGTTTCGGCCATATCGGCGGAAACCCCGGGGCCGCTGTCATGGATATCCAGGGTCATTGTTGTTTTGTTCTGTTGCCCGGTGATTTCAATTTCGCCGCCCCGGCCGGCGGCCTGGGCGGCGTTAATGATGAGATTGACCATGGCCTGCTCCAGCAGGCCCGGGGGGAGCGGCAGGGATGTCTCCGGGAGGGGACCCAGACGCAGACTGCAGGCGAGCAGGGCCGGATGTTTGCGCACCATGGCGGCAATCTGGGACAGTGCTTCCGGCAGGTTCACGGAGACGTTCTCTTCCGGTTGCAACTGCCGGGTGGACTGGGTCAGTCGCCTGGCCAGGCGGGAAAGATTGCTAAGCTCCTGCTCCAGTTCTTCCCGGAGGTGGCGAAAAAAAGTATCTTCTTCTTCCCGCTCCCGAAGCTTTTCAATGACTCCGTAGAGCACCAGCAGAAAGTTGTTCAGATCATGGGCCAGGGTGGCACTGCACATGGCGGCTACGGCTCTTCGTTCGCTTTGCAGCAGAAGCTTTTTCTGCCGTTCGATCCGGATCAGGAAGGACAGGCAGAGGAAAAAAAAGAGCAGACTGGTGACGATGACAAACAGGATGCCTTTGACCGCTTCAATGGTTTGCAGTTGCTGGGTGCTTTCCGCCAGGGCCGCGGCCATTCGGCTGGAAAGGACAATATAGGCGGAACAGATCACCAGGTAGGCAACCGCCGGTACGGAAGCTTTCAGAAGGAGTCGTCTGTCCGGAAAGTCCGGCGTCGGTTTTTCTCGTGACATTTCTGCTGTTCCCCTCTCCCTGGAGACGTTTTCATATTCTGCCCGGGATCGTCCCCGAAATTATCGACAACATCAGCAAAGCATATTTTTTTCTTCAAGACAATCATTATCTATTCGGCGCGTGAAGCGGTAGTGGGGGAGTTGTTTTTTCGCAGCTTGACGGGAGCGGGCCGGTGGCCTACCATAACGAACAAGGATAGATCGTGCGAGTGACAACGAGCCACGATCTTATCCGG
>CAZWCS010000216.1:0-2425 GCA_964632805.1 uncultured Desulfobacterales bacterium
TCACCGGTGATTTTCCGGACATCGGCCTGAAAATTCTGGATTTCGGCATTGCCAAGACCCTCTCGCCCTCCCGTTTTACCCAGACGGCCCAGTCTCTGGGCACGGCCTACTACATGGCCCCGGAGCAGATGCAAGGGGCCAGAACCATCGATCACCGGGCCGATCTTTATTCGGTGGGCATGGTTTTGTATGAAATGCTCACCGGTCAAGTCGCTGTCGGCATTCCCGAACTGCCCTCACAAATCATTCCCCATCTTCCTCCGGCCATAGACGCGGTGATGACCAGACTTCTCAAGCGCGCCCCGGACGATCGGTACGCTGACGCCGGCGCTCTGGCCGCGGCCTTGGACACAGTTGAGGTCGCCCAGCAGGCTTTGCTGGAAGAGCAGCAGCAGCAAGAGCAGGTTGATCAACTGCTGGCTGACAGCCGAGCGGCCCTGGGCATCTGCCAATGGCCGGAGGCCATCGGCCATCTGCAGGAACTGCTGAAAATTTCTCCGGACCATGAACAGGCCGCCGGTCTGCTGCCAAAGGCGCAAGCCCGGCAGCAAAAGCAGCAGACCCTGGAAGCCGAAATGAAAGAGGCCGAAGATGCCGGCGACCTGGAGAAAGCCCTGGCTGTTATCGATAAACTGCTTCCCCTGACCGCCGACCAAACCGGATTAAAAGAAAAAAAGAAAGTTTTATCCCGGAAATTGGCCGGGCAAAAGACCCGTCAGGAGGCGGACGAAAAACAGCGGCAGGAAAAGGCGCGGCAAAAACAAGCAGAAAAGGAGAAGAAACAGGCAGCGCGAACGGCCGCCAAAAAAGATGGCAGCCCGCCATCAGGGGGCGGCACCTCCCGCAAAAAAATCGGCCTGGGGGTGGCGGCCGTGGTACTGGTGCTGATCGCTGTTCTGGCCGTTTATTTTGCCGCCCGGCAGGAGGAGCCGGCGCCGCCTGCAGCCGGCCGGTTAACGGTTCATCCCCGCCCGTCGGATGCGCATGTCCAGCTTATGGATAACAATGCCACCTACCGGGACGGCATGAAACTGCCGCCCGGTCAGTATCGAATCCGGGTGACCCGGGAGGGGTATCAGCCCCGGACCGTTTCCCGTTTATTATCGGCCGGTCAGAATCTGGATGTGGAAGTTGTTTTGTCGGAAATTCCCGAAAAGCAGCCGGTAGTTGGCCGTTTAACGGTGCACCCCCGCCCGTCGGATGCCCGGGTGCGGTTTTTAAACAGCAATGCCACCTACTGGGACGGTATGGAGCTGTCTCCGGGGTATTATCGCATCCAGGTCTCCAGGGCCGATTATCAGACCCGGACCGTAGGCAGAAGCGTATCCGCCGGGCAGCACCTGGAGATTGAAATAGCCCTGCAAAAAGAACCCGAACCCCAGCCGCCGCCCTCCGGTCGCCTGACCGTACACCCCACGCCGTCGGACGCCCGGGTGCGGATCATGAATATCACTCCGGCTTATCACGACGGCATAGAACTTTCGCCCGGCCGGTATCAAATCCGGGTGGACAAGTCCGGGTATGAGACGAAAACCGTGTGGAAGAATCTGTCTGCCGGACAGGACAAAGATGTCTACATTGTCCTGGATAAGGCTGCGGTTGCCACCCCGTCTGGTTCGTCCTTCACCAACTCCCTGGGGATGAAGTTTGTGTGGATTAAGCCGGGCACCTTTATGATGGGCAGTCCTTCGTCTGAATCCGGCCGGGACAGTGATGAGCGCCGGCACCAAGTGACTTTGACTCGCGGGTTTTACATGCAGACCACCGAGGTGACCATTGGTCAGTACCGGGAATTTTTGAAGGCAACGCATAAGGAAAGCGGGGTGGACTGGGGCGATGACGATTGTCCCATCCGGCGCAACAGCAGTTACAGTTTGCGTGGTAACAAATTCGGGCAAAGCAGTGATCAGCCCATGGTGGAGGTGAGCTGGCACGGGGCCAGGGCCTTTGCCGACTGGCTGTCGCAGAAAACCGGCCGGACCTACCGCCTGCCCACGGAAGCGGAATGGGAGTATGCCTGCCGGGCGGGGACAACCGGGCCGTTTCATACTGGCAGCTGTCTGTCCACATCTCAGGCGAATTATGATGGCAACCATCCTTATAGCGGTTGTTCCAAGGGGCAGTGCCGGAAAAAGACGGTTCCAGTGGCAAGCTTTACGCCTAATGCCTGGGGCCTGTATGACATGCACGGCAATGTCTGGGAGTGGTGTGCGGACTGGTATGGGGATTATCCGTCCGGTAGTGTGACCGATCCTACTGGCCCGGCATCCGGCTCGAGCTGCGTGAACCGCGGCGGCAGTTGGTACTACGGCGCGCTGACCTGCCGGTCGGCCAATCGCTACGGGTTCGTTCCCGGCTTCACGTTCTACGACCTGGGCTTCCGGCTGTGTGTCTCGCAGGCCGGCCGGTAGGCGAACGTTCATCC
>CAZWCS010000217.1:0-2302 GCA_964632805.1 uncultured Desulfobacterales bacterium
GTTGAACGAAGCCGCTACGCGGCGGGTTAATAAATCGTGTATACTCCTTACTGTGTCCAATTCCGGGCACCCCTAATGAGAGGAGTATACCATGAATCAAGCGGAAGTAAACCGATTTAACGGGCTGTATCAGCGGCACCGGGACCTGCTCAAGCTTCAGGGCAAGAGCCAAAAGACGATTGACGCCTATTCCCGGTCGATTCGCCGTGTCCGGGACTATTTTGGATGCTGTCCCGATCAACTGACGCCGGACCAGCTGGAAGCCTATTTCATCAACCTGGTCAACACCCACTCCTGGAGTACGGTCAAGGTTGACCGCAACGGGCTGCAATTTTTCTGGCGCTTTGTGCTGAAACGGGATTGGGACTGGATCAACATCATCAAGCCGCCCAGGATCAAGACCCTGCCGGACATTCTGACTCCTTCAGAGATCGAACGGATTATCGGCGCGACAAAGAAGTTGCGCTACCGGGTGTTTTTGTTGACCACCTATTCCATGGGGCTTCGCCTGGAAGAGGCGTTGTCTCTCCAGGTGGGGGATATTGACGCCGAGCGCAAGTGGGTCCACATCCGTCGCGGCAAAGGGCACAAGGATCGCCTGGTGCCGTTGCCGGATTTGACGTTGCGGGGCCTGCGGGCGCTTTGGGCCCGGCACAGGCATCCTTACTTTTTATTCCCCAATGCCGTTGGCTCGCTAAAAACCATCCGGGCCGCCACCACCCATATGGACAGGGGAGGTGCCCAGAACGCCATGAAAGTGGTAGTGGCCGAATGCGGCATTAAAAAAAAGTCTCGATTCATTCCCTGCGTCACAGTTTTGCCACCCACCTTCTGGAACGCGGCTTAAGCCTCCGTCATATCCAGGCCCTGCTGGGCCATGCCAACCCCGCCACAACGGCCCGTTATACGCACTTAAGCGATGTCACGGAAAAGGACAGCCTGACGACCCTTAATGCGCTGATCAACACGCTGCATGTTGATTTTAGGAGGGTGTGATCATGGAACTGGCTCCTATCGTTGACCAATATTACGACCGGTTTATAACAAAGCATGGCCAAACAACCCTGCCGGGACACCGCCAGGCCTTACGGTCCATCAGCAGATGCCGCACAAAAGCATCCGGAGAATTTTACGTACATTGCCCGGACTGTCATTACGGGCACTGGCAGCCGCTGTCCTGCGGGCATCGCAGTTGCCCCAAATGCCAGAACCATGAGGCAGATAGATGGATCGACCGACAGCAGGAAAAGCTGCTGCCGGTGCTTTATTTTATGGTGTCGTTTACCCTGCCGTATGAATTGCGGTCATTGGCCTGGCAACACCAAAGACAGGTGTATGCACTGTTCTTTGCCTGCGTGGCCGAAACGCTCAAAGACTTTGGCTTAAACCCGAAAAACCTGGGCGCCCAGATCGGCCTGACCATGGCCTTGCATACCCACAGCCGCAGGCTGGACTATCATCCCCATATCCACATAGTTGTGCCCGGCGGGGGGATTGATCAGCGCCGACGCCAATGGAAAAAGAAAAAAGGCAAATACCTGTTCAATGAATTTGCCCTGGCGAAAGTGTTCCGCGCCCGGTTTTTAAAGGCGTTAAGGACCAACGGCCTGCGCGCGCCTCAAACGCCGTCACAATGGGTCGTTGACTGCCGGCAAGTCGGCAAAGGCATCTCGGCCATAAAGTATCTGTCCAGATACTTATACCGGGGCGTGATCAGTGAAAAGAACATCGTGGCCAATCAGAACGGCCGGGTTACTTTTAAATATACGGAAAGCAAGACCGGCCAGGTCCGCTACCGCACCCTTGCCGGCGAGGATTTTCTTCAGCTCATCTTACAGCATGTGCTCCCAAAGGGCTTCCGCCGGGTGCGCGACTACGGGTTTCTTCACGGCAACGCGAAAAAGCTGCTGCAATTAGTTCAAATGATTTTACATGTCAAACTTGAAACGGCAGGCCTCCGCCCGAGGCCTGCCGTTAAATGCCCCCGATGCCAGTCACCGATGGTTATCCTGGGCTTTCGTCATAGACCGTGGAACCCCGGATGATGCCCTGCCGAGGCAATAACGGCAGTGCACTAAACAAAAGGAGGCAAGACACTTTATGATGACAATAGACTGCTTTAAAAGGCCTGCCGGCAGGCCCCGCCACTTCTGCGCCCTCACCAAACACCACATCCCCGCCTTGGTCTGCTTACTCCCTGTCTGAAAAAAAGATATTTTCTTATAGCGTACCTTCGGCGGGCTTGTTCAACCACCGGATAAGATCGTGGCTCGCTTCGCTCCACGATCTATCCTTGTTCGTT
>CAZWCS010000218.1:0-2188 GCA_964632805.1 uncultured Desulfobacterales bacterium
CAGACGCAGAAGCGGGCCAGGGGGCGGCTGGCTTCCCGGGGAATTGTTCATACCGCTTTGATTCCGCTTTTTCACAACCGGGTCCAGCGCCGGCGCCGGAACGACCGGGGTGTTTATCAATGGCACCGGGGCGGTCGCCTGGATCAGTGGCTGACATCCTGCCAGTATCCCAATATCGGCCAAACCGGCATCCGGGATTTTGAACACTTCATTCGCACCCCCGATAGCGGCCGAAATTTTTACGAACGAATCGGTGGTCAGATTCTCAGCCTCAGCCTGATTCTGGGAAGTTATTTCCGCTGCCGGGACCTGTCCCGCACAGGCCGCAATCCCGACGGCTCTGCGGTGGATATGCGCGACCAGTTTGCACCCGACCTGATCAAAACCGCGCTGGCGGTGATTTTCCGAAATTATTACCGGGGATTCACGGAAAACAACAGCAACGGACATCCACCGGTGAACCTGGACAGACTGACGCCGCGCCTGATCGAAGAAATGGGAACGGACAAACACATGGAAGAAATCTTGCGCGCCCCGGAGCAGGAAGATATGACCCAGAAAGAATTTGCCGAATTTCTGGGGCAGCGGGGCTATTTTCCTGAGGCCATTGCAAAGCTGAAAAAAGGCGCCCGGGATATTGCTATCCTCACCGGCCCCCACCTGGGGGCGTTTAACAACCGTTTTTCCCTGCCGGAACTGACCGAATTCACCGCTGCCACCGCCGCCGTCTGCATCGCGGACCGCTACCGGCATATTCATCTTGATGGGGCCGGTCAATGATTTCCTTCCTCGTTAAATCCACAATCACCGTGATCATTTTTCTTTTTATCGTCAGAGCGGTGGACGGCCAGGCAACTCTGCGCGCCTTTGCTTCGGCCCGGCCGGATCTGCTCGCGGCGGCGATCGGCCTGCAATTCATCAGCACCATGCTGGCGGCCACCCGCTGGAAACTCATGATGCGGGCATTACAACACGAACCCGGCGGAGGCTTTTTCCTGAAAAGCTATTTCAAAGCTGTTTTTTTTAACCAGGCCCTGCCTACCAGCGTTGGCGGTGATGTGGTCCGCATCATCGATCTGAAGGCCACCGGCTATTCCCGTAAAGAATCCATCTACGCGGTACTCATCGACCGCATCATCGGTGTTTCCGGCCTGTTACTCCTCAATCTGCTGGCCCTGGCCATCGGCGCCGAGCGCTTTCCCGAAACATTGACGACTGCGATTGCCGCTGTTGTTCTGATTCTGATAACCGGTCTGGTCGCCCTGGTTTTTGCCCGGCAATGGACCGTTCTGGCCAATATCAAAATCCTGAAATATGTTCATGATATCTCCACCCGTCTCCGGATAATCTTCGTCTCCTGGAAAATCAGTGGGCAATTGTTTCTGATCTGTCTCCTGGTCCATCTTTTTGCCATCGGCGCCCTGTATACCCTGGGCCATAGCGTGGGCCTGAGATACGATTTTCTTATCTACCTGGTGCTGGTGCCTCCGGTTTTTCTGACAATGATTCTGCCGGTATCCCTGGCCGGCTGGGGCGTGCGGGAAGGCAGCATGGTCGCCTTGTTCCTTTTTGTCAATGCAGATAAAGCCACCTCCCTGGTGGTCTCCCTTTTGTACGGCCTGACCCTGCTGGTAACCAGTCTGCCGGGCGCTTATTTTTATCTGACTTCATCTGAAAAAAAGGATTACCGGAAACAACGGCGCTGATGAAGCGGGTCTGGCCGCATCACCCGCGATGATCCACCCGGGAAGGAAGGCGCTCACAGGTTTTTTCCAGAAAGAGAGGATCGGTGAGGCGAATATCCACCGCCTGGTGCGCCCACTATTCCGGATAAATCATTTTTCCGCATTTGGAAAGATCATAGCCGGCATAGCCCTGGGCCATCTCCTGGAAAGCCGGATCGGTCAAAAAAGATAAAAAGGCCTGCACATTTTTATCAAAAAAGATGGCCTTGGTAATTAAAAAATCAAAGCGCTCCCAATGCATGGGGATGAAATCCAGATTCAACAGTTCGGCCACCACCCGGATAGCCGGCCCGGCATCCGCCCGGCCGGACAATATTTCCAGGCCCACATCCAGGTGCCGCTGCAGCTCCCGATCATACCCGGTAATAGCGGCCGGGGTCAGACCACATTCGGTCAGTTTGCGATCGAACCACAAATGGAGGTTAATCACAGGAACGCCTTCT
>CAZWCS010000219.1:0-2022 GCA_964632805.1 uncultured Desulfobacterales bacterium
CATATACTCCTCGACGTATTGTTTCACATAATCCGGGAGCTCCCACCACTGGTTGGCCCCCAGGTCCTGGACCACACACCGGGCGGCGATATACCCCGGCCCGCCGATAACCAGCCCTCCGGGATAGGTGGAGGCCCCGCAGACATACAGCCCTTCCAGCGGCGTGCTGGTCCGGGAACACATGTCATTGGGCCGCATGGTCCCCATCTGCATGGAGTTGTACTCCCCGTGCTTGATGGAGCCGTACTTCATGCAGGGAATCCGGCGTTCAATATCCAGGGGAGACTCCGAAGCGGTCATAATAATGTTGTCTTTGAGATTATTGCCCACATACGCCGACCAGGTGGAGAGAACCTTTTCCTCCACTTCGGCGTGTTTCTCCTCCCAGCCGCCTTCGATCTGCGACGGGGCCACCATCTGGAAAAAGGCCGTGTGCTTGCCCGGCACCCGTACCAGGGTCTGGTCGTATATAGTCTCCACGGTGGCGTGACCGCCAACCACTTCCACCCGGCCCGCTTTGGCGCCTTCGATCAAACGGACCACGTCCTCCATGCTCTCCAGGCCGACAACGTTCATGAAGGCCCGATCGATCTCCCGGTCGTCGGCCCTGTACTGCAACGGCTCGTTCAGGGCCACGTGGGTGGTGAAAAAACTGGAGGTGTCCCACTGCCACCGTTCCGCGTATCCGGCCAGGTCCGGCGGCAGGTTTTCCTTGCCCACCAGCTTCAAAAAGGTGGTCTGGGGATCCAGGCTGGAAACCACCGCTTTGGCCTTGATGCGGTAGCCGTCAAAGGTCTCCGCCCCCACGGCCCGGCCGTTTTCCATCAGAATCCTGGTGACCTCCGCGTTTTCCAGAATCAGTCCTTCATTTTTGATAACCTCTTTGGCCAGGCTGCTGGCCAGCTTATGCGATCCGCCGATACAGATGGCCTTGTTCATGGCACAACGGCACATCAACAGCGGCACCAGGTACCCCAGACCCCCTTCGTTGGGTGACAGCCCCCACATGCAGGCGGTATACAGAAAGGCCGCCCGCACCCGGTCGTCTTCGAACATGCGCGAAACGATCTCCACCGGGGTGTCCTCGGAAATCTCCGCCAGTTTTTTGCCGATCTCCGTGCGGTTCATGTTGACCACCAGTTCCATGGGCGGCAGCGGCGGATAATAGGTGCCCGGCGCCAGCAGTTCGTCCACCATCTGGATAAACTCCCGAATGGTATCTTCAAAGCTTTGGGCATCCGCAAGGGAAAACTTGGAGATCTGGTCCGCCGTGTGCTGAATTTTGCTGGAGATGTTCAGACACTGGCCGTCCTTGAAAATTACCCCGGTCTGGCTGACCGGCTTGACAAAATGCAGGGCATGGGTGGTTAAATCAAAATCCCGCAGCACCGGCATGTAATCGGTCATCATGTGATAGGTGGCGTGGGTGTTGGCAAAATAGGAGGGAAACAGGATCTCTTCCGTAGCCAGACCGCCGCCCACCTCGTAGCGTCTTTCCAGCACCACTACCTTCAGCCCGGCTCTCGCCAGATAAGCGCTGGTAATCAATCCGTTGGGCCCCCCGCCAATTACTGCCACATCGCATGCAATTTCTTCGGCCATTTTCGGGACAGTAGGCAGTTCCACGCTGATCTGCCCCGGGCCAAGTTGGTCATGATGGGTCATAGCGCCTCCTTATTATCTTTATAGCGATAAACGATTGCACGTGAAAACGTCTGCTTTCCCCCCGCTTCTGACGGCTCAGGCGTCCGACGGGATAAACCAGGGCGAGGGATACCACCACTCTCCGGGTTTGAGCTGGAGGTCTTCAATCAGAATGTGCATCAGATTGTAGGGTACCGCCTGCAGGGCCAGGCCGCCGGGATAGGAGGTGTGATTGCAGAGATAGAGCCGGTCGATGGGGGTCCGGTAGCGGGCCAGTTCCGGCAGGGGTTTCTTTACATACCAGTGATCCTCCTCCTGGCTCATGCCCATCCAGTTGCCGCCCACAAAGGCCATGTTCCGGTGTTCGGAGTCATAGGG
>CAZWCS010000220.1:0-1721 GCA_964632805.1 uncultured Desulfobacterales bacterium
CCATGACCGAGTTTTCCCTGGGGTTGACCGGCGACATCAACGACATCATGAACGCTCACAACCTCGGCATGGTGGCCTTGACGGCGCGTATGCAGCATGAACGCAACTACAGTGATGAGCAGCTGGAACGGCTGACCAAAATGCCCCGGCTGAACATTGACCCCACCCGGGTGGAGTTCGGCTGGATCATCGACTTCTGCGCCCAGGCCCTGCGCAACATCGTCATCGGGCTGGGCGGCCGCTTTGACGGCTTTACCATGCAGTCCAAGTTCGGTATTGCCGTGGGTTCCGAACTGATGGCCATTCTGGCCGTGGCCACCAACCTGGCCGATCTGAAAGAGCGCATCAACAACATCACCGTGGCCTTTGACAAGAGCGGCAAACCGGTCACCTGCGGCGACCTGGAAGTGGGCAACGCCATGACCGCCTTTATGCGAAACACCATCAACCCCACCCTGATGTGCACCGCTGAGTACCAGCCCTGCTTTGTGCATGCCGGCCCCTTTGCCAATATCGCCGTGGGCCAGAGCTCCATTATCGCCGACCGGGTCGGTTTGAAACTGTTCGACTATCACGTCACCGAGTCCGGGTTTGCCGCGGATATCGGGTTTGAAAAATTCTGGAACGTAAAATGCCGCAACAGCGGTTTGAAACCGCACGTATCGGTGCTGACGGCGACCATCCGGGCCTTGAAGATGCACGGCGGCGGTCCCAAAGTGGTGGCCGGCAAGGCGCTGGACGACGCCTACACCAAGGAAAATCTGGAACTGGTGGAAAAGGGTGTGGAAAACATGGTCCACATGATCGGCGTGATCCGCAAAGCCGGCATCAATCCGGTGGTCTGCGTCAATCGATTCTACACCGACACCGATGCGGAAGTGGAAATCGTGAAAAAGGCCGCCGAGGCCGCCGGCGCCCGTTGCGCCGAATCCAAGCACTGGGAACTGGGCGGCGAAGGCGCCCTGGAGTTTGCCGACGCGGTCGTTGATGCCTGCGAAGAAGGCAATGATTTTGATTTCCTCTATCCCCTGGAAATGAAGCTGCGGGACCGGGTCGACCTGATCGCCAAAGAAGTTTACGGTGCCGAGGGAGTGGACTGGCAGCCCGAGGCGGAACAGAAGGCCAAAATGCTGGAGGACGATCCCAAATATGCGGATTTCTCTACCATGATGGTCAAAACCCATCTGAGTCTTTCCCATGATCCGACGCTGAAGGGCGTTCCCAAGGGATGGCGGCTGCCGATCCGCGACGTGCTGATCTATTCCGGTGCCAAGTTCCTCTGCCCCTGTGCGGGCACCATCAGTCTCATGCCCGGTACCGGCTCCAACCCCGCCTTCCGGCGAATCGATGTGGACACGGAAACCGGGAAGGTGCATGGTCTGTTCTAACCGCTGCGGAGGAACCACCTTTATCAAAAATAAGATAGGGCCCGAAGCCGCTTCGGGCCCTATCTCTTTTGCATTGACAAAAGGCGTTTCGCCCGGCAGCAGGACAGCCGGAAGTTCATTATTAAATCGCTCCCCTGGGGGCCGCACTGATGCGCTTTTTACTGATTAACCCCTTTTATCCCATCTCCGAAACCCCCTCGCCGCCTCTGGGACTGGCCTATTTGGCCGCTTCTCTGGAACGGGCCGGGGTGGAAGTAAAAATTCTCGATTATGTGGTCTATCCCTACAGCCGGGAAGCCCTGGCGGCGGCTTTGCAAAAATTTTCTCCCCATA
>CAZWCS010000221.1:0-1571 GCA_964632805.1 uncultured Desulfobacterales bacterium
ATATGCTGGCCGCCCTGGATGCGGCGTTGGCCGAAGATAAGACCGCCCGGCAGCAGCAAGAGCAGGTTGATCAACTTCTGGCCGACAGCCGGACCGCCCTGAAAAACCGCCGGTGGGACCAGGCCATCGGCCATCTGCAAGAGCTGCTGGAGATTGATCCGGACCATGAACAGGCCGCCGGTCTGCTGCCAAAGGCGCAAGCCCGGCAGCAAAAGCAGCAGACCCTGGAAGCCGAAATGAAAGAGGCCGAAGATGCCGGCGACCTGGAGAAAGCCCTGGCTGTTATCGATAAACTGCTTCCCCTGACCGCCGACCAAACCGGATTAAAAGAAAAAAAGAAAGTTTTATCCCGGAAATTGGCCGGGCAAAAGACCCGTCAGGAGGCGGACGAAAAACAGCGGCAGGAAAAGGCGCGGCAAAAACAAGCAGAAAAGGAGAAGAAACAGGCAGCGCGAACGGCCGCCAAAAAAGATGGCAGCCCGCCATCAGGGGGCGGCACCTCCCGCAAAAAAATCGGCCTGGGGGTGGCGGCCGTGGTACTGGTGCTGATCGCTGTTCTGGCCGTTTATTTTGCCGCCCGGCAGGAGGAGCCGGCCTTCACCAACTCCCTGGGCATGAAGTTTGTGTGGATTAAGCCGGGCACCTTTATGATGGGCAGTCCTTCGTCTGAATCCGGCCGGGACAGTGATGAGCGCCGGCACCAAGTGACCTTGACTCGCGGGTTTTACATGCAGACCACGGAGGTGACCATTGGTCAGTACCGGGCCTTTATAAGTGATACCGGTTATAAAACCGAGGCGGAGACAGGTGGCGGTGCTTATATATGGACGGGGAAAAAATGGGAAAAGAAAGCGGGGCGTTTTTGGGACAGCCCTGGTTTCTCTCAAACCGACAAGCATCCGGTAACCTGTGTTTCCTGGAATGATGTCCATAAGTACATTGATTGGTTAAATCGAAAAGACAATAAAAATTATCGTCTGCCCACGGAGGCCCAGTGGGAGTATGCCTGCCGGGCGGGCAGCAGCACAGCCTTTGCAAATGGCGGCATCCAGGAAACCAAATGCGGTCATGAGCCCAATTTAGACAAGATGGGCTGGTATTGCGGCAATGCCGGAGGCAAGACGCATGCCGTGGGGCAGAAACAACCCAACGCCTGGGGGTTGTATGACATGCACGGCAATGTCTGGGAGTGGTGTCAGGATTGGTATGGGGATTATCCGTCCGGTAGTGTTACCGATCCTACTGGCCCGTCATCCGGCTCGAACCGCGGGTCTCGCGGCGGCAGTTGGATCTACTACGCCAGGCACTGCCGGTCGGCCAATCGCGGCTGGGACGTACCCGGCTACTCGAGCTACTACCTGGGCTTCCGGCTGTGTGTCTCGCAGGCCGGCCGGTAGGCGAACGTTCATCCCGAAGGCCGCCCGGGCCGAAAGGCGGAGCCCGGCCCGCGGCCGAGGAGATGAACGGAGCCCGGGCCCGTGGCACCCTTTCAGGCCAATCGAGAATAAGCTTTAATGGGTGGCACGGGCGAAGGCCGCCAGGCCTTGCCCGTGGGGATTGCTGGGAGACAT
>CAZWCS010000222.1:0-1570 GCA_964632805.1 uncultured Desulfobacterales bacterium
CCTTTGCCGTTTTCTTTTTTTTTTCAGAAAATTCATCTACGGCCAGCATGATTTCATCAATTTTATCAAAAGAAAAATCCTTGAGATCCAGCTTTGCCGGATCACCCGCCGTAATACCGGGTATGGCCGCCTCCAGCCTTGTGTTTAATTGCCTCAGGTCCGGATCCGCCGGATCCGGTTGCGCCTGTCTCTGGCTGCTGATCAGTTTTCTGATGTCCGGTTTCCCGTCCTGGCCGGACAATAACTCCCTTGCCTGGTCAGGGATATCGATGTCCTGCATGTTTTTTTCAGCCTGCTCAATGGCCTCCTCGATTTTCTGATCAGCCATTTTTTGCATAGCCGCTGATTTTGCTTCTACATTTTTGGAAAATTCATTTTCGTCTGTATTGCTTAAAGCGCCCTCAAACAACAATTCCATGGCGCTTTTGTGCCCCTCGGGTATCAAATCGCGGGTTTTTAAGTTTGTTAACAATTCATCGTCACTGTTCTGCCTTTTATTAAAAGCCGCCCGGTAATATTCAAGATCCCGGCGCTCCTGAAAGCCGTCTTCCAAAGCGCATAAAACATGGGTAATGTCTTCCGCCTCATCATCCCGGACCTCGGTCACCCCTCTGAAGATGAGCAATCCCAACAATTTATCCGGAAAGAACCAGATGGTGTCAAGGTTTAACGGGAGCTCGCCGAATACGCTGCCACCTTCTTGTTTCTGATTGATAAAACACCGGGCATAAAGCCCGGGCAGCCTGCCCTCTATTACAGGAATTTCCGGGTGCATATTATACAGGGCAAAAATTTCATTGCCCTGATAATAGCCCTTTATCCACTGGTCTTCCGGGGCGCACAGAAAATATTTCCAGTCATGGTCCTGGGGATATCCCGGGAAATATTTTCTTTTATAATCCACGTCATAGGTGCCCTGATACTGCATGCGCTGGGGCAGCATGGGGGTAAGCGGCGCAAATCCGGCAGGCCCTGGTTTGTCGTTTTTGGAAGTGATCAATTGCCCGGGATTTTCAATGCAGGGTAGCAGACCATCATCAAAACCGATTCCGTCCGGATTTTTTTCATACCCTGCCCCACCAAAGGCTTTGGTATAAACAAGGGGCATGCTGGTTATCGGCTCGGGTGCGGACGGCAAACCCGCCTGCCATTTTCTGGGACCAAAAACAAACAGGTTTTTTTCTTTATCCTTCAGCCTTACCTTGACCTCCCCACCGGTTGCGGGTTTTTCTTCGGGCGTATAAAAACGGCCGGAAACAAGAAACTCGCCGTTGGGCTTTGGCATGCCCGTATCCGGCAATGGGCTTTCCCCCATTCCTTCAAGGGCGTCTTGTAAAAAATATAAATCAAGAAGCTCCTCGCCGGTAACAAGATTGATGCCCAGGATAGCCGAAGCCGTGAAATAGAATCGCCCGCCCTGTTCCAGCACCATATGGTTAAAACTTATTTGCAGGGGCCTTAGAATTTTCATTATAAATTTAATAGGGTGCAGATTTGTGTTCTTACATTTGCTAAATAGTGTCCATCCATAAATACCGGTTTTTTGACTTCTCTCAACAGCCCCAAAATG
>CAZWCS010000223.1:0-1555 GCA_964632805.1 uncultured Desulfobacterales bacterium
CAGTTTCCCCGGTGGAAGCAGGGTTCCCGTCGCTGTCGGCGCATTGGGATAACAGAAATAGTCCCGGTGGCTGATAAAAGCCATGGAATAAGCGGGTCGGGTCAGACGTTTTGCGGCAGCCGGCAGGTCCGGGATTTGAAAAAGATGCTGGCCGTTGACCGCCAGTGGTTCGGGAATGTGAAAAATTTGCGGATGGCGGCAGATGGTGGGCCATATTGCTGCCAGATGAACCATCCAGACCCCTTCGCCGCCGAGCAATTTTTTTTGTTCGTTACTTAAGGCGGTTTTGATGTTGAGAATGCGGTCCGTGCCGGGGATATTCAAAACCAGATTGCGGCCTTTGCGATGGTGTGGCGCATCGGCCGGCAGCCCGGCCCGACCCAGGAGATCGGCCCAGCCGATGCTCGGCAGGGGTATATCCGAAGCGGGCAAAGCCGGGGTCACGGTTTCGGTGCCGGTTGTTGCCGGCAAGGCACCCAGCGCCTCGGCTGCCGATCGGAAAGCGGGGCCGGTGGTGGATCCCAGAAGACCGCGCAGAGTCTGATGGGCATGGCGGGCCACTCCCTGCCGGTCGCTGTTGAGAATGATATCCCGCAGCAGATTGGCGGTTTTGCGATACAGGAAAAAGGCCTGACGTTGGCCTGCGTGTTCCTGTCCTTTGAGTACGCTGTGCAATCCGGCGACCATTTGCCGACTGCCGGTTTGGGGATGATGGTGAAAAAGGAGCTCCAGGTTGGCCACGCTCATATAAGTTCCGGCAAAATCCCGACGGCCAGTCAAGAGGCGGGTCGCCTCTTCCCGGGCGGTTTTTTCCGGGTTTGGGTCGAAGGCGTTCATTACGGCTGCGACGATCCGTTCAGGCGGACAACAGATGGCGGTACAGGCGCAGAGCGCTGTCCGCCGCCAGTTCACCGCCGACCCCGTGTTGCCCGGTGTCCGCAGAACAGTGGTAGAGGTTGTTCACCGCCGGATCCATCAGGGCCGGCCGGTCTGCGCCGATCTGACCGATTTTCTGGGAGATGCCGATAACGCAGCCGTCTTCGCCGAACATGTTGTTGATATCCGTGGGTGTGGAGGTTTCCGTCCAGAGAATATGCTCCCGCACTCCGGGAAAAACGACCTCCAGTGCGTTCAGGTAGGAGGCTTCCCACTTCTTCCAGGTTTCCCGGGAAGTAGTAGCGGCGGGATTCCGGACACCGCCGCCCACAAAGACCAGTTGTCTGCCCTCCGGGGCGGCCGTGGGGTCAATGTTGGAAACCACCGGAATCATGGCGTGGGTGGCCGATTCCGGGATGATGTCTTCGGCCACCATTTTTTCAATGGCGGCCACATCGTCTTCTCCGATGTACATAACCATGGACTCGTTTTCAATTACCGGGGCGTCCAGGGCCACTTTGACCTGCAGGGTGGCTTCCGAGTACTGGTAGGCGTCGACGGTTTTCAGAAAATCCGAAGGATACGCATCACGGCCGATCAGCTGATTGACGGTGGGCTTGACCCCGGCGTTGCTGATGACAAGGTCGGCTTCATGCCGGGTGCCGTCCCTGGTGACAAT